>JAGWXK010000038.1 GCA_018969905.1 Bdellovibrionales bacterium
CTGATCGATCACCTTTCGATCTATGTGGCTTTCCATAACCGCAGGCTCACTTCTTTTGGTCATCCAACAACAGCGATCGAGGCCAGTTAGTAACGTTTTCTCCTGTCGGAGGAGATCGAGTCGGGGGTGAAGCGATTGAAATCAAGGAGCTTCAACGGGATTCATTCATGTGTCTTTGGTGACGCATTGCTTGGCTTGTCAGACCTTGCGATACTGATGAAGTTTGATCGGGGGATCAATCTTTAGGGGGATTGGTATGAATGCGGAAACTCGTTTTAAATCAGGGTTTGCTTGGCTGGCGGGATTTTTCCTGGTTGTTGGTTGCAGTGCAAAGGATGCGGTGATCCAGGTAGGGCCCGTAGATCCGTATGTCCATCCCGAATTTTCAAGTCTCTCCAAATCAAGTATCCCGGGAGCCGCAAGCTCCTCAGTCAAGGACGTCGTGGGTGATATTCCAAACGAGTTCCTCTGCAAGGATGAAAACGGGAAAGAGAAGGTTCTTGTCTGCCATAAAGGAAAAAAGACCCTTTGTTTGCCCAAGGAGGCTCTTTTCGGGCATTTGGGACGGGATGACTTTCGAAAATCAGATCACGAGTTCCGCCATGAGGATGAAGAATGTGATGATGATGGTGATCAAGATTCGGATGATGAAGAATATTCTTCAAAGGAGCGAAGGCAGCGATCATCCAGGGAATATAAAAAGAAAGAGTGCAAGAAACATAATGATAGCTTAGGCCCGTGTGGTGGCGGGGGCGGCTCTGGTTCATCCAGCTCAAGCGGCTCTGGTTCATCCAGCTCAAGCGGCTCTGGTTCATCCAGCTCAAGCGGCTCTGGTTCATCCAGCTCAAGCGGCTCTGGTTCATCCAGCTCAAGCGGCTCTGGTTCATCCAGCTCAAGCACCATTGGCGGGCCAGGCCTGTAGTCTGCAAGAATGGTTTTTCAAAAGGGTCGTTGGTGGTACCATGCGGAAGGCTGCTAGAAGCGCGTGGTACCTTCGGCCCCTTGCTTGTTTAATTGCAAGGATTTAGGGCAAATAGGTCTCGCGCAAAGTTTTCAGGTTCGGGTTCTGACCGGTAAGGCGTTTCAGGGGTTCTCTTTCTTTGATTTTGAATTTTGAAACCAATTCCGTATCAGGTGAACCGTGATTGCAGTCACTCCCGGGATCGGCAAAAAACCCAGGGTTCGGTCAAGCCAGGTGAGCTTCAGCCGGTTACCGGCAAGCAGGCTTGAAATCACAAGTTCCAGGATCTCTTCCACCGTGATCGCGAAAGGGAGTGCTCCACCGAAAGGAATTTCCAGAAGGGAAAGTCCGGAATCGAGCAAAATCGAGGCCAATGCGAGGAGCAAAAGGTGTCTCTTTGAAAGAGGACTTCCCTCCATGCTTACTCCAGGTTCTCGAGCAGCGTGGCAACTCCCTGACCAAAGCCGATGCACATCGTGGAAACCCCAAAACGGGCCTTCTTTGATTTCATCAAATGAATCAGAGTGGCTGTGATCCTTGTGCCCGAGCATCCAAGCGGATGACCAAGAGCAATCGCGCCGCCATTCAGATTGATCTTGGACTCCATCACATCCATGAGTCCAAGGGCCTTGATCACAGGCAGACTTTGCGCTGCAAAGGCCTCATTCAGCTCGAACAAATCGACATCTTGAATGTTCACATTCGCCCGTTTCAGGCATTTCTGAACGGCCGGAACCGGTCCAAACCCCATGATGGATGGATCGCATCCCGAGGCTGCCGTGGATTTCACCTTTACCAGAGGTTTTAAGCCCAGACTCTGGGCCCGTTCATACGAAGTCACTAGAAGGGCCGAGGCTCCATCCGAAATGGCAGATGCATTTCCCGCGGTAACCGTGCCGTTCTTCGGATCAAACACGGGTTTAAGAGCTGCAAGCGATTCATAGGTGGATTCAGGCCTGATCACTTCGTCGAAATCAAAGTTTTTTATGAATCCTTTTTCATCGTGACCTTGGGTTGGAACGATTTCATTTTTGAATCTGCCCTCGATGGTAGCGCGGTGGGCATTCTGATGGGATCTGAGTGCAAATCGATCTTGTTCCTCTCGCGAAACTCCGTGCATCTTGGAGAGAAGCTCTGCTGTGAGCCCCATGTTCTGGGCGCCCTTTGAGATGGATCGATGTGACTTCGGATTGAAATCCACATTCAAGGTCATTGGCACATGCCCCATGTGTTCCACTCCGCCGACCATGTAGACATCGCCTTGACCGGATTGGATTCCCTGGGCTGACATGTGGAGCGCGGTCATCGAAGATCCGCAGAGGCGGTTCACGGTTTGGGAGCTGACATGGAATGGAATTCGGCTTACGAGTTGTGCCATTCGCGCCACATTGAACGACTGCTCAAGAGTTTGCTGCACGCAGCCCCAGATGATGTCCTCGATCTCGTTTGGATCAAGAGCAGGGTTCCGATCGAGCAGGGAGTCCATGAGGTGGGCAGAGAGATTTTCCGCACGAACATTCCGAAACGCACCGCCTTTGGATCTTCCCATCGGGGTACGGATTGCATCCACGATCACTACATCACGGGGATTCAACTTAGACATGGCTCAATGCCTCCTTCACTCCTGGGGTGACTTCGAAAAGTGGGCCCCATTTTTTGTTCAGTTCCGATCCTTTTTCAAACAATGTTTTTGTGCCCACGGCTTCCGCATAGCGCATGGGCCCTCCGCGGAATGGAGGAAATCCAAGCCCGGTGAGCATTGCTAGATCCAGCTCGGCTGCGGTGTCGACGATCTTTTCTGAAAGGCAGCGGGCGCTTTCAAACACAAAGGGCAGCATGAGTCTGTCGATGATTTCAGCATCCGACACATCGGCCTTCGGAGCGGATGGATCCTGACCCAGGATTGAGTAGATCTCGGGGTGAATCTCCTTCTTCGGTTTGCCTTTGGCATCGACCGAGTAGGTGTAAAACCCTTTTCCGTTTTTCTGTCCGAAGCGATTGGCGCGATAAAGGATCGCAACGCTGTCGTCTTCATGGAGAGGCATGCGGTCTGGAAATCCCTTGGCCATGACGGCGCTTGCGTGATGGGCGGTATCGACTCCGACCACATCAAGAAGATAAGCAGGTCCCATCGGCCAGCCCCATTTTTCCATGACCTTGTCGATGCGTACGAAATCCACGCCTTGCTTCACCAGCTGATTGAATGTGGTGAAGTAAGCAAACAGAACCCGGTTTACCAGAAATCCCGGGCAGTCATTCACCACAATCGGAGTTTTTCCCATCTGGCTTGCATACTGAACAGCCGATGCAATGGTTTCGGGCGAGGTCTTTTCCCCGCGGATGATCTCCACAAGCGGCATCTTTGGAACCGGATTGAAGAAATGCATCCCGCAGAAGTTCTCTGGGCGCTTAAGACTCTTCGCGAGCCCCGTGATCGAAATGGTGGAGGTATTCGAAGTGAGAAATGCGGTAGGATCAAGAGTGTTCTCGAGTTCCTGGAGTACTGCGATCTTCACCTTTTCGTTTTCGGTGACCGCTTCAACCACAAAGTTCGCGGATTTTACGGCCTGAAGATCAAGGGTGGGCGTGATTCGAGAAAGCGTGTCCGCCATTCCCATTGCGGTCATTTTGCCCCGCTGGATCTGTTTGTCGAGCAGGCTTGCAGCCTCTTTCATGCCGTGTGCAAGCGCCTCTTCCCGGATGTCCTTCATCAGGATCGGTACTTTCGAATAGGCGCTTTGATAGGCGATTCCTCCGCCCATGATTCCTGAGCCGATGACAGCTGCGCGCTTCACTTCCTTTGCGATCGCTTTTGCGGATTTTGCCTTTTTCTTCACGGCCTGATCTGCAAGAAAGGTTCCCACCAGGGCGCGGGCCTGGGTGGACTTTGAAACTTTTGCAAACTGAAGCGCCTCATTTTTCAGGGCCTCATCGCGGCCAAGGTTCTGGGAGCTTTCGATCGCCTCGATTGCCGCAAATGGCGCCGGATAATTCGGTCCTGCAGCCGCCATGACTCCAGCCTTCATGATGGAGAAGCCCATGGTCTTTTCGTTGGAGTTCAGGGTGAGTTTTGATTTCTTGGCGCCCTTTCTTGATTTCCACTCCAGCTCATTTCGAGTCAATTTCGAAAGCAAATCAAGGCCGGCATTCCGCAGATCCGCTGGAGCCACCACGGCGTCAACTGCTCCAAGTTTGAACGCTTCTTGAGCATCATTCTGATTGCCGCTGGTGATCCACTCGATCGCTGGGTCAAGCCCGATCAGACGGGGGAGGCGAACCGTACCGCCCCAGCCCGGAATGATTCCAAGTTTGGTCTCAGGAAGGCCGATTTTTGCGCCTGTGGCTGCAATCCGATAATCACAGGTAAGCGCAAACTCGAATCCGCCGCCAAGAGCGAATCCTGCGATGATGCAAACGGTGGGGGCCTGAAGATCCTCGATCTGATTGAAGAGGGTTTGGGTCTCACCAATCCAGGTTGCAAGCTCGGGCTCGGGTCGTTTGAAGTGTTCCAGAAACTCAGTGATGTCGGCACCTGCAAGAAAGGTCTCTTTTCCACTCGAAACCAGAAGGCCTGAGAGGTTTGTTGGAAGCTTTAAGAGTGCTTCCTTCAGCTCCGCCAGGGTTTCGGCATTGAATTTGTTTACGGACTCGTTTTTCAGGTTGATCGAGAGCTCAAATGCGCCCGAGATTTCGTTGATGGGCTTCAGTTCTACGCAGTTTCCTTGAAAGAGCGACATGGGGAAGATCCTTTCGATTTCCAATTCACAAAACCATTAAATTTTGCGTTAATGGAAGTATGGCATTTCAACCCACCCTGCACGCAATGAGTTTTTCTGAAATGATTCAAAATCTCGGCCCAAAGTTGATTGTCGCACTTTTTTGCGGCGGGTTGATCGGGCTTGAGCGGGAGTTAAAGAACAAATCAGCCGGGATCAAAACCAATATGCTGATCTGTGTCGGTTCGATGCTTTTCACGACCATTTCCGTTCTGGTGGCGTTTGATGGAGCTTCCGAGGGGATGAAGCCCGGTGATCCCGGCAGGATCGGGGCTCAGATTGTATCCGGAATTGGGTTCTTAGGCGGGGGTGCAATCCTTCAGAGCAAGGAAAACGTAGTGGGGCTGACTACGGCTGCCAGTATCTGGCTTGTTGCCGCGATCGGCATGTTGATCGGGATCGGGCAGCTTGAAGTGGCGCTGTTTGTCAGTGTTTTGATGGTGTTTGTATTGGTTGCGGTCACGCTGTTTGAGAATCGGTTCTTGGAGCGGAGGCGGCTCTTTAAGATTTCCCTGCATCTTCGTGAAAAAACTGATGATGTGACCCGGGCTGCGATCGAAGGCTTGATGTACAGCCATGAATTGAACTTGGAGGACTATCGTGAAATCTTGTCGGGCGGACAGCCTGAAGTCCGGCTCGCATACCTTGGGCGAAACCGGGATCACTCTAACCTGTTGCTTGAGCTCTGGAAGATTCCCGGCATTTTGGATGTAAAGCAGAGCTGATTAAACTAAATCGGTTTAAAAAGTATCTAATTATTAAACAATCTTGATTTATGAGAGTGGTTTCTTCGGGGATCGGCGAAAAATCCTGGATGGCCGTCAGAAAACACAACGCGCAAGCAACATATCCACTTGATTTCCTTGCTATTCACTGATTATCTCTCCTAACCTATGTCTACTAAGGAGAACCTCTCAATGACTAAGGCAGACCTCATCTCTATCGTTGCGCAAAAAGTTAACCTTCAGAACCGTCAGGCAGAGACGGTCGTCAATCTTGTTTTCGACATGATGTCGGATACCTTGAAGAAAGACGATCGGATCGAGATCCGTGGTTTTGGTTCTTTTGTGAATCGCGTGTACGGTGCGTACGAGGGCCGCAATCCCAAGACGGGAGAATTGGTCAAGGTCGAACCCAAGCGAGTCCCCTTTTTCAAGGTAGGTAAAGAACTGAAAGAAATGGTCGACCGAAAAAAATAGACCGGAAGTGGGTTTGATGAAATGGAAGTTTTGGAGCGCGATTGCGCTTCTGTTTTGTTCTCTATGCCTTGATATCAATGCAGTTTTTGCCGCTGACGACGAGTACAACTTCAGCTGGCTCGATCCCGAGAAGAAGATCTATGTTCTTCAGAACCGCCGGTACCGGAAGGCGGGAGCGGCCGAGATTTTCGCCATGGGAGGCTTGTCTTTGGGCGATCCTTATCGAACCGTGGTTCAGGTTCAGCCACGGTTCGGGTACTGGTTTTCCGAATCCATGGGTTTTGAAGCTTTTTTTTCTGCCCGCTTTCACTCGGTGAACAATTCTTATCTTGCTCTTGAGGAGGCAATCCCGCTCGGAGGCTCCAATTCGCCCTACATCCGCGAGGTGAAATCCCAGGTTGGTCTCCTATTCAACTGGGCTCCATGGTACGCAAAAATTAACGTATTCAACTCGATTTTGTATTTTGACTGGTATTTCTCCCTGGGGCTTGGTTCCCTGTCGACCGACATCGGACCAAAACGCAAGGAAGATGCGGCCTCGGCGTCGTTTTGGACCTCAGAAAACCTTTTTGCAGTTTACCTGGGTACCGGGCATCTTTTCCATTTGAGCGAGCACTGGAAGGTCAGACTTGATCTTCTCGGTCATTTTTATAGCGCTGGAGTTTATACCGGGATTGTCGGAGCGCCTGATGATCGCGCGATCTATTCCAACTTCGCATTCAATGTTGGAGTCGGGTACAAGCTATGATTCTGAAGTTTTTTCTCGGTGTCGCACTGATCCAGGGAAGTGTGCTCCTGTTTGGGAGTGAGGCCCGCGCGAATTACTCTGACGTAAAACGGGCCTTTGATTCGGGCCAATATTTCACGGCTGCGCGCATAGCCTTCAATGACGCCAATCGCACTTCTTCTGTTCCGGAGAAGTCGATGGCCTATGCCTGGGTCACGGAAAGCCTTGTGCGTGCCGGACTTGATCAATCGGCGCTTTATTTTTTCATTCGGACCATCCAGTTCCAGGATCGTGCCGCATCCAAAAAGGTTTTGGAGCTTGCACCGCTGTTTATGGATCGGGCGGGAACGGACTTTCTGAAAAAGTTTTTGATCCGCTATACGCGGGCCGAGGATTATGCCCCAAGGGCAAGGAACGCATTTCATCTGGCGATTGCAAAAGACAAGCTTGGGAGCGGAGATTATTCCGGGGCGCTCCAGTCCGCGGTCTTGGTGGACCCCTCAAGCTCTCTATACCCTCTTTCGCTTCAGTTGAAAGGAACTGCGGAGCTGATGCTCAATCAGACGCGTGAGGCGTTGATGGATTTCGAATCCTGCGAGGAGCGCTCGGAGCAGCGGAACCAGATTGAACCGGGCTCCATTGAAGAAGGGTTGAGGCGGGAGCAGCCGGGGGCCCTTGCGGAAAAATGGGATGCTCTCCGGAAAGATGCGGCCCGGGACCTCAGGGCCCGATGTGTGGCAAATCAGGCCCGCGTACTTTACGAGACGGGCCAATTCGAGGAGGCGGACCGTAAGTATGACATAATTCCCAAGGCCAGTTTCGTGTGGACGGATACCCTGTTTGAACACGCTTGGAGTGCTTATGCCAAAGAGGAGTACAATCGAACTCTCGGGAAGCTTGTTTCGTACAAGAGTCCGGCACTTCAGTTTTCATTCAACTCCGAAGTGGATGTGCTCATGGCCCAGGCCTACCTTGCGCTTTGCCTTTATTCCGATGCGGGGCGGATCATCGAGGATTTCAATCGAAGGCTCGGAACCCTTGCGATTGATGTGAAAAAATTCGTGGAACGGAATCCTCCGGGCGATGCGAGGCCATACTTCGCAATTGGTCGCAAGGCGTTGAAGGACAAGCTTCATACTGACATTGTGATGCATCGGTTTTTGAACCGTTTTGTGAGATCGCCATATTTCCAGTCCCTTTCACTTTCGCAGGACAGGGTTCTCGCGGAAAAGATTGCAATCCAAAGACTTGATGCGATTCGACCTGAAACTAGGACCGGACCTTTGGCGGGTTTTCCCGGATTCCTGAAGGCAGCACTCGACTGGCGGGTCAGAACGATTCAGCTTCTGGGCGGAGTTTTTGTCCGGAATTCGATGATCGATCACCATCAGGTACTGATTTCCGACCTTGAAAAGATGCAGTTCATGAAGATCGATATTCTTTCTCACGAGAAGGAGAAGCTCATGGAGCCGGAAGTTGCGGTCTCAACGGAACGCAATCGTGGCAACCGGATTCCGGTTCGCCGTGATGATCAGTTGCTTTGGTCCTTTAACGGGGAATTCTGGAATGACGAGATCGGGGACTATGTGTTCGCACTTGAAAGTGAGTGCGGAAAGGGAAATGCGATTGAAGGGCCTTGATTGGATTCGTTTTTTTTCACTGGTTGCGCTCATGATCCATTCGACTGCAATTGCTGCGCCGATGGACAAGGACTATCAGCTGGTGCAGTCGAACAAAGAGCTTCGTATTGAGAAACTCCGCAACGAGGAGATCAAGGCGGTGAAGATGGCTCTTGGACTCCGGAATCCTGAAAATCGCAAGAGCGAATTGTATCTGAGGCTTGCCGAACTCTACCTGGAGGCCTACCGTGCGGATTTTCTGCTCGAAGGTAGAATTCATGAAAAGGCCTTGAAATCCAATCCTTCCGCCCCGTTTGTGCGAATGAGATCGCGTGAGGACTTGCGGAACGGGATCGGGGCCGCCGAGACTATCCTGAAATTGGATGTAAAATCACCAAAGCTCGATCAGATTTATTTTTTTCTTGGTTACAACTACGGCGAGTATGGAGACAAAAAGTCTTCGTCCCTGTACTTCAAAAAACTTGCCAACGAGTTTCCGGATTCGCCCTTTTCAATCGAGGGGATACGGGCACTGGCGGACGATGCCTTTCAGGGCGGGGATTTTTCTGAGGCTGAGAGACAATACGAAATCGCAATCAAGAAAACGGACGATCCGGCCCAGAAGGCCAGGATATATCACAAGTTGGCATGGTGTTACTATCGACAGCGCCGGAGTCAGGATGCGGTAACCACCATGAAGCGAGCGATCGAGATTGCCCGCTCTTCAGGCGGTGGAGAAAAGTTGCTCAGCATCCGGGAAGAGGGTCTTCGGGACCTGGCAGTGTACTATGCCGAACTTGGACGGGTGGATGAGGCGATCGATTATTTTCGGGAAAACGCTGGTGGTGATGGGAAGCTTGTGAGGGTTCTTGAAAAACTCGGCAAGGAGTATGAAAGGACCGGACAAGTTGAAAAAGCAAAACAGGTTTATGAGGTTTTGCTTAAGACCGACCAGCGGGATGAGAGTTCGTTCCGGGTTGCGGTTAAGATGGTGGATTTGGATCTTTTGAAGGAGAACTTCGAGAGTGCGGCGGCCAGACTCAAAAACATCGAGGTTCCGAGATCTTCTGATCCTGACACCCAGATCGCAGTGGTCAACTTGAGACGCCAGGTTCGATCGACCGCCGTGGGCAACCATGACCGTTACAACCGAAAAGACGACAAGAGAGAGGGACGAAAGTTTCTTGATGCGGCCGATCTGTTTTACACCATTTATCTGAACAAGTTCATTGCCTCTGACAAAGCGGGAAAAATCGAGCTGAATGAGGTTCGAATGTACCTGGCCGATGTCAAAAGGGAGAAGGGTGAGCCGGGAGCTGCTGCAGAGCTTTACAAAAAAGTGATTCAGGACAAGGACGAAAAGTACGCCAAGCAGGCGGCCCAGCTCTGGGTGGGTAGTTTGGACTCGGAGTTGAAGAAGCGCCGCAAGGCGGGAGAAAAGCCGGGAGCCGATCCATCGGAGCTGGAGCGCGATTTCATCGAGGCATCTGATCTGCTCGAGCGCTCGATTCCTGATTCCTTCGAGTCCCGTGAAGCAAGGTACAAGGCGGCTTATCTGCTCTCCGAATATTCTGCCGAAAAACCGGTTGCAATCAAACGTGCCTCAGCATTGGCAAAGGATTTTCCGAATCACCCGCAGGGTGTGTATGCAGCCAGGCTCTGGCTTAAGCTCGAACCCACCAAAGGGACCTATGCGGATCTTTCCCGCGAACCCACTCTTTTGGATACGGATCTGCGTATGAAGGGCGAACTCAAGAAGGACCTTGAAATCATCGCCAGAAACCTCAGGGTGAGTGAGATTTCTGGCTTTGAAAAGGGCAAGGAGTTTGACAAGGCCGGAAAGGCCTACGAGGAGTTTGCCCGGAACGCGACCTCGGAAAAAGAGGCGGAAAGCGCGTACATCGGTGCCATTGGATCCTATGCACAACAAGGGGACTCTGAGCAGGTGGTCCGGGTCATGAAGGAGTGGCGGGTGCGGTATCCAAAGAGCGTGACCCTGGTTCCTTCGGTGAAACGGGAGGCGACCAAACTCTTGGTGCGTGGATTCTTTAGTGATTCAGCGGAGCTGTTTCTAGGTATTGGAAAGTTGTTGTACGATCGTGCAAGTCTCATGGGAAGCGCTGAGCTTTTTGCGGGGGCTCTTCAGTATAAGAAGGCTGTCGGGGTTTATCGACAGATTCTGGGTCTGGCGCAGAATGACGAGGAGCGCGCGGGCCTCTTTCGTAAGATTGCTCTGGTTTCGATCGATGAAGGAGACGAGGAAGGCGTTCTTCAGAGCTGGAAAGAGTGCGCTGCAATGAATAGCTCATTTAAGGCCGAATGCCTCTGTCAGATCGCGAATTTCTACCTGGCTCAACAGGATCAGAAGCCTGCGCGGGAAAAGTTCGAATCCGTGGTCGGAATTCGTTCGGGACCTTCATCCAGGTCCCCGTACATTGCCTATGCCCAATTCCGACTCGCACAGCTTGCAGAAAAAGAAATGAAACGGGAGCCTCTAGAGTTCCCGGCAGAGAAATTGAAACGATCGTACGACGCAAGAATTGCGGAGTTGTCGTCCGTGTTCGGAGCCTATCAGAAGGCTGCAGGACTGGATGGCCCCTGGGGAATTGCTGCAACCGAGCGCATGGGTGATATCGCACTCGAACTCTCGACTGATGTGGAGAACGCCCTCTCTGATTCAAGGGCAACTCCGGAGCTGAAGTCGGGAATGATGGAATTGGTCACCGGCTTCAACCAAAAGGCCGTGGAGCTTGCAAAAGGGGCTTATCAGAAAGCCCAAAAAGAGCAGCTTCTCTCGCCGGCTCTTCCCATCCTGCAGGATCGTCTTGTGGATGCTGGAGTAGGGGGCATGAGACATTCCCAGGGTGTGCGTGCCGGGATCAAGTTGATCGGCATGGATCCTGATGGTGGAAAGATCGGGAGGGAAGAGGCTCTCAAAAAGGTGCGTGAAGCCTTGCTGAAAAATCTCGATGATGCCCTTGCCTGGATTGACTACGGAAACCTTCTTTGGGGTCTTGGAAAGCCGGGACTCTCAAGCATTGCTTATGATCGCTCTTTTTCCCTGAAAGCGCGGTATGCGGATGCCCAAAACAACAGGGCTGTCGTGATGATCAGTGATCTTGGTCTTGAGAACTGGATTGCTGCCAATGAGGCCGTCACTCTTTGGAGAAAAGCCATTCAAGTGGAACCCGGCAACGCTGCGGCCTTGTTCAACCTGGGTCACATCTTCAATTACTACCGTCTCTTCAATCTGGCATTGCCGCATCTCCAGAATGCCTCAAGGAGAGTAAAGGTCGGAGAAGTTCATGATGCACTTGCGGTTGCCTATTGGGGTCTGGGAAAGAAAACTGAAACCAGTTTGAACTCAAAAAAGGCGGAATCACTCGGGCTTAGGTCCGATCGATTCACCCGAAAGTTTCGTGAGTCCTCCCAGTTGAAGGGCGAGGAGTGTCTGTCGAGGCTTGGTGAAATCGCGGGTGGAGCAGAGTTGAAGGGGTTTGAGCGTATTTCCGTGAACCGAATGAAGCAAAGGTGTCAGTTATGAAAAAGGTTTTTTGGGTCGTGTTTTTTGCTGCGGTAGTCGCGCCGGTTGCCAAGGCTCGGGAGGCCCGTGAAACTGCCAAGACTCCGGTTTCAAAGGAACCTGGGAAAAAAGTGATCTATCCGGAAAATCAGACCATCGATTTCGAGGGTTTGAGTCTTGAGGGGGAGCTCAAGACCCCGGGAGAGTTCTATTTCCAAAACCGGAATCAGGAGCGTTTTGATTCACTGACAAAAAGACGTGTGAATTTCAGACGCGAAATGCTCAGGGATTCGATTCAAAGCAATTAAGGGAGCGAGGATATGGAAGCGATAACCGAGATCAAGTCCCAGAAGACAACAGAGCTGAGAGCTTCATTTGAAGTGGAGCAGGCAGGTAAGAAGCAGATCCTTCTTGTCGCAAAGGAGCGTGTTGTATTTGGAAGCGTGGAATCTGCGGACGTAAAGTTGAGCGGGGTGACGGTGTCGCCGATTCATGCTCTCCTTGAGATCAAATGGGGCGCTAGCGAGAACACTTGCGAAGCCCGTCTCATTGACCTGGCGAGCCCTACCGGGGTCATTGTGAACGGTAAGCCGCTGGTCAACGACGTGATTCGCTCAGGGGATTTGATTCAGATTGGGGATGCGATGATCCGGTTTGGATTCAAGAAACCGGATGGAGGTAAGCGCTTGCCGGATCAGGCTTTGCTGCTGATTGATCCCGCCACTGTTACTCCGATTTTCGATTACCGTCCCGCAACCAAAGAGGCCCTTGAGGTGGTTTCTTCTTGGAACGGGGTGATCCTGAATGTGAAACACTTTGTGGCGGAGGAATCGGTTAGTCTTGGTGCTACCGGGAGCGAAGACTTTCAGATCTCCCGGCAGTTCGCGAAAAGCGGGGCGTGGGATTTTATCTCCAAGCAGGGCGGTCAGTGGATGCTGAGAATTGAGTCCAACATGAAGGGCGTTCTGTATCTTGAAGGCAAGCTCCATTCTGTTGCCGACCTGATCAAGGCCAGGGCGGCCCAAGGGAATTCAGCCCTGATCCCGGTGGGAGAGAATGACTTTGTAAAAATTCAGATCGGACTTTTGTCTTTCTATGTGAGCCGGACGGCACCACCTCCGGAGTTGACCAGAAAAGCGGAATTCGTTTCAGATCCATTTCTGGGTCGGACTCTTTTGATTTCTCTGGTGATGACGGCACTGCTTTTGTTTGGCGTGAGCAAAATGGAAGTTGTTCCGCCCGAAACCCTTGATCTTCCCCCCGAAGTCGGCAGAGTTCTCTACCATCCGGAAAAGTATTCGATCAAGCGTCCAACTCCCCTGGCAAAGAAGTCGGGAGAAGATGTGAAGAAAATGGATCCTCCGAAAAAAGTGGAGATCGACTTCACAAAGCCGAAGGAAAAAGATGGCAAGTCGGCGCAGGTGAAGTCGGTGCAACCCGGAAAAAAACAGGCAGCTCAGGATAAAGCCAAAGAGGGAGCCGGTGCAAGAGCCCAAGGGACAGAAGGGTCAAGGGGGGCGAAGAATGCGCCTCAAAGCTCAACGCGCCAAGCGGAAGCTAAACGAGCCTCTCCGCTGCCTGGCGATGGAAGGGGCGGGGCGATTTCACAAAGTGCGGATAACGGTACGGTGCAGATGATGAAGGGAGCTACCGATAAGATCCTGAATCTGATGGGTGCTTCCGGACAGAAGCTTGGGGCCTCGGGATCCAAGATTCAAGGCTTCGGTGGTTTTTCTACTGCAGGAGCCGGTGGGGCTGCTCTTCAAGGGGGTGGCAAGGGTGGCGGCGGTGATGCCGATACTCTGCTTGGTGGAACCGGAACCGAGGGGCGCGGAGGCGGAAAGATCGGTACCGGACTTGGACCTGAGGGCACCGGAACGGGGATCATTGGTGGAAAAACCCGTATTGATCTCAATGTGGGAGGCGGCAAGGAGACTGTGGTGATCGGGTCGATTGATCGGGATGCGATTGATGCTGCGATCCGTGCGCATAGGGATGAGTTCCGGTATTGCTATGAGCGTGAGGTGAACGCAGGTCATCCGAATCTGGCTGGAAAGATCGTGACTGCTTTTGTGATCGGGGGGTCCGGTCGGGCCTCGCTTCTTTCCATCGCAAGCAGCTCGATGGAAAGCGCTGGTGTTGAGAAGTGCGTTCTGGAGGTGATTGGCAGGATCCAGTTTCCTCAGCCCGCGGGCGGTGTGCCAGTCAGTATCAAA
Source organism: Bdellovibrionales bacterium (assembly GCA_018969905.1). Lineage (GTDB taxonomy): Bacteria > Bdellovibrionota > UBA1018 > UBA1018 > CAIMNF01 > CAIMNF01. The sequence continues at coordinate 14,022 of JAGWXK010000038.1, forward strand.
TATCCGTTTGCTTACAAGAATGCGAGCAAGTGATTAGAATGGAGAACACGATGCAAATCGAATTCAATTCAAATGAACCAAACCTGTTTCTTGCGCAAGGCGAAGGCTACATCGGACCTTTTCGGCCATCTGAGGTCTACGAAAAGCTTCAGAACAAAGATGTGAGCTGGGTGGATCATTGTTACAGGGAAGCCGAGGGGCAATGGATGCGAATCTGCGACCACCCGCTCTTCAAGATGCTTCAACCTGAGGCGCCCAAGCCAAAACCGAAAGTTGCCGCTCCACCGCCTCCTCCAAAGGCAACAGCTCCTGCGGTGAAGTGGTTCTTGTTTCAAAATGAAACCCAGACAGGACCCTATGCCGAGGTCGAGCTGAAACGCCTTGTTCAGATCGGACAAGTGATGGCGGGTGCCTTTGTCTGGCAGGAGACCTTCGCGGATTGGAAGCCGATCCATGAGGTTCCCGAGTTTTCTGCGGGAGCTGCGGCACAGGCGCAAGTTCAGGCCAAACCAGCCGAACGAAGGGCTGCTCCAAGAAAACCCCTGGTCGCTCAAATCTACCTGACCAACCAGAAAGAGATTTCTTCGGGAGTGTGCCGTGACATCAGCATTGGTGGAATGCAGGTTCTGACAGACGCATTGCCTGGCGCCACAGGCGAAAAAATCCGCCTGAACGTCATGCCGCCCGGGTCTACGGGGCTAAAGCCTTTTGTTGCGCAAGGAGTGATTGTTCGGATTCTGGAGGACAGGCGCGGATTTTCTTTCCGGTTCACTGAGATCAATGAAGAGGCACGTGCATCGATTGAAAGATACGTATCATGATCATTCCTGAGGGGTTTCCCGGGATTCCGTCCTCGTTTGAGTATCAAACGGAAGTGGCGCAATCCACCGATGGTGAGCATTCCATTTTTTTTCACTGGTTTCGCAGGCGCGGGGTTACTCCGAAACGTGCATTGATGATGGTCCACGGGCAAGGGGAGCATGGTGGGCGATATCAGCATTTTCCCCATTATTTGAAGGATGAGTATGATCTGTTTCTTGCTCCGGACCTTCGGGGACACGGCCGCAGCGAAGGCATTCGGGGGCATGTTGATTCTTTCGAGGAGTATGTGGATGATGCTCTCCTGGCATGGAACGCATTGCGCGCCAAAGTGGATCAGTCAGGAGACCTTGACTGGTTTGCCCACAGCATGGGTGGAGCGGTGAGTCTCCTCGCAATTCAGGAGACAGGTGATCCTGGGATCCGTAATTTCATGCTTTCGTCCCCCTGTTTGGGTCTCACCGTCGAGGTTCCGGTGGTGAAAGAGGTGGCCGCTCGAATTCTTGCGCGTGTCTGGGGCTCTCTTCAGATGGGTACCGGGCTCAACTCGTCCCTGATGAGTCATGATCCCGCTGTGGCCGCGGCGATCAAGCGCGACAGTCTTCATCACACGAAGGCTACGCCAAAGTTCTATCTGGACTTTGTGGATTCCATGGAGCGAATTCGCGAGACGGAAATCAGGATTCCGGCATCCACCAGGGTATTGTTTCAGCTTGCAGGAGAGGATCGTGTGGTGAGCACAGCAGCCAGTGAGAAGGTTTTTGAAAAGCTTTCCCATCCGGATAAGACGAAGATTGTTTATCCGGGTCTTTATCATGAGATTTTCAATGAAACAGTGAAGGATCAGGTGTTTCATGACCTGCGCGATTGGGTACGGAAGGGAGCGGGATCTTGAGAGATGCTCTTCTTTCCATGATTGCGGGACTAAGTTACCGTGAGGGGGACTTCACGCTCTCATCGGGCCTAAAAAGTTCCTTCTATATTGATTTGAAGCCCACCATTCTGCACCCCGAAGGTGCCACCCTTTTTGGAAGTCTCGGAGTGGATTGGATGCTGAAGGAAAAACTCAATTTTGACGGGGTGGGCGGGCTTACCCTTGGTGCTGATCCGCTGGTGATGGCCTTCTCCCTTGCGGCATTCAGGAAAGGGATTTTTGTCCCTGCCACTATGATTCGCAAGGAACCTAAGAAGCATGGAACCTCGCGATTCATCGAGGGAGTCGAAAACTTCAAACCGGGTGCGCGTTTTCTTGTGCTCGAAGATGTGGTCACGACCGGTGGCTCGGCGCTGAAGGCCATTGAGATTTTGAGGAACGAAGGTTTTACCGCCACTCACGTGCTTGCCCTCGTTGACCGTGAGGCGGGTGGACGCGAGAAGTTCAAAAGTATTGGCGTGGAGTTTCATTCACTCTTCACTATCCGGGATGTTGCGGCCTGTTACCATCGGGAACACTGAACCATGAGCCCACATCCCTGTCTCTCCTGCGGTGCATGTTGTGCTTATTTCAGGGTATCTTTTTATTGGGCTGAGCCCGTGCCTGACCAGTTTACGGAGAAGCTGAACACTCACAGAAGTTTCATGATCGGCACGGATTCTTCTGTCGAACCCCGCTGTGTAGCTCTTCAGGGCGTGGTCGGCAAGCACGTGAGTTGCGGGATCTATGGGAACCGGCCCAGTCCGTGTCGAGAGTTCGAGGCCTCTTTTGAGTCGGGAGTGGAAAATACCCGTTGCTCGGCTGCGAGAAAAGCGAAGGGACTTTCTCCGCTGACCCCAGGGGATTGGAAATAAAAAAGCCCGGAGGAATCATCTCCGGGCTTGGAATGGTCTTTTCAAAAAAGATTACTTTGCGGCGGTCTTCGTTTTTCCTGTTCCGGTTTTGATCGGCAGAGCATCCGGAAGAATCTTTTTCGCAAGAAGGGTGAGCCTGCTGATCTTTCGGGAGGCGCGCGCCTTCGGGATCGTGCCCTTCGATGCGGCTTTGCTCAGAGCCTTTACAGCCATCATGTAGGCTTCCTTTGCTTTGTTCATGTCTTTGGCTTGAACAGCTTCGATTGCTTTTTTGACTGCAGATTTGGTTGCGGTCTTTACGGTATTGTTTCTGGTTTGCCGGACGACGGCCTGCTTGGCTCGCTTACCCGACTGACGTTTATTTGCCATTGAATTGCTCCTGTTACACCATCCGTTTGTAGTGATGGTTCGCCGGTTAAGGTATCGGAAGAATCAAGAGATGACAAGGGATTTTGACTATATTACTCTAGTTTCAATGCGCTTCGTTTCGACACCGGTGATGATCTGTTCAATCCTTTGCGTACTGGGTGGCTGCTCCACCCCGAAAAAGCACGTTCATGATGCTCCTCTTTTGCCGGGGATGTCACCGGAAATTCCGATTCCCAAGGAAGACCTGATGGCGGGCGAGGAAGAGGGGACCGAGATTCCCGATCTAGATCAGCCTGGAAAGGGGGGGGGAGTGAACGGAGTGGATTCTGAAGAGGATCCGGATATCGCAACCGAGCCAGAAAACATAAGAAAAAAGCGGCAGATTCCGTTCGAGTTCAATCAGCGAGTTGCAAAATGGATCGAGTATTTTTCTCAAAAAGACCGCGAACGCTTCCAGCGCTTTTTTGATCGCGGGGAGCCCTATCGGGAAGTGATCCAGAACATACTGGAGGAAAACCGGGTTCCCACCGACCTGTATTACCTCGGGATGATTGAAAGCGGTTTCAACGCCCATGCAAAATCCTCAGCAAAAGCTGTGGGTGTTTGGCAATTCATGAAGACCACGGGAAGGCTCTACGGATTGGCGGCTGATGCGTACGTGGATCAGCGCCGGGATCCCATTCGGGCAACCGAGGCAGCCGCAAAAATGCTCCGTGATCTCTACCGACAGTTCGATTCCTGGTACCTTGCCATGGCAGCGTACAATGCGGGGCCTGGCAGGATTCGCGGTGCCATCAGGCGGGCAAAAACACGCGACTTTTGGGAGTTGGTTGAAAAAAACCGCTTGCCCAGGGAGACCATGGACTATGTTCCAAAATTCCTTGCGGCCCGATACATCGGTGAGAATCCAGAACTTTTTGGGTTTTACATCAATGAAGAGAAAAAGTATCCCGATGTGGAGCTCATCACTGTTCCTTCCCCGATTCCCTTTCAGGCAATTGAGAATGCGTGTTCCATTCCGGAGGGAACTCTGCAGTTTGTGAATCCTCACTACCTGAAATCCCACACCCATCCGGGCAGGAAGATGGATGAGATCTGGGTTCCGGAAGAGTACAGAAAGAGCCTGGAGAGCCGAATTCCGGATCTTGCACAGTATCGGATCAAGGTGAGGCCCGAGCGGGGTGCCGGAGATGAGGTGGAGCGTCTTTCCCGCGCTCAAGTTGTGATTGTAAGGCGGGGCGATACCCTGAAAAGCATTGCCTCCCGCCGTGGGCTCTCGGTAGCGTATCTGAAACGAGTGAACGGATTGAGGGGGTCTGTGATCATGCCCGGTCAACGGCTTAAGGTTTCGGCTGCGAGCTATCATCAAAATCGCACTCACCCCCGGAAAGGGAAAAAGAGAAGATTGTGAGCCTGCATTTTTTGAAACGGAATCGTGTAGTCTTTGCGTTTGCAATCCAGTTGCTTTCGGGTGCGTTTGATTGTGTTTTGGCTGATGAGAAAGCTAGGACTCGTGCAGAAGTGAATCAGGAAGTCATTCGAACCTATGCTGCAATCTATCTGGAACAACGCGACTATGTGAGGGCTGAGGATGTCATCGCCCAATATCTGTTTTTGTCTACGGAAACCGGCGAGGAGGATCTTTGGTTTGATCTTGCCGGAATTCAGATGATAGAAGAGAAGTTCCCGGAGGCTTGTCATTCCTATCGGAAGGCAAGTGAGTCCAAAAATCGACAATTGCGACTGTCCTCTCTGTATGGTTATGCCCATTGTTTGAATCGGGTTGGCAGAATGGAGGATTCACGAAAAGTCCTTGCGATTCTTTCCAAGGAGGAGGTGCCTGATGGCAATGCAGGTGCCAGGGCCCTTGAGCTGATGGAGAGTGGTTTCATACGGATTCGCGAGGAGTTTCCCCCGTATTCAAAAAAGATAAAGGGTCTCTGGAGGGTGGCTGCGGGGGTTGGTGGAGGTTATGACACGAATGTGCTTCTTCTGGCGGACTCCATCGCAGCTGGAACCCCTGCCTCCGGTCGTGCGAGCTATTTTCTTGCTCCCGCAATCCAGGTCGGAAGAGTCGGAAGGATTTTCAATGATCGATTCGATTCAAGACTGGTTTCTGTCTACACCCACTATTTGAATCCTGAGGTGAGGGCCTTCAACAGTTCGTACACCAGAGCTGATTTTCAGGTGGGCTCGCGACAGGTGAGATGGGGTGCATTTGCAGATGGATTTTTTTTGAACCGAAGTCCCTTCCAGCTTTATTCCTGGACCGGAGGGCTCAGTTGGTCGCTGAAGATGGAGGAAACTGCGACCACCATGACGAGCCTCGAGATTCCGGTTCAGTTTCAGGAGTTCCTGCTCGATGCAGGTGAGAACATCCGGACCGGCGGAGATGCAAAAATCCGGTACACCAAACGATACAAAAAGGGCTCGAGTGAGCTCTTGTCCCTTCAGATGGTATTGGATGCCCAATACACAAAGGGGCGCAATTATCGGTTGCTTGGCATTGGATTGCCTGCGTTTTACATGTGTCCAACGCCACTTCTGGGGAGGCTTGGTTTTTTGAGTACCTTCAGTGCGGAACTCTTTGGGCAGTATTATACGGAGTCGGATGTGAGAAGGCGGGACCTCCTGATGCGTGCCGGTGCTGGCTTGTTGGTCTCGATTGGCGGCGATTGGAACTTGTCTGCCGATTTCACGATTCAGAAGAATCTTTCGAGCTTCGATCTTGCGAGATTCACCAAGGAGATGATCGGGCTTCAGGTAAATCATCCGTTATGAAGGGACTGCCAGGAGTAATGATCTTGTGGATGAATGGTTGGCTTTAATGACAGGGGTAGGTATGAAAAAATGCTGATCTGGAAAAAAATCATTGGGTGGACTGCAGTTGTCGGTCCTGCGATCATTGCAGTGATCATCGACTCTTCCTTTGCTCAATCGGTGCAAGGTGCCAAGGTGGTGGGGCAGATCGGCCTTGTGAGCGGAACGGTTTTGGTGGATTCGGCAAGGGTAAGGACCGGGGCCTCGGTAAAGGTCGGATCGGTCATCGAGGTTCGTGGGGATTCAAAAGCGACTCTGATTCTTGGAAAAGGCTCTGTTTTTCAGATCGGTTCGGGTTCAAGGATGCTGGTGGGAGAGTACGGAATTACTCCGGATCGGGAAGAAATGGCCAACCTGGACCTGAAATTTGGCAAAACTCGCGCTTTGATTCTGAATCAGGGGCCCAAACGTGAACTCAAGATCCGGACCCGGGCTGCGACCATGGGGGTACGGGGAACCGAAGTATTCGTGGATTCGCCCAAGGATTCCACAAAACCGGTTCAGTTTATGACCATCGAGGGGATTGCGGACGTAACGCTCGGAGAGGCAAGCGCGCCGATTCCCCTCCCGCAGAATCAAGCGCTGAAAACTGAAGGAGTTGGAGGTGCTCAAGGGGGCCCCCAGGAGAGCCCGCGCTCAATCACCCCTAATGAAATCAAGTCTGTACTGAATGAAGGAGGACTTCCTCCCCCCCCTCCTGTTTCTGGGAGCGTTGGTGGGGGGCCCACGTCTCCTCCGCCCCCGCCTGGGGCCTCAAGGGGCATGATTGGCGGACTTTCAGACGGGTTTTCGCTAGGCCCGAATGTTCCCGTGAATCTAGACCCCCTGCAGGACCGGATTTATCGCCCCGTGGTCATCCCTCAGTTTTGTAATGCGAACTCCGGGATTTGCCCTTAGAATCATCGCGAACTTTAAGAAAGGAAGGCCTCATGAGGATCTCAAGTAAGCTTGGTTTTTTGGTTTTTTTTGTTTCTTTGGGGTTGGTAATTTCAAAGGCCGTTTTCTCTCAGGGAAAGGGTGGAGCTTTAGGAGGTAAGGGCGGGACCACAGGAAAGGGAGATACTCTTCCGACCACCTCTGATGATGTGGAGCCGCTCCCGGATCGCGATCCAGGTCCAAGCCCAAGGTCCTCGCCCTCACCTAGAATGTCACCATCGCCCTTACCTAGAATGTCACCATCGCCCTTACCTAGAATGTCACCATCGCCCTTACCTAGAATGTCACCATCGCCGTCTCCCAATGGAGAGGATGGAGGTTCTGGAGGATCCCAGGTGGGAGGCCAAGATGACGTCAATCCTGGATCCGGCGGAAAATCCGGTGGAAAAAATGAGAAGAGCAATGATGGTGACCATTGACTTGTTTCACTTGGATATGAGGTTGCGGTTTACAAAAGGCGCATGATTTTGGCAGTCTTCATTTATGCAATTTTGTAGATCAATTGGCCTGATTCTTGTTCTTGTTTCCTGTGCCACGAAGCAGCCCCCCGGACCTGTTTCGGAGGTGGGCAATTTCGAGGTTCAGACCCCGGATCTGGCCTTTCAGTCCCAGAGTCTCGACCATTTGACCATTGCAGTGGTTGGCATCAACGACTTTCACGGCTCACTTCTCCCGAGAGTTCGAAAGCTTCCGGATGGCAGGGAGGTTCAAAGTGGAGGTGCACCGGTTCTTTTCTCAATGATTCGCAGACTTCATGCCGAGATGAAGGGGAATGTATTGGTGATTGACGCCGGGGATGAATGGCAGGGGACTCTGGAGAGCAACTCCAGCAAAGGGGCCACTGTGGTCGATTTTTTCAATCGTCTCGGAGTCCATGGGGCAGCAATCGGAAATCATGAATTTGATTTTGATCTTTCAACCTTGAAGAAACGTGCAGTGGAGGCACGTTACCCTTATTTGGCATCCAATATTTTCTATAAGAAAACAAAAAATCGCATCAAATGGAATAACGTGTTTCCAAGTCGTGTCTTGAAGATTGCGGGAATCCGTGTGGGAGTGATCGGAGTTTCCACACAGCAGACTCCGAGCACCACAAGGTACGATACTGTAAAACATCTTGAGTTTGTCGACCCAGTGCCCGAGATTCTCAAGGAGATCGGAGCATTGCGAAAATCCGGGGCCCAGGCCGTGATCGTGACTGCGCACGCCGGAACCCGATGTGAAGAGAATTCAGCACTCCGCTCATGGGGCCTTTGGAAAGAAGGGGATCGGATCGGATCCTGTGAATCCGAGGATGAGATATCAAGGCTGGCTGACCGAATGGATCCCACCCTGCTGAATGGAATCGTGGCAGGCCACACGCATCAGCCGATTCACCACTTCATCAATAAAATCCCGGTGATCGAAGGGGAGGCCTACAATCAATACTTCAATGTGATCTATCTGACTTTCGAGCGCGAGAACGGGAGACTTCTTCCGGAGTTGACCCGAATCGAAGGTTTGATTCCAATTTGTTCGAAGGTTTTCGATGGAACGAATCATTGCGATGTGCGGCGTTTGCCAAAGGGAGCCAGTCCTGCTCTGGTAGATGCCCGTTTCCACGGAGCCCCCGTCGTTCCCTCACCCGAGGTGGAGGCGTGGTTGAAGCCGATTGAGGAAAGTACGGATCGTTTCAGGAAAGAGGTTTTGGGAGAATCCGGTCTTCCGCTCTTCCATTCCCGGGATCAGGAAAGTCCGTTTGCCAATCTCGTGGCCGATGTTCTGCGCGAGAAGGGGCGGGCGGATTTTGCCCTCGTGAATTCAGGGGGAATTCGAACTTCTCTCGATGCCGGGCCGATCACTTATGATGGATTGTTTCGAGCTCTTCCCTTTGACAATATTCTTCAGGTGGTGGAGTTGAGTGGAGCAGAGCTTAAACTCATGTTCCGGATCGCGACCTCCGGTGGCCATGGCACGGTAGGCATTTCAGGGCTGAAAATCAAGATTCGTGCCCTGGATCTTCCCGCAAAGAGGGAAGATCTCAACGGAGACGGGAATATGGAAGTCTGGGAGGCCGATCGGATGCTTGAGATCCGAACTTCCTCTGGTGGCATGATTGAGGATCAAAAAAGGTACAGATTGGCGACTTTTGATTTTCTCCTGAATGGGGGAGATGATCTTGCCTGGTTCATGGAGCGGATTCGAAGCCGGAATGTGCAAAAAAATTATAGCGGATATTGCAGGGATCTGGTCTCGGACCACATCCGAAAGAAGAGAAAAATCAATACCGCCGAGGAGCCTTTGGTGGATCCGAGGAATCCAAGAATCGTAATGGTCCGCGAATAGAGTCTAAACAGAGCCTGATCTACATGCGGAAGGTGCCGAATCTGGTGTCCTGAATGGGAGCATTGAGGGTGGTCTGCAGGGCCAGCGCAAGGTGGTTGCGGCTCTTCCATGGTGCAATGATGCCGTCATCCCAAAGTCTGGCGCTGGAGAAATAAGGAGATCCCTCTTTTTCATACAGGTCCTGGATCGGTTTTTGAATCGCAGCGACTTCCTCCGGGCTCAGTTTTTTCCCCTGGCTCTGGAGCTGTTCAATTTTGACCGTGGAGAGGACGTTCGCCGCTTGCTCGCCACCCATGACGCTGATTCTGGCATTCGGCCACATGAAGAGAAATCTCGGATCAAATGCTCTTCCGCACATTCCGTAGTTCCCGGCACCGAAGCTGCCTCCGATCAAAAGGGTGATTTTAGGGACTCTGGTCGTGGATACGGCTGTGACGAGTTTTGCCCCGTCTTTTGCGATTCCTCCGTGCTCGTATTTCTTTCCGACCATGAATCCAGTGATGTTTTGGAGGAAAAGAAGCGGAATCTTGCGTTGGGAGCAAAGCTCGATGAAATGAGCTCCCTTCAATGAGCTTTCGGAGAATAGAATTCCATTGTTTGCGATGATACCCACGGGGATTCCATGAAGATGGGCAAATCCACAAACAAGAGTGGTTCCGTACAAAGGTTTGAATTCATGGAAGCGGGAGCCGTCCACAAGTCGCGCGATGATTTCCCGTACATCAAAGGGCTGTCGAAGGTCTTTTGGAAGAATTCCGGCAATTTCCCTGGGATCATAGAGCGGTTCTTCAGGATTTGCCCGTTCGACTGCAAAAGGTGAGGGGCGGTTCAGTCGGTATATGGCATCGCGGGCGATCTCAAGGGCATGCTCGTCATTGTCGGCCAGGTAGTCGGCAACTCCGGAAATGCGGGAGTGGGTATCTCCGCCCCCCAGTTCTTCCGCGCTCACTACCTCCCCGGTAGCGGCCTTTACAAGCGGGGGTCCGCCCAGAAAGATTGTGCCTTGGTTTTTCACGATGATGGTTTGCTCGCTCATCGCTGGAACATAAGCACCTCCAGCGGTACATGAGCCCATGACCACAGCCAGTTGAGGGATCCTCTCGGCTGAAAGAGTGGCTTGGTTGTAGAAGATCCTTCCAAAATGTTCCTTGTCCGGAAACACGTCAGATTGCATCGGTAAAAATGCTCCACCCGAATCGACAAGGTAGACGCATGGAAGGTGATTCTGGCGTGCAATCTCCTGGGCACGCAGATGCTTCTTCACAGTCATTGGAAAGTAGGTGCCGCCCTTTACGGTCGCATCATTTGCGACAATCATGACCTCCCTGCCGTGCACCAATCCGACACCCGTTACGATTCCCGCACCAGGAGCGGCATCCTCGTACATTCCTGATGCCGCAAGAGGGCTCATTTCCA
>JAGWXK010000039.1 GCA_018969905.1 Bdellovibrionales bacterium
GGGCAGTTGAGAATCATGCCGAGGATTATTCACAAAACATGCCGATTCAGGCTTACCTCTGAACAATGGCAAAAAAGCGTACCCAATCTTCGGGGGTGGTTATATGTCGTCAATGACACAGTTTCATCTCTTCCATCACATATGTAGAATCAGGGAAGGGAGAAATAAAAATGAAAAAAAGCCTTCTTGCCTTTTGTCTGCTGTCCGGAACCGCTTCCTTGGCCTGTCCGCTCGGCTCCAACTTTCTCCCGCCTGGTGAAGTATTGGAATCAGGATGTACGATCATTTCTGGAGGTAACGGTCAAAACGGGGTTACCTCTCCTTTTGTGCCTGGTGCGACTTTTTGCCCTCAATGGGTAATGAGTGGCTCCAGCTCTTGTTATTTTGTCAAAAAATGTGTGATTCCGGGAGTGGACTATTGTTTCAGAAGGACCTACCACACAAACGGCGTTGTACAGCAAAGCATGAATGCGCCGCTGATTTGTCCGAGTGGATACGCCAAAGTGATCGACAGAACGGGCGCCATGGATAAGTGCATGCTGAAACAGGTAGAATCCAAAGGTTCAATGCCGTCGAACTAAAACCCGATCGAAAAATTCGCGCCTACGATCGAAGTATCAAACGAGGGCGACCAGAGCACCGACTGCACATACCCTCCAAAGGAAACAAACAAAGGCGAAATGTCAGGCGACCAGCTCAGGCTTCCGCGAGCGGTGTCGGGAAGCGCCTCGCTGAGATGAAAAAGTCCATTCGGATTCGGCGAGCGATGTTCGACATTGAAGCTTGCGGAGGCGCGGATGCTGATGGTTTTTGAGAGTGCGAATCCAAGATTCGGCCCAAACGACAAAAACAGGGTCTGCCGGTCAGTGAACCCCTGCGGGATCGGGTCGTTGTAAAACTGCGGGTTCAAAAACCAGCCAAATCCAAAACTGAAGGGGCTTGAGGTATTCAGGTTCCAACTTTGCTGCAGGATCATCGAGGTGATTTTTGCGGATGCAAGCGATGCAGGACCCACGGGCAGACTGAAGGAGGCGCTCGTAAAGACAAACCAGCCATCGACCTGAATGAGATTCGGAAGATCGAAATATAGATATGGGTCATACCACTCTGAAGTGCGTCCCCGGATGATTCCCGTTGATCCCATCACGCCGTTCACCATGTTCTGTACGATATCGGCCCCCACTCCGATCTGCAGGTTCTCGGTCGCCTGATAGCCGAGCTTTAGCGAATGGAAGAGTTGGACGGGAGCCACATCGGGGATGAATACATTGTAGGTTTCCTCAGGCGAGCCATTGATTCGTGGCCCCATGTAGGACACGGCATAGGAGCCGTGAAAGTTCTTAAGGATTTCCCCGATCGAGGGAATGGTTCCTCGCGGACGGAAGGTCTGGAGATTCATGTCCGGCGGGTTTGAGCCCCGCTGAGCTTGTGCCCACGCGTCGGTCGCGGCAAAACTGAAGCTCAGAATCAGGATCAAGCGGGTCCACATCGGACCCGGATCTTAAATGAGGTTCGCCTGTTTTAGGAGAGAATCCCGCTCCTGAAAGAAACTTTCAAGTCCTTCGATCAGGTGTTTTCGTTGAGAAGCCTCGATGTCGTTCTTGAGATGTTCCGCAAGTTCCTTTCGGATCGAAGTAAACTCAAGCACCATCATGTGAAAGAGTGCCTCATACTGGGAATCGATCTGCTTGAAGGAGGCATTTCCGGAAAGCTTCGAGCGGCTGAGGCCCTTCTTGAATTGAAGGGCGATCATGGAAAGCTCCTCGCGCTTGGTGGAGTAGAGCGACTGAAGCAGGTGGACGGTGTTCCGGATGGACCAGTTGTACATTTGGAGTCCGGAGTTCGATGCTTCCTGGGCGTGGTTTTGCAGGAGGTAGAGCACTTCCCACTGGCGCTTCATGTAGTTCCGAAGCTCGGCGGTTTTCATGGAATCGCCGCTCTCGAAAAGTTTTGAGTTGTTCTTCAAGCGATCGAGCACGCTCCCGCCTGCGCGGTATTCGGACTCGAATTTTTTGGCGAGCGCGAGGATGCGGTCATGGCCGTAGGGAAGGGGAAGTCCCTTCTTGCGGCTGGCAAGCGTGTTCGTCATGTCGCGAAGAAGGATGAACGAGCGGCCCACGTAGTGGTCCATCCGGGTTTGCTCCTTGCTCTCATCCATCATGGTGTAGGGGTGGTCAAGAATGAAGCGGATGTTCCGGTCCCAGAGATAAAACTGCACCTCCTCGGCGCGGGACTTTTCTTTCTCGGCAAAGCGGATGAAGGCAGGATCGTAGTCCTTTTCATTTGCTTTCACAAAGTTCAGGAACTGAAGGTAGCGCTCGGTTTCAAGCCAGGTGCTCTCCACGATGAGGGGCCAGTTGAGCTGGGTCTCCATTTGCTCAAGCCGTCCAAAGCGGGGTGCGATCTCGAGATTACCTTCATAGGCGATTTGCATGGCCTTGAACTGGCTCATTCGATCCTCCCAGCTCTGGGTTGCCACTTCCGGGCGATCCGAAGAAAGGGGCATTCCGGAAACCGGCGCGGATGCAGAATGCTCCGATGTAGCCGATGGTGCAGCGCTCTCTGCCGCGGGATCGTTCTTTTGCGGTTGCTCCGATTTTGGTTCAGTGCTCTCTGCGGCACCGGCACCGGCAGCGCTCGCTGCAACTCCTGATCCCAGAAGGGTTTTCATTTTGTCGGTGGTCTCGATGTAGGCGGAACGGACCTTTCCCACCGCCCACATTGCGTGGGGGTTCATGGGTTGGGTGATGAAGAAAAAGGTGAATGGGCTGTAGATCGCGAGTGCAACCGAATAGCCCATGTTTCCGCGAACCACTTTGAAAAACCAGCGAATCGGATCAAGAAGGATCCGCTCAATCAGTCCGAAAAGATTGCTGATGGGACGGATCTTGAAGCGGGAGAGAAAGTTTCCGAAATCCGAAGCAAGGAGAGGAAGGGTGTAGCTTACAAAGTGACTGCGGTGCGCGCGCTTCTTGGTCGCGATCAATGTTTTTCGTTCTTCCTTCACCTTGGAGAAGATCGTCTGACGTTCTTTCCAGGTGTAAACAGGATCTCGCTCCAGTTTCAAAAGCCTTTCGTTCAAGCGCAGGATCGCAGGATCGCGGGCACCGAGGTTGAAGGAAAGGCTTTTCCCCCGTGTGATCTCCACTCGTTTCAAAATACGCTCGATGGTGTGAAGAACAGAAGTGTTTGCCGTGCCCTCGTTGGTTTTTGGGTACTCGATCGATGCAATCGTATAAAGAAAATTCAGGATCGGACACGCAGTTTCGAAGGCTGCGAGAGGAATGTTCTCAAAAGATTGAGTGCTTGGACCCTCGCTGTACGCAAAATCACCATTTGCGGTGTAATAGTGGGTGATCCAGAACGAAGAACCGTCGAGGATCAGGGCTTGAACCATCCAGTGGCTTGAGGTGGTCAGTCCCACGCGCACATAAGCGAGCATTTTTGCAGAAAGTGAGTAATTGAAACCCACGGTGCCGGCGCTTTTGTGTACGGGGAGCGCCTGAAGGGGGGAAGAAAGGAGGGCTGTGCCCCCATCAAGCGCGATTGCCGAAATCATTTCCTCGAACGTGCGTGCAGGGCGCGTGAGAAGTCGGGTGAGCTCCTCTATTCCCTGGGTTCTGGAGGAGGGAAGGGATACCAGTTTTGCGGAAGTACCTTCGTTTTGGCTCATGGATGCTGATCCCGTTGTAGTGCCGTTCATCTCATTCCCCCTTCAGGCCTTTCAGCATGTTGTCAAGATCGCCCGGTCTCCAGTTCGTGCGGACCTTGAGTCTCGGGTCGAACCAAGTGGAGCCGATGGAGCCTGACTGCCCGGTTTGGTCCCGATGGAAATCAATCGGGGAGTAGGTAAACATCGGAGACTTCATCACAAAACAGTAATTGAGCTCTTGATGGTTCAAGTATTCCTCATAGGTCTCGATCAAAGGGCATTCGGTTTTCGGAAAGATAAAATACCGGGTCCACTGAGCGATTGTGATCGGGCGCGCATCAAAGCGCTTGATGTCCTCGGGGCGTACCCAGGCAGGTGGAGAAACGAAAACCGGGTCAAACACGCGCTCCTCGATCGAGCCATCCGCAAGCTTCACGGGAATGAGCGGCGCCACGTGAAAGGACCACTGGTAATCGAATTCCCGCTGGTATCGTTCGGTGAAGAACAAGAAGACCTTCATGCTTTTCAGTCCAAGCGAGTTGAACATCTCATGGGACCAGTAGTGGGCCCGCTGGTAGCAGCCGGATCTTCGGGTGAAGATCGAGGTCGGCATCTGTTTGTAGAGCTCGTTTGCGCTTTCCTCGCTTGCGAGCAGTGAGGGCTGGAACCCTAGGATCGAGCGGTTGCTCGAGTAGGGTACCGGAAGCTCCCTGTCCGAGAGCGTGACCTGGGCGTGCGCCGGGATCAGGATTGAGAGAGTCATCATTGAAGCTGTCAGAATGGACTTCATCATCATGCGGAGTGAGTAAACTAAATAAGTATAACAAGTCAATAAGTTTTGTTTAATTAAATTAAATTTATTTACGACATGTTTTTGCAGCAGAAAGAGCTTGATTAAAAAGGTCAAGCCATCTAAGATTCGAGCGGCAACCCAAGGGAGACATCGTGCGGGTGTTCGAAAAATGAATTCAAAATCCCCCTACCAGCCCAACAAGGGTTTCATCGGAAAGTACGAGGTGAGTGTTGCGAACTACCTCTTTCGCTCCAAGGGTCGTGGCGGTTACCGCCATTCCCAAACCCTGGTAGACGCGATCCTGGGTCGTCCAGTTGAGTCGCACCATCATTCCAGTCAACGGCTCACGCGATTCCTAAAAAAACGCGATCTCACGTTTCAAAAAAGCGACAAGGACGGGGTGTACCGGATTTTCACCGTGCCTGTGACCACTTCGGTGGTTCCACTTCCCAAATCCGTTTTCAACTCGATCGAACATGCGGCTCAGGTGCTCATGGTTTCGCTTCGCATGGTGCTTCAAAGCATCTATGGCGCGAAATCCATCCGCGAGAGCGATTTCGTTAATGCTCTTCCTGCCGAAATCCGAAAAGCGTTTCTCGATGCCACCGAAAACTCCCCGCATTACATCCCCCAGCTTCACCACGAGAACATGAAGGACTATCCCTTCCTCGACAACGTGGGGCTTGATCTGGTGCTGGTCGAGGAATACCTCCAAAATCGCGGAAAACTCACAGGACTCGTGCTTCAGGGCAGGGCGGATGAGCTCCCCGAACTTCCCTTCAAGGTTCTGGAGCTGAATGCCGGATCCCCTTCTGGCGCCTCGAACAACGCGAACATCCTCGAAGGAATCCTGCGCGAGGACCCCGAGGTCCTGGACGCTCTTGGTTCGGTGTTCGCCAATGACCACTTCAAGGTCTTGCGCGAGACCTATCGTTCGCTTGGCGAGTCCTGGACCGGACGCAAGGATGGAATCCAGGTTCTTTTACCTCCCGGAGGCGCGAATGGTGCTGCTCCTGAAATCCATCAGCTTGCCGCGTATTCAGGCCTTGTGTACTGCGATCCCGGCCAACTTTTTCAGGACAAAGAGGGATGGATCCGGCTTCGCACCGTCGATGGCTCTGATCCGGTGGTGACTTCGATTTACTCGCGAGTGAACAGCGATAGCGCGCTTTTTGATCGCGAGAAGGGCGTATTGCTTCGCGATCCTGAAAGTGGCGAATCCATTTACTGTGTTGACGTGCTTAAGCCCTGGAAGTCCTCGGATCCCGAGTTCTTGCAAGACGACAAAGGCAATCCGGTTCCGCTTGAATCCGATTATGCGATTCCGGGTGCGCTTGATGCCATCGTAAGCCGGAAACTTTACATGGGGGGATTGAACCGTCTTCTCGACAACAAGATCATTCTTGCAACCCTCACCGATTACGCGCCTGAATATTTCAGGAATGAGCTGGAAGCCCGCGGGCTCAGGCTCAGTCCAACCCGGATCACTCCTCCTGAATGTCTTCCTTCCAAGGATGAGTCGCTCGACATCATCGAGAAGAACCCGGAAGACTGGGTGATCAAGGCGCCGAACCTTTCGGGCGGGACCGGCGTCTACATTCTCATGACTTTGGATGAGAAAAAGCAGCGCGAGGTCATCAAAGAGGCCAGACGAAATCCTGAACAATTCGCCTATCAGAAAGTGGTGAAGATTGCGCGGATTCCGGTTGCGGTTCGCAGTCGCGGACGCGTGCGATTCCGGTTTGCGAACCTTGCGGCCGACATCAGGATGTGGGTGTTCTACGGCGGAAACGAAACGCTCCCGAGGCTCACCCATAATGCGCTGGTCCGGTATGCGCCCAAAGAGAAGGGCCCGATGAGCTCGATTGTGAACACCTCGAAGGGCGGAGGCTACGCTCCCTTCGTGGTGGTGGATGATCTCGGAAGTGCCGACTCGATCCCTGCACGTGAGGCTGCGTCTCCCCATGATCCGGCGCCGTTTCAGTGCGCGCTTCCAGCATTCGTGGGCGCCCAGCTCGTTCAAGTCGGGAATATCATCCGGGAACTCAGAAAACTCGTGCGCGAGACGAATCCCGAAAGTTACCGGGTTTCCGGCTATCTCTACGCGCTGAAACTCCAGGTCCGTGAGATCACCTCTTTCGTTCATCCCCGCTGCATGGAAACGATCTATAGCATGATCGAGCTGATCGAAAAGCGCATCGATCGAAAGAGCATTGCAGCCTACTATTCCAAGATGAATCTTCATCAGGCGCGCCTTGTTTCGCTCCTGCAGTCTCTTGACAACATTCTGGATGAAGATGTGTACATGGTGCTCGATGAGATCAATGTCCTGAACCAGGACATCGTGAACCGGGGATACACTTCCGAAATGATGAGAAGTGATCTTTTCAACTATGGCCACCTGAGTTTTCTCATTCGCCACAAGATTGAAACCTTTCCGGATGAGCGAAGAAACCTCAATCAGATGCGATCCCTCATTCGCACCATGATCACGTCCAAATTCCCGGCGCGCGGCATGTCCTTCCTTCTTCGCCAACGGTTTGAATCCCTGCTCGATCAGTTTTCAGAGCTTGCCACCCGCAGACTCAAGGCCTCAGGGCACGCCGCCGGGTTTGCCTCCCTCTTTGACGGAACGCTTGAGGAGGGACGAAGCCTTTATCGCGAGACCTTCGTGATCACGCATGAGGGCCGCGCGCCCCGCTCGGCAACCGAATGGGAGCTTAAGAACTGCAGACGGCTTGTGGATTCCGAGTTCATTGATCCTGAAATCCGTGAAATCCGTACCGCCTGGCTCCGGGTCATGGAAGAGGCGAAAGGAATCTCGAAGGAAAAGCGCGAGAACTTCATCGCAGATGCAAGAAAAGCGCATTTTGCGAAGTTTCCAAGGCTCATGGAACTACAAAGCATCATCAATCGCCGCGAGAACTCGGATGTTCATTCCCTGATCGCGCTCATGAGCGTGCTTCCTTATGCGGCATACAATCTGAGACAATATGCGATTGATGAAGGGGTTTCGTTTGTTGATCTGTTTTGTGACACCCTAACTCCGAATCGGATCTCGATTCTGGATCGTCATTCCCGGGGCCGCGAGAAGCTCAATCTTGACCAGTTTGCGGGAGAGTGTTTTGCCCGCAAGAAGACGCCTCACGGTCTCATTTCGGATGGCGATCGCTTCATGTGGATCTCAAAGGAACAGAGTCCATTGGTTCAGCTCTATACCATCGGTCACGAATTGATTCATTCGTTTCAGATCGGTGAGGTGATGGACAAGGAAGCACAGGCGCGGGATGCAGGGGAGCTTGAGTTTGCCAGGTTCCTAAATCACTATGGGAACTTCCTTTCGCTTGCTGCACACACGCTTGAAAAACAGCAATCCGATGTCGCAGCCTACCGGCTTCCGCTGTACGGACTTGCCGACCGCATCGTAAGCCAGTTCTTTACCCCGGTGATCACCGACATCCGCGAGGGCTTGGCCGGAAGCACCGGGATTTATCACAAGAAGCTCGACAAGTACGGATCCCTCTTTGGCTACATGATGCCCGTGAGCAACGTGGTTCGGGTGAAGGCGCTCCGTGAAGTCGTGCCGGCGCTTGAAAACGCGAAGAACATTCTCTTTGCCAAGGAGTGTGGTCTTGAAATTCCGTTTGATGAAATTCGCTCCGCACTTCCTACTGCGAATCGGGTTCAGGCCAATCGTTACCGTGGGCTGATTACGCGCGCAGCCCAGAGCTGGCAGCAGGACTTCGAGGCGCTCCGGGTGATCGCCTCACATCAGTATTACGGAGTGATGTTTCACAGAGCGGAAGAAGACCGCGAGAATCTTACGCTTGATCCGGATCCGGCGCCGATTTATTTGAACAACGGGTACAATCAAACCGAACAGCAATAAGCTGTCGTCAGACTGTTGAAAAAAGCCAACCTGCTGTGTCCAAATACCCAAATCTCAATCCGGCGTATTACACATACGCCTCTTTCGATTCGGGCATTTGGCCTTCGCATTTTGGCCTTTTTGAACAGTCTGATTGCTGTGGATCAAGGCCGGTTCTTGCCTGTCAGAACCAGGCAAAAAACAGGATCACTTCAGCGTACTCGTAACTGGAAGCGATCTCGTTCCGGCCTTTCGCTTCGACCGGGCTTAGCATCGGTATCGGACCTTCTTTCGGCCAGGTGTAAAACGGTGCGCGAATCCTGGAGAATGAGGCACCATCTTCCTCGCGCAAGTTGATGACGTCCACGCCTTCGGGTGTTTGATAGGCGAGCTGTTTTTGTCTTCGCCATTCCTCAAAGGTCACCGCAAAGGGGGAAGCAAAAAACTCAAAGTCAGAGATGTGGTGAATTTCCTGAATCGTCGGAGGGGGCGGCGAAAACTGGATCACCGCAAGGCGCGTGATGCCGGTCGATTTTTCAAGGCAGGCGCCAACCACGGTGGAGTTGAACCAGGGATCATGAAGAGGTTCGGCCTGAAGTCCCAAGCCGAATGCCGTGCGTGCACGTTCATGAAACCGCTCGTTTGAGGCAAGGGTCTCCGCGCGATTGGTTCCGTCCTCAAACCATTGCTCGGGCCCCGGAATCCAGGTGAGATCCTTAAGGAGGTTCAAATCCGAAAAACGGTTGTTTTTGGCCCAAGCTCGGGCAGCGATTCTTTCGCCCTCGCTTACCGGAAAGATCCAGCCTCCGGAGTAGCGGTACTCCGTTCCGTTTGCAGTGAATAAGGCCTGGCTCCACGGAAGAAGCTCGGGAGCCCTGATCTCACGGACAAAGTCGGGATTGTCGAGACGGGCTCCGGTCTTGCTCATTCCACCGTCACTGATTTTGCAAGGTTCCGTGGTTTGTCGATGTTCCGGCCGAGCGCTTTTGCGCAGCCATAGGCAAGAAGCTGCAAAGGAATCACAGACAGGATTGGCTGAGTTCCCCAGGAAGACTTCGGAAGTCCGATAAATTCATGGGAAAGCCTTTTTGCTTCTTCATCGCCCTCCGTGCCGATCGTGATGATGTGGCCGCCCCGCGCGCGGATTTCCTCCAGATTCGAAATCGTCTTCGTGTACCACTCATCCTTCGGAGCAAGAGTCACCACCGTGACTTTCGGGTCGATGTAGGCGATGGGTCCGTGTTTTAGTTCTCCTGCCGCGAAGCCTTCGGCGGGAAGATAAGTGAGCTCCTTGAACTTGAGCGCGCCCTCGAGTGCGATCGGGTACATGGTTCCCCGACCCACAAAGAGGATAATTCTTTGGTCCTTTAACTTTTCTCCCATCTGCATGAAAGTTTCACTTTTTGAGAGCACCTGGTCCAGATCCTGCGGCAGGCGTGCAAGGCCCGCAAACGATTCCTGCACGGATTCCCGTCCAACCTGAAGTCCGCGAAGGCGCGCGACATCGAGCGCAAGTGCGCAGAGAATGGTGAGCTGTGAAGTAAAGGCCTTGGTCGAGGCAACCCCGATTTCAGGACCAGCCTTGGTGGGGTACTGGAATCCGCTCTCTCGCGCGATCGTCGAATTTGGCACGTTGCAAATCGAGAAAGTCGAAACTCCGGCCTGATTGGCAAGGCGAAGTGCTGCAAGGGTATCTGCAGTCTCGCCTGATTGCGAAATCACGCCTACGACGGTTCCAGGCTCAAACACCGGATTGCGGTAGCGGAACTCGGATGCGATGTCGACCTGGCAATCAAGCCGCGCCCAGTTCTCAAAAAAGTACTTTGCGGCCATCGCCGCGTGACTGCTGGTACCGCACGCGATGAGGTAGAGGCGCTTCACATTCTTCCAGAGTACTTCGTGCGCTTTTTGGTGATCCCAGATAAAGGAGCTCTTTTGATCGACGGGTAAGCGTCCCGTCAGGGTATCCGCCACCACCATGGGCTGCTGGAATACTTCCTTCAACATGAAACTTTCAAATCCGTTTTTCTCGACCTTGTCTGCGGTCCAGTCGATTTTCTCGAACTGAAGGCCTTTTGCATGAACGCCGGTTTCGTCGGCCACAAAGATTTCACCTTTTGGCAGAAAGCACACTTCATTGTGATAGGGGACAATCGCCTGAAGATCGCTTGCGATGAGGGCTCCGGTCTTCAGATTCGAGGCCACAAGGGGCGCCCCGTTTTGGATTCCAAAAATCTTGCCCGGAATCGCCTGCGACATGAGAACGATCGCATAATGCCCCTCGACCTCCCTCATGGCCTCGCGCATGGCTTGCAGAAGGATGGTTTCTGCGGAGGCGCCATCTGATTTCTTTGCGATCGCACGCCGCCTGAACTCGATCAGTTGGGCAAATACTTCGGTATCCGTTTGGGAGGAGAATCTCACACCCTCCTTGATTAGCATGCTTTTGATCTCGGAATAGTTTTCAATGATGCCATTGTGGACGAGCACGATCTCACCTGCGCGATGAGGATGTGCATTGGTTTCGTTTGGTGCGCCATGGGTGGCCCAGCGGGTGTGGGCGATTCCTTGGGTTTCGGTTTTTCCGCATTCAGCACTGGCATCGACCAGCCCTTGGACCGGACCTGCGTTCCGCTTGATTTGAAAGTCACCCTTGGAATAAAGCGCAAAGCCCGCGGAGTCGTACCCCCGGTATTCGAGACGTTTCAGACCATCCAAGAGGATGGGGAGAGCTTGCTTTTGACCGACATATCCGACGATTCCACACATGGTGCGAAAAACCTTACTAAAGGGGGGCTGAAATGACCAGTGGATTTGGCCGCAATTCGGCTGAAAATCCTTTGAAATCATTGCCAAAATGGGCGGATTTGCCTGCGCGCGGGACGAAGAATCTCAACCGGCATCCTTGCAGGGGGAGTGCAGCTCTCGATCAACCCTCTTCCAGAAGGCGCTTCAAATCGCCCGAGGTCAGGGCACCTTCTCCGAGCGCCAGCTTCTCTTTTTGGAGTTCCTCCATCCGTTCCTCAATCGAACCCCCGATCCGGAATCGATGGATGGTGACCGGCTTTTCTTGTCCCATCCGGTATGCGCGGTCCTCGGCCTGCAGTTCCACAAATGGATTCCACCACGGTTCACAGAAAATCACATGGCTTGCGCGAGTGAGGTTCAATCCGACCCCTCCCGCATGGAGGGATAGGAGAAACACGCTTGCGCGGTCTGATTCCTGAAAACTTCTTGTGACCTCACCCCGTGCCTTGGTCGAACCATCAAGCCTTTGATACGGCATGGATTCGGCATTTGCCCGGGTTTCGAGCAAATCCAAAAAACCCGTCCACTGCGAGTAGACCAGCACCGAGTGGCCTGCCTCTAGAAGTTCCGAGGCAAGGGCAAGAATGGCGTCGAGCTTGGTAGAAGTGGGAGCGGCTTCGGAAGCAATGTCCGGACCGGCACCGAGAAGTGCCTCATGATTGCAAGCCTGGCGCGCGCGCAAAAGAACTTCAAACATTGAAAGTGGAGACAGGTTCTCGCCCTCAAGGTCCATGCGCGAAATCAATTCCTGTTTTGCCGCAAGAAACAGCGAGCGATACAGCGTCGATTCGGACTCTGAAAACGGAAGGGTATGGGTGAGGTGCGTTTTCGGAGGAAGTTCGGGCAGTACCTCGGTCTTGGTTCGTCTTAGGAAAAAAGGTTTGCTGGTATTCAGATCAAGCGAATCCTCGCTCCCGAAAAGCCCGGGCGATACAAACTGAAAAAGACTCCAAAGATCCCGCAGCCGGTTTTGAATGGGAGTTCCGGTAAGGGCAAGCCTGAAATCGGCGGTAAGGGAGCTTGTGGCAAGTGCCGCTCGGGTTTCGGGATTCCGGATGATGTGGGCTTCATCGAGCACCGCGACTTTCCAATTTGTGCGACCAAAGCGTTCGGCCTCGGCCCCGAGCAAGGAGTAGGAAGTAAGAATCACATCGGCCTTCTCATCGAAGGTGCGGCCAGGGCCATGATAAATCGATACCTTGAGATCGGGCCTGAAGCGCGCGGCCTCGGCCTTCCAGTTTTGAAGAAGGGAAACCGGCACCACGATCAGGGAGGGGGACTTGAGAATCGCAAGCGTTTGCAGGGTTTTTCCAAGTCCCATGTCATCGGCAAGGATCGCGCCACCCAGGGTTTTCCAGCGATGAAGGAGCCAGTTCACTCCAGACACCTGATAGGGCCTTAGTTTTTCTCTCACGAAATCCGGAATCGACTGGTCTGGCTCAGATCCCCGGGTTTCGGTCTTTTCTGAGAAGGCGGTAAGAAGCGCTTTGATCTTTGGTCTTGCGGAGGGTTTGGATTCCTTGAGCCGCAGGAGTTTCAGAATGGTTTCCTGCCGGGAAATCGCATCGGATAGATCGATTTGAAATTCGGATTTGAGCCAGGATCCGAGAGTGGATTCGATTTCAGGAAACCTGCTGTGTGCGCCATTGCCCCGGAGGCGCAAAAGCTCCGATCCTTCGAGCGTCTTTGGTTGATCGATTGCAAGTTGGTACTCTTCGCGCGCAATCCGATGGAGTTCTGCCTCTTTTTTCGGATCCCGAAGCACAAGAGCGCCGTCTTGGGATGGGTACTTGATCCGGAGAGTAGCGGAAAACCGGTCCTCTGAAAGCGGGTGAAGGGTGAGCTCGAGTTCCGGTTCTCCTTCGATCACGGATTGAAACAAATCCTTCAACTCAGGAAATTTTACGAGCAGCGAGGTTTCGAGTTCCGGCTTGGAAAAACGGGTCGGGTAATTCAAAGGTTTCTCGTGACCATGGCCCAAGACCCCGTTCTTGATCCAAAGCCCGCCTTGAAGAACCTGAAGGTCTGGATCATCCCCGAACTCAAGCGCCCATTCATCCGGGCCAAGATTTTTGAGAATTGGCTTTGGTCTTTCGGGAAGAGTTTGAACGCGGAGGGCGCTTAGGCTCGGATGCCCAACGACGGGAAGAGGGGGGAGGTCCGAGAGCGCCCGCAATAATTCCCGCCACTCCGGAGTGTCCGACGAATAAATTCCATCAATCTTGAGATCCACTGGAGAAATGGAGGGTAGGGGGCCGTTAAGCCTTCCACTTCTGACGCCACCCACCCAGGCGACGAGTGACGCGGGAATCGGGATTTCCTCCGCCCCTTTCATCAAGGCTCGTTTCAAACGGATTCGAGCAGGTTTTCCCGAGTCTTCCGCCTGATAAATCCACGAGTACTCGAGTCTGAGATTCGGGGTTTCCGGGGATTCGGATTTTGATTTCAGTGTACCGGCTTCCAGTGCGAGTGCTACGGCAACTATATGATGACAAGGCTCCACTTTGCTGCCACAATTGCAATGAGCATCGAGTTCCGCGGGCCAGAGGGTCACCTCAAACGCGAGCATTCGCTCAGACGTCGTGATTTTGAAACGGAGCTCTTCCGGGTTTCCCTCAGGCGAAGTTTTCTCGATCGAATTCAAAACACGCGATGCTTGCACGCCCTTCGACCAGACTCCCGGCAGGCTTTCTTCTTTCAGGTTTTCCAGAAATTTTTTCATCGTGATCTTTTTGACTCGCGCGCCACACATCCTATGATACTTTTTAGGCAAGAGGGAGCGCTTTTTCACAACTCCCTTGAAGCCGGAAAAGGAGCACATCTTGAAAAAAGCGTTCATCCTCGACACAAATGTCCTGTTGTTTGATCCACTGGCGATTTACAAGCTCGGAGCAAATGATGTGATCATCCCGATCGTGGTGATCGAGGAGATCGATCGCTTCAAGCGCGAAATGAGTGAAAACGGTCGTCATGCGCGGCATTTTTCCCGGCTCATCGATGAGATGCGTAAAACCGGCGAACTCTCAAAAGGAGTCAAGCTTCCAAACGGCGGCCAGCTCACCGTTGAACTCGGAGGCGGCGACATTCCACTTCCTGCTGAGCTTGGCATGGACAAGGCCGACAACAAGATCCTGGGTCTTGCGCTGATGTTGAAAAAAGAGCAGCCGAGGCGCCCGATTCTGTTTCTCACCAAGGATGCAAATCTCCGAATCAAGGCCGACGCGCTTGGAATCGTGGCCGAAGACTATGAGCCATCGAACGTCGAGCCCGAGCAACTCTACACCGGTTCTTCGACCATCAAGGTCGATCCGAGTCTTGTGGATGAATTTTATGCAAACAAGCGCTTGCCCTTTTCAGAGCGGATTTTCGAGCATGAAAAGGATATCTCAAAAACCCTTTATCCGAACCAGTACGTCATCCTGAAGGATTACGCCAATCCGACTCACACCGCGATGGGACGTTTCTCAAAAGACCTTGAATCGATTGTGCCACTCGTGAAGCCACCCGAAGGGCTTTGGGGGATCTTCCCGAAAAACGCCGAGCAAGCCTTTGCGGTCGATGCGCTTCTGAATGACGAAGTGAAGCTTGTGAGTCTTCTTGGAAAGGCCGGTACCGGAAAAACCCTCTTTGCGATCGCGGCAGGGCTCGTAAAGACCGTCGATGAGGGTGTGTATCACCGCTTACTTGTGTCGCGCCCCGTGTTCCCGCTCGGAAAAGACATCGGCTTTTTGCCGGGAACGGTAGAAGAAAAGCTCAATCCGTGGATGCAGCCGATCTATGACAACGTGGATTTTTTGTTCGGATCCTCTGCGAACCGCAACCGGCGCGGTGCCGGGAAGGGCGCGCAAGAGCTCATGAATCAAGGGCTTTTGCAAATCGAACCGCTTACCTACATCCGGGGGCGTACGATTCCGCAGCAGTATCTGATTGTGGATGAATCGCAGAACCTGACCCCCCACGAAATCAAGACCATCATCACCCGCGCGGGCGATGATACGAAGATCGTGCTGACCGGTGACTCGTATCAGATCGATAACCCTTATGTGGATGCGGCCAACAACGGACTTGTGTATCTCGTCGATCGCTTCAAGGATCAGTCGATTTCGGCGCACGTGACATTCGTGAAGGGTGAGCGCTCGAAGCTCTCCGAGCTTGCGAGCAATCTACTGTAATAGGGTTTTTCCAAGGGTATCTTTGATTGTGCGAGGGCCCAGTCAAAGATACCTGATTTGATCTCAAGTAAAAAAAGGCTTCGAGTGGAGCTCGATTTCGTGCTCAAGATGCCTGCGATAGGAGCTGGCCAAAAGTCTCAGCTCATCCGTTTCGGCTGTAACCTCAAGGGCTCGAAAAAGGATTTTTCCTCGAACCATCATGGTGAGGCTCAGGTTATCTTTCTTGGAGCGCTCCTCCTGGAATCGAACCATCTCCTCCAGGAGCTCCATCTTGTTCATTCGATTGATGACAATTTGATAATAGGGGTCGTGTCGAGCCATTCCCCTTTTGTTCCGTTCAGCGACTAAATCAATAAGAGTCCCGCCGTCCTCGCTCGCCATCCAATCTTATTGATTTCAATCTTCATGCCATTGACTTATGGTGTCAAAATTAAAATGATTTCATATTAAATTCATGAGTTTACTGACTTATCCACCAAGTCATTTATTTGACCGATGTGTTTTGTACAGGAAAGATTTACGCGAGATGTATCGTAAGCGAACGCGGGGTGTGGGCTCTCAACTTTTTCTAAGGCTCTTCCGATCAGTCTTTTGAGGACGTGTCTATGAAGATAAAAAAGGGACTTTTTATTCTGATCGCAGGAGTGGCGATGATGGGGCAGGCTTTCGCTATGGTGTTCCCGGACCAGATCATCGGAGAGGAGACTTCTGAAAACGAGAACCAGGACGCCATCTCGCGCTTTGGTTCTGACGCAAAACGGGACGAAAAGAAGCGCGAGCTCTCCAGGGTGCTCCAACCGATTTCGGAGTCGAGCTTCGAGGGATCAGGCAACCGATCTCCCGCATCCGTGATTGAAAAATCCCTGACGGGTCAGCCGAAATCCGCAGTGATCCGAAAACTCAAAAAAGAGAAGGCCTATCAAGAGGTCGCGGTCATCGCAAATGAGCTTGGATTCTTTCCCTCTACCGTTTTTGTCACGGAAGGTGTGGCGGTGAAGCTGTTTCTGACAGGTGCCTCCCAGAAATCCCAATGCTTCATGCTCGATCCCTTTGAGATCCGAAGGCAGGTCCGGAATCAGAGAGTGGAGGAGATCACCTTTACCCCCGAACATGCGGGAAAATACACTTTTCATTGTCCGATGAATGGAGCGAAGGGGACTCTTGTGGTGCGGGAGCTCGACCTTGGCGAGAGAAAGCCGGCCTCCTCGAGCCCGGATGAGGGTGAGGCAGCGCTCGATCACGAGGAAATACGGAAGAGATAATGATGTCAGAGCAGGGCGGATCCAGCGTATTTGATGATTCGATTGCGACCTTTCTTGGGCCGGTGAAGCCGTTTTTGGATGATGACTCGGTATCGGAAGTCATGATCAACGGACCGCAGGAAATCTTTGTCGAGCGTCGAGGGCTCATTGAGCGCACGGACGCAAAATTCCGGGATGAGCAGGCACTTGTGGCTGCGGTCCGCAACATCGCTCAATTCGTGGGACGCACCATCGATGAAGACAATCCGGTACTCGATGCGCGTCTTCCGAACGGAAGCCGTGTGTGCGCCGTACTTCCGCCATGTTCCAGAAAAGGAACCACGATCTCGATTCGTAAGTTTTCAAAAGGCAACCCGAGTTTCGTCGATCTCATCAACCGTGGCTCCATCACGAAAGAAGCCGCACGGTTTTTGGATGTCTGCATTTTCCTTGCGAAAAACACGATCATCTCGGGCGGTACCGGATCAGGGAAAACCACACTGCTCAATGTTCTGGGATCCCGGATTCCAAACAACCAGCGTGTACTGATCATCGAGGACTCATCCGAACTCAAAATTCAGACCGATCACGTGGTGTTTTTTGAAACCAAACACGGCGATGAGGAAGGTCATGGTGCGGTGACGATCCGTGATCTCATCAAGGCTGCTCTTCGTCTTCGCCCGGATCGAATCGTGGTGGGGGAAGTTCGGGGTGCTGAGGCGCTGGACCTGATTTCTGCGATGAACACCGGTCACGGGGGCTCGATGGGCACGGCTCACGCAAACACCCCTTATGATGCGCTCGTACGTCTTGAAACTCTTGCCATGATGGGGGACTCGAATGTTCCACCTGCAGCGATTCGAAGGCAGATCGCAGCCGCGATCCATCTGGTGGTGCAGATCAAACGCCTTGGGGATGGATCGCGGAAAGTGACCCACATCAGCGAGGTGATTCCCGAAGTCGATGAGTTCGGACGCTATCAGATTCGCGATCTGTTTCGCTTCATTCAACGCGGGAGGACTCCGGATGGAAAAATCGTGGGCGAGTTCATTCCGGTTGGAAACCTCCCAACTTTCATGAATGAAATCGAAACGAACCGTCTCCCTTTCACGCGTGCGCAGTTTGCAGCGCCCGAGTGGTACCTGAAGATGAAAGACTCCGACAAGAAGGCGGCCTGATCATGGGGCAAAAGCGGTGGCTTTGGGTCTTCCATCTTTTTTTGCTGACCATGGGGCTTTCGCCGAGTGGGGCCGAAGCCGGGTGCCCGGACTTTCTCAAACCATATCTCAATCGGTTCAAGGCGCTTTATTCGAGTCATGCGGCAGAGGACCTTTCCGGCACCGTGCAGGTCTTCCGAAATCCAACAAGCGGGGAAGTCCGGGAGGTCTGTCTGCTTGAGCGGATCGGTACTGGCTCACGGGGGGCGGTGTATCGAATTCCGCCCGCGCCGGATGGGGTGGCGCGAGTCGCAAAGATCGAGAAAGGATTTCGGCTGCCCATGCTCCCGAAGCACAAGCTTGTGCTTCAAGAAGGGATCCAGCGGGAGCTCAGGGTTACGGAAGCGTTGAATGCCTCGATTGGTGAAATCGAGACGGCATCTGCGTTTCCGAAAAATGCGCCTTGGAACAAGGGAGTTTTTCCGGTTCTGCCAATTTTGGAAACTTATGAGTCGACCCTTGGGATCGTCCTGATCAAACCCGAGATGAAGAATCCCATAAAAATCCAATCCCTTCCTCTTTCCACAAAGGGGCAGCTCAAACCCGAGGTGGAGGAGGGCTTAAAGCAGATTTATGCTCTTCAACAGGCGGTACACCAGAGTGTGAAGTCGATTGATGGAACTGGAGAGGGAATGTTCCTTGATATTGGTCCGAGCAACATTTTTTGGGTGGAGGACCCGCTCGATTTAAAACAGCTCAAGATGAGTCGACCCGGCTTTTTCCTGTTTGAAGCGGATCAGGGGACCATTGTTACGGGGAACCCCCCCGTTGTTCATCGCAATCACCAATACTACCCTGATTTCAAAAGCTATCGGGATGCCGTGATCCTTCAGATTCGCGCCCAAGGGTGGTAGGTCTCACCCCGGAGGCCAGCTGAGCGCACGCCCTGCAAGAAAATGCAAATGCAGGTGAAACACCGTTTGTCCGCCGTCTTTATTGCAGTTCATCACCACCCGATAGCCTGATTCCGATACGCCCAATTTTGCTGCAAGTTCCTTTGCCGCCAAAAACAGCTCGCCGATCAGGGGGGCGGATTCTCGATCAAGATCATTGATGGTGGGGATCTCTTTTTTCGGCACGATCAGAACATGGTGCGGGGCCTGGGGGTGAATGTCCTGAAACGCGATGACCGAATCGGTTTCGAATACGATTTTTGCGGGGATTTCGCGGTTGATGATCTTTGTAAAAAGGGTTGGCATGATGAGGCTACTTTCGCTAAGGTGGACCTGTTATGTCAAAAAAACTTTTTGTGGGAAACCTGCCTTTTGAGGTAAATGATGCCGACCTATCCACCGTCCTTTCGGTTGCGGGCAAGGTCATCGAGGCCAAAGTGATCATCAATAAAAAAACCGGAAGATCAAAAGGGTACGGTTTTGTTGAAATGGAAACCGAGGAGCTCGCGCTTGAGGCGGTAAAAAAGTTCGAGGGCGCGACCCTGAATGAACGTGCCATCACCGTTCAGCTTGCAACGCCGAAGCAGGAAGCTGACGCAAAGAAAGATGATGGCAATACGGAGAAGGCTGCGAGCGTCGATACCGCGACCACCGCCCAGGCAGGTGGGCCTCAGACGAACGAAGCTCAAGGAAGCACGGAGCCTTCCGCAGAGTCCTCCGCAACTTGACCATGGCTACGGAATGGGGTCAGTTCGGATTTTGCCGGGTTTCGGCGCTCCTTCCAAAGATCGAACTTGGAAAGCCCCTCATCAATGCGGACCGCATTCTTGCTCTTTTGATCCGCGAATCAAAAGCGGGTGCCCAGGTCGTATCCGCGCCAGAGCTTGCGATCACGGGTTATACCTGTGAGGATCTTTTTCATTCCGAAACCCTGATCCGCGATTCCGAAACTGCGATCAAAAAGATCATTGATGGTTCGAAGGGACACTTGGGCCTATGGGTGATCGGCGGTCCGCTCAGGGTGCAGGATGGACGGCTCTTCAACGGGGCCTTCGTGATTTCGGATGGGAAGCTTCTTGGGTTTTCCCCGAAAATATTTCTACCCAATATGGGTGAGTTCTACGAACGCAGGTGGTTTGTCACGGGCCGAACCCTTCATGAAGGGATCACGCATCCTGTTTTTGGGTCGTTTTTTGCCTCACCCCATCAGGTGTTCTCCTCGGGCCCCATGCGGGTCGGAGTTGAGATCTGCCATGATCTTTGGGCACCCGAGGCACCCTCCACAAGCCTTGCCCTAAGGGGTGCAAACCTGATTGTGAATCTGTCTGCAAGCAATGAGCTTGTGGGAAAGGCACGGTTTCGAAAAAAGCTTGTCGAGGTACAGAGCCAGAAAATCCACTGCGCGTATCTGTACTCAAGCTGTGGAACCAGCGAGTCAAGCAAGGATACGGTATTCTCCGGGCACAGCTTTGCCTACGAGCTTGGAAAACTGATCGGCGAATCAGAGCCCTTCAGCGAGAACGCGGATTGTTTTTCGGTCGATTTTGATTTTGAGCGGATTTTGAATTCCCGCACCAAGGACATTTGCTTTCTGGAAGCAGTCGAGCATCAGGAAAAAAAGGCCATGAAGGTGCATGAGTTTCTAAAAAACGATGTTGCGCTTCAGGACCTGCGAAGGCGGGTGGATGCGTATCCGTTTTTGAGCGAAATTCCGGATTTTGAGGATGTGCTGAACATCCAGGCCTATGGGTTGCTTCGGCGCGCCGAGAGTGCCGGAGCAAAAAGCCTGATTGTGGGGGTATCGGGCGGTCTTGATTCCACGCTTGCGCTTAAAGTGGCGGAGCGTGCGCGTGCGTTTTGTGAAAACCGATTGAAGCTGATCGGAGTGACCCTTCCAGGCCCCGGAACATCCGAGAAAACCCTGAACTTCGCGAGAGTTTTGCTCGATGAGATCGGAGTGGACCAGAAAATCGAAGTTTCGATCACGCCTGCGGTGAATCAGCATTTGAAGGATCTCGGAAAGCCCGAGTCGGATCGAAGCGTCGTTTACGAGAACGCACAAGCGCGCGAACGAACCCAGATTTTGTTTGATCTGGCAAACGAGCACCAAGGCACCGTGGTCGGAACGGGTGATCTTTCGGAGCTTGCGCTTGGCTGGTGCACCTTCAATGCGGATCACATGGCCCATTATGCGGTGAACTCCGGGGTGCCGAAAACCGTGGTGCGCGCGCTCGTCCAGTACTTGGCTGAGATTGCGGCCTCCCGAAATCTTAAGTCCGTGCTTGAGAAGATTCTCGATTCGCCGATCTCGCCCGAGCTCTTGCCACCCAAGGCCGATGGAGAGATCGCCCAGGAAACCGAAAACCTGATCGGACCCTATGAATTGCATGATTTTTTTCTCTTCGGCTTTCTGAGTGGAGGGTTTTCAAAAGAAAAGATCCTTGCTCTTGCTAAGGTTGCCTTCGAAAACGAGCCCGAGCTCTCCCGGCAAATCGAGCGGGCACATTCGGTTTTTTTTGGACGGTTTTTTTCTCAGCAATTCAAGCGCACGACGCTCCCTCCGGGTCCCAAGGTTCACTCGGTCTCTCTTTCGCCGCGCTCGGATTTCAGGCTGCCGGATGAGTTGAAATCCCTGTAAGAGGTCCATGGTAAGAGGTTCACCTATGTTCACGATTCCTGTTTTTCCAAAAGCTCCAAAATCCAAAACACCCAAGCGAATCGCAGTGCTCACAAGCGGCGGAGATGCTCCCGGCATGAATGCCGCAATCCGGGCTGTGGTTCGGACCACGATCGCGCTTGGGTCCGAGGCGATGGGAGTGCAGCGCGGGTACTCAGGGCTGATCGAGGGGCTCATCCATCCGATGGTGCCTTCATCGGTTGCAAACATCATTCAACGGGGTGGTACGATTCTTCGCACCTCGCGCTGTCCTGAGTTCATGAAACCTGCCGGCCGCAAAAAGGCGATCTCGATCCTAAGACAACATGGAATCGAGGGGCTTGTGGTGATCGGAGGGGACGGAAGCTTCCGGGGTGCGAGACTTTTGCATGAAGAAAGCGGGATTCCGGTGATCGGGATTCCGGGCACGATCGACAATGACATTCCCTGCACGGATGACACGATCGGTTTTGATACGGCAGTGAATACCGGGGTTCAGCTCATTGACAAGATCCGCGATACAGCCTCTTCTCATGACCGGATTTTTTTGGTTGAGGTGATGGGGCGGCACTCGGGGATGATCGCCCTTCACACTGGAATCGGAGGAGGGGCGGAGAGTATCATCGTGCCCGAAGTGAAGACTTCGCTGAAATCGATTTCAGAGAGCATTGAGCGCGGAATCCGCCGCGGAAAAACGAGCAGCATCATTGTAGTGGCAGAAGGCTGCCAATTTGGCGGTGTCGCCCCATTGTCAAAGGAGCTTGAGAAGCTTGGCTATTCCACAAAGATTGCGATCCTGGGCCACACGCAACGGGGAGGGAGTCCATCAAGCCATGACCGTCTTCTGGCTTCGACCTTGGGAGCGGTATCGGTGCATGCTCTTTTGGCAGGTGTCAAAGAGGGAATGGTCGGGGTGCAGGGGCGCGAGGTTCAGATCACGAGTTTTAAGAAGATTCAGGGAATGCCTGCCGAGCTTCCACGGGAGCTGCTCGAGGTTGCGAAGAATCTTGCGGTGTGATTGGGCATCGATCATCTGAAAACCCCGGTTCGTCAGCAGCCGCCACCTACCTTGTTTTCTTTTTCAGAGCGTTGAGAAGGGGCGATTTGCTTTGCCTTCCTTAAAGATTAAAATGCAGTTGACTGCACTTTGATACGGTATAAAATGCAGTCATATGCATTTTTATCCTAGAACAATTGCTCCTTACCTTTTATCGGATCTTAAAGAAAAAATAGTGATGATCGGCGGCCCTCGACAGTGTGGAAAAACAACTCTCTCTCGATCTCTTTTTCAAACCGAAGGGCACTATTTGAATTGGGACGATTTGAGTGACCGAAAGTTAATTCTTCGGAATGAATTCTATCAAAATCAGCAACTCATCATCTTTGATGAGATTCATAAATACCGGAACTGGAGGACCATCGCAAAAGGTCTGTTTGATAAGCATTTTCCCAAGACGAAAATATTGATCACAGGTTCAGCTCGTTTAGATCATTTCCGCAAGGGTGGTGATTCTCTTGCCGGAAGGTATCACTTCTACCGCTTGCATCCATTTTCATTGCCTGAGATCAGCCCTGATCTGAATTCTGGTGACCTGAACCGACTCCTTCAGTTTGGCGGTTTCCCTGAGCCTTTTGTAAAAGCAAATTTAGATCATCTACGACGTTGGCAAAATGAACGTGTTTCGCGCGTTACGGTGCAAGACTTAACGGATCTTTCGACCGTAAAGGATGTCAGTTTGATCGAGCTATTGGTAGAGCTTCTTTACGAACGAGTCGCGTCCCCGCTTTCAATCAAAAGTCTTCAGGAGGATCTAGGTGTTTCACCTCATACCGTCGATCGTTGGATTTCTCTTTTGGAAGGAGTGTATTTTTGTTACCGAGTTGCGCCTTACGCAGTGAAAAACCGTGCAAAAGCGATTAAAAAGACGCAAAAAGTTTATTTATGGGACTGGTCGCAAGCGTTGAATGAGGGCGCACGGTTCGAGAATTTCGTAGCGTCGCATCTGCTAAAGTACTGTCATTTTGGAGAGGACACCCAGGGTTACAAAATGGAATTGCGCTACATTCAAGATACCGAAAAAAGGGAAATCGATTTTGTTGTTCTTCAGAATAAAAAACCTCTGTTTGCGGTTGAGTGCAAAACCGGAGAAAAAAGTCTTCAGCCAAGTTTAAAGTATTATCAGGATCGATACGGCATTCCTAAAGTCTATCAAGTTCATTTGGGCCGTCGCGATTTTGGATCACCTGAAAGGGGAGGTCGGGTACTTCCCTTTTCAGAATTATGTCGAGCAGAGTCATTGGTATGAAGTCGAGATTACTCTCAAAAACCGTGAAGTTTGATTGATGAGTCACTCCGCGTAAATATTGCCCTATCAGGGCAAAGAAGTGACCTATGAAGAAGTGATTTACCGAAGAACAGATCATCCATGCCATCAAGGGGATTAAGTTCCTTTGTGGGAAAACAATCACTTAGACCTGATTAGGGTGCCCAAGTCGCTGGGGAGTTAAATTCTTTTCAATTTTCTTTCGACAAATGCCGAAAGGTTCAAGGTGGAAATCCGCTTTCTTGCAGGAATGTCGACTTTTTGCCTTTTTGTTTTCGGGGCCTTGATCTTTGGCACAAGCGACAACACCACTGAGCTAAGAGCTTTTATTTCAGATTCGAAGAGCAATCCACGCTTTTTTCAGGAACTTCAAGGGGTTATGGTCGCAGAACAGGTGGAGAAGCTCTCCTCAAGGCTTCCGTCAAACGGCAATCGATCGCCAGCATCTGTTTCGGCATCCATAGAGGGTGCCGCTCCCGCGGTGGCTCCTGCATCGCCGGAAAGCATGAAGAAATGGTTACAATCCGCGTACGAGCCCGAGTCGAGGAATGCCCTGATGGAGCAATTCATGGGCAATTCGAGCGGGGTCCGCGAGGCCTTGGTGGATGGATTGCAATCGCCCGACACTCGCTTTCAGGCAATTGAGGTCTTGGGCTTGTGGGTGGGGAGTGAGCCGAATCCGGAGCGGCTTCGATGGCTGAACTCCGAGATGCTTAAATTGGATCTCACCGACGGC
>JAGWXK010000040.1 GCA_018969905.1 Bdellovibrionales bacterium
AAGGCCTGCCTCAGACTCTTCCAACGATTCCTGACATCCGCGGCCCCGGCAGGTTCCTCAAGAATTCCTCCAAGGGAGTCAATCCACTCCTCCATCGACCCAAAGGATTCTTTTTTCACACTTCTGACGTTCAACTTGAGACGCTTCAATCGCCCAACCTGCTCCGGGAGATTGTATTCCTCCGAAGCAAGGACAAGATCAGGCTTTAAGCCTGCAATTTTTTCCAGGTGAAGTTTCGGGTAGGGTCCGACCTCGGGAACTCCTCTCAGGTAGTCAGGATGATTCGAATACTCGCTGACCCCAACCAATCTTTGAAGGGCGACCTTACGACCAAGGATTTCAGCAACCCACTCCGAGAGCACGGGATTCAAACAAACGATGCGCCGAAACCCTGCCCGAGCCTCTGCTCCGAAAAGAAATAGGA
The DNA here is from genome assembly GCA_018969905.1 of Bdellovibrionales bacterium. GTDB lineage: Bacteria > Bdellovibrionota > UBA1018 > UBA1018 > CAIMNF01 > CAIMNF01. Next base: position 425 of record JAGWXK010000040.1, read on the forward strand.
TCAGGAAACACAATCGCATCATTTTTGCCGGGCCGCCGTTTTCAACCTGAGATTCAAAACAAGAAGGGCCCCAAGAAACACGAGCGCCGAAATGAATTGACTGGTGGAGAGAAGCCCCTCAACCACAAATCCACGAATGGTGTCACCGCGAAAAACCTCGATCAGACTCCGAATCAAGGGATAGATCATGAAATAGGCAAGTCCAACCTGCCCATCGATTTTTTTGATCCGAAAAATCCAAAGCAGACCGAAAAAAAGAACCATCAACGAAACAAACTCATAGATCTGGGTGGGATGAAGGGGAATTCCTCGAAGAGAAAAATCCACAAGTTCAGAGTCAAAACGGACGCCCCAGGGGGCCGCAGTGGGATGACCGTAACAACATCCAGCACTCAAACAACCAAGACGGCCAAAAGCATGGGCGATCACAAGTCCTGGAGAAAGAATGTCAATCATCCTCCAGGGGTTCAAATTATGCCTTCTGAAGTGCCAAATCGCATAACCCGTGGCTGTGATCAAACCACCAAAAAAGACCAGACCGCCCTCCCAAACCTTGAACACATCAAGCGGGTTCTCGAGAAAATAGGAAAGTCGCGTCAGGATGAACAGAAGTCTTGATCCCAGGAACCCAAGCAACAAGAGCCAGAAGGCAAGATCTGCGCACTGATCCGGATCCAACCCCGAACGTCTCGCCAGCTTTCGAACCGTAAACACGCCCAAAATGAATCCAATAGCGATCATCAGGCCATAGGTGTGGAAGGGGATTGAACGACCTCCAAAATGGAGCTCAAACAGAAGGGGATGCATGGGTCTCCTTGCTTACAAGATTCGTAAGCAGAAGAATGCCGACTCCGACACAGATCGCGGAATCCGCCACATTGAAGGCAGGAAAATAGTAGAGGCTTTTGTAGTGAAAATCGAGGAAGTCCACCACATATCCCAGACGAATGCGGTCAATGAGATTCCCGATGGCCCCTCCTGAGACAAGCCCCAGCGCCATCCCCCGCCACTTTGCATCTTGCGGAAGGTCCCGATATAAAAATCCAAGAACCACCATCGCCACAATCGGCACAATCAGAAAAAAAGGAACCCTGAAGGTTGGATTTGCGTTAGCAAGAAATCCAAATGCAGCACCGGTGTTGCGGACATAGGTAAGACTGAAAAACTCAGCAATCAAGGGAAGAGATTCACCATATTCGAACTTCGAAATGACCAAGAATTTTGTCCACTGATCAAAAACGATGACAAGAACAATGCTCAAAAAGAAGAAAAGTGGCTTTACCACGAAGATCCCCAGAGCGTGATACCGGAATCAATATGCTTTGAAAGCTCCTTATTCTTCACGTCCACTGAGGAGAATTCATCCGGAGTCATAACCATAGACTCAAGCTTTTTGCCCAAAGGATGCCGAGAGGTAATCTTTTTGATCTCCTCCGGTGTCTCGGATACTACCAATAAATTATAGTTGCTGTCCGTTCTAGAGCGACCCGTAGCACGACTGCCGAAAAGAACACCACGTGTCGACATCGGCTCGATCATTTGCTTCAGCCCTTCAAGATCTGAAATCGCACAGAATGTTTTCATCAGCTGAATTGCGGGGTGGTCATTCTGAAGACAAACCTCGCGATTATTATTCAGGAAGATCACAAGTCCCAACTCCTGCAAGGACTTGAGGATCTTGGTGATCCCCTCAACGCCGCCAAGCCCCCTTACTCCCTTAAGTTTTGAGGATAAAACCCTGGGAGTGAATGCGGTGGTCGGTTCCGTCATGAGAAATCGAAGCAACTTCTGCTCTGGAGTTACAAAACAAATAGTGTCCAAAGTGATCTGGGGCTTATTGGTCCTTGCCATAGGGGGAAGACCTTATCTCATTTTGCATGAAATTTCCACCTCTTGCCCATGACACACTTGGCTTGTTTGAAGGGAGAAACCAGGGGGATTTAGAAAATTTTCACCGGTGCGATCTGACACTAATTTATTAAATACAAACAGTTTACTTCGATATTCTCAATAAATACCATTTGATAACAATAACTTAGACCAACAACACACTAGGACACTCGTGCCAACACTTCTGGCACACCTCTCGCACTCTTAGGGGGTGTGAGGCAGCCAGGATGGCAGCACCACAAAAAAAGCCCAAGGACACGGGAAAAACAGACGTAACCACAAGGAGTACAAACCAATGATGAAGCAAGAACAGGTAATGAAATTCAAAAAACTATTTGAAGATCAAAAGGCCGCTCTTCTCTACTCCTACAAGTTCATCAACGAGGATTTCACGATCCAAACCGATGAGATGTCTGATGAAGTGGACCTCACCTGTGCCGAAATGGAACAGGGAATGAAGATGCGCCTTCGCAGCCGCGAAGCACTCTTCCTGAAAAAGATCAATGAAGCTTTAGAAAAGATTCAAGCGGGAACCTTCGGAGTCTGTGAGTGTTGCGATCAGACCATCGAAACTTCCCGCCTTGAAGTTCGTCCTACCGCGAACCTCTGCCTCAGCTGTAAAGAGGAAGAGGAGCAGCGGGAACATCGCTCAGCTGATGGACGAAAATCAAAAAGCATGGGTCTGAAGCCAAGTCTTCGGATCGCATAGCTCCAATCGGGCGCCGGGGCAGACTTATGGATGAGTCGTTTGACTTTTAAATGGTTCAGAATGAACCTGACCAATCTGCCTACCAAACCCAAAACGAAACTTGCTTCAGGATGAGGCGAGTGCAAACCGGAACTTCAGGATGAAGCAAAGGTTGCTCAAACGGAATTGAGTGTCCCCCCTTGTGAGAGAAGTACAAGAACCCCTGGTTCTCAAGGAAGAGAACCGGGGGTTTTTGATATTTACGATTTCAATGCACGGCTTGCAGCCGATGACCGAGGATTGCTGAAGCATTCATCTTCTCTTCCTCTTCCTTGCAGGAAATGCAAAGAGTGGTCGTAGGCCGGGCCTGTAAGCGTCTGAGCTCGATGTATTCATCGCAAGTGTCGCAGCGCCCGAAGGAGCCATCATCAATCCGCCTAAGCGCATCGTTGATACGGGAAAGCGTGAAGGTTTCACGATTCCTTAGCTGCAGTCTCATTGCTTGCTCGATATTGGCGTTCGCCTGATCGACTTCATCCTTGTCTTCCGGACTGTTGACGAACCCCTCGTCAAGCATTCCAGAATTCATCAGGATCTGGTTTTTCTGTTCTGTAAAGATACGCCTAAATCTGACCAAGTCAGTTTTGCGCATGTTGTTTCCCCCATCTCAAACCCCTGGTGTTGAACTTAGCTGTAAATCAATTTCAAGGATTTGCCCTCAAACCTCTTAAAGCATCCATCACCATTTGGCTAATGCTTTCTAGGGTCTCCATCACTCCCTCACCCCGATTGGCCACTGCGTCGAAAGATGGTTTTCTTGATAAATTGAAGGTTTTTTCCAGCTCTTCTCGTGTTGCCGCATTGGGCAAATCCCGCTTGTTGTATTGAAACACAATCGGTATACGCGCCAGATCATAACCTTGTCTTAAAAGTGCCTGTTGGAACTGATCCCAGGCCTCAAGATTCGCATCCATCCGTTCAGGAGCCGAATCCACGACGAATACCACGCCATCCACTCCCTTTAAGATGAAGTCCCGGGATGCCTCATAAAAGGTTTGGCCCGGGATCGTGTACAGATGAAATCGGGTCTTGTACCCGCGAACCTCGCCCACACTGAGGGGGAGAAAATCAAAAAACAGGGTGCGCTCGTTTTCTGTCGAGAGACTTACCAGTTTTCCGGCCCGGTCCGTCTGGGTGTTTTCGTAAATGTACTGAACATTCGTGGTTTTCCCGGAAAGCCCGGTGCCCACATACACGATCTTGCAATTCACCTCGCGGGTGACCGAATTCACAAAGCTCATTTGTTCAGCTCCGTGCGATTCTCAAGGGCTTTTCCAAGCGTCTGTCTGTCAGTGAACTCAATGGTTCCTCCAAACGGAATTCCATAAGCGACTTGGGAAACCCTGACCCCGACCGGCTTTAGCAGCCTGGAAAGATAAAGGGCCGTGGCCTCACCCTCGACCGAAGGATTGAGCGCAAACACCACTTCCTTCACGTCACGATCCTTGAGCCTCGTGAAAAGCTCCTTCATCTTCAGATCCTCGGGCCCGATTCCATCCATCGGGGAAAGCAGCCCGTGGAGTACATGGAACACTCCGCGATACGAGCCGGTTCTCTCGATCGGAATCACATCACTTGGCCGCTCCACAATGCAAATGATGCCTTGGTCCCGCCGCACATCCGAACAGGTATCGCATCTTTCGACTTCGGAGAAATTGTAGCATTCCTGACAATATCTGAGTTTCGTCTTCGCCTCGCGCAAGGCCCCGGCGAGCCCCTCTGCGTACGAGTCCTCCTGATTCAGAATGAAGTAGGCGAGCCTCGTTGCGCTTTTTTCGCCGATTCCCGGAAGCTTGGAGAGTTCAAAAATCAGTTTCGACAAAGGATTCATGCTTCCCTTTCCACCACATTGATTCCCGTAAGCTCCACACCGAAAAGGGATCGCGCCTCAAGCACGATCTCATGATTCAAAATGGATTGCATCTTGTGATGATGCGCCTCTCGCTTCAAGCGGGCATTTTTTTCGGCAAGGCTTTCACCGGTTTTCGTCGAAATGAACCCTTCGGGAACTGCGCGAAAGCCAAGCGAGGATTCGACCAAAAGTCCGAACTGTTCACGCACCGCCTTGTGGGTGAGCTGATCGATCTTGGACTGATCCTGCAATCGAAATCCAAGCCTGAAACGATCACTTTGAGTTTTTGGAAACTCCCACTCCACCACCGACTCGAGCAAAATGGCAAGCATGGGCCGAGTGGCAAAGCAGGCTTCGATCATTTCATCCCAGATTCTGGATGAATCACCCTGAATCCGCACCGGTTCCGGCGTCTGCGCTTGTTTGGGGGGCGCCTTTCGCTCCCCGCTTGCAAAAGAAAACCCAAGCCCCGCTGCAGCGCTTGAAGCTGGTTCGCTCGGAGGCCGTGCGGTGGCGCCCGCCGCAGCCATCATGCCGGCCGCTGCCTTCACCTTCTCCACCAGTTCAATTTTTTCCTGATCCACTAAGACCGTCGGGCCTGGCCGGGGAGCCCTCCGGGGGCTGTGCGATGCGGTCTCGGACCTGAGCGCATCTGCAGGGATGATCGCCTCTGCAAGAGACGACTTTATGACAAGAAGATCAAAAATCAGTTTTGGCTGTGGCGCGCGGGAGAGCAAGTCCAATCCATGGTGCAAGACCTGGAAGATCAATTCATTTTCTTCGAGCACCCTGTGACTTGCAAGACCTCGAATCAACTCGAGCTCATCCTCATTGAATTCGGTCTCGGGCTTCTCAATGCCAACCTGAATCAGGATCAAGGCATGAAGCATTTCAGAGAGGGACTTCAAAAGAGTCTTGAGATCAACACCCTGATTGAACGCTGACTGAACGATCGAAAGCGCGGATTTCGCATCACGCGCAAGAATTCCCTTCAGCAACTCAAAAACAAGCTCTGTTCCGATCAGACCGATGCTTTCACGAACACCAGCTGCGGCAATCTTCGAACCAGAGAAGGAAATCACCTGATCGAGGATCGAAAGCGCATCCCTCATGGAGCCTTCTGCCGCACGAGCCACCAAACCCAGAGCAGCCTCCTCGGCTTCGATCCCCTCGGATTTCAATACTTCCCGGATCCGTTCCGTGATCTGGGCGACCGTGACGCGCTTGAAATCAAACCTCTGGCAACGACCAAGAATGGTTTCAGGAATCTTGTGCGGCTCCGTGGTCGCAAAAATGAAAACCACGTGCTCTGGCGGCTCTTCCAGAGTTTTCAAAAGCGCATTGAAGGCTGACACAGAAAGCATGTGCACCTCATCAATGATGTAAATCTTGTATTTGCCACTCGAAGGAAGAAACTTCGCGCTTTCCCGGATTTCGCGCACACTGTCCACGCCGTTGTTCGATGCTCCGTCAATCTCAAGAACATTCACGCTGCTGCCTGCCGCAATTTCGGCACAATCGGAGCATTGATCACACGAATAAAGGAGCCCGTCCTTCAGCTGTACATTCGGGCAACGAAGTGCCTTTGAAAAAATTCGTGCAATCGAGGTTTTGCCGATTCCGCGGGAGCCCGAGAATACATATGCCTGATGAGTGCGATTCATCCGAATGGCGTTCACCAAGGTCCGGACAACGGACTGCTGGCCGACCATCTCGGAAAATTGCTTCGGACGATATTTGCGCGCTAAGACCAAGTAAGAACTCACAAAAACCCTCGAGTGATTCAGTCTGGAAACTAGCCCATCCAAACGGGAATTTCAAACCCCAATTCGACTCCCAAAAGATACTGAAATCATGATGCTTTCAGGGCAATTGCTCGTCCGGAAAATTGAGGTTCCAAATTTCCCTCAGCCTGTCCAAATCCCAACCATTGTTTTTCAGTCGATCCCTTGCAAGAGCCGTCGAGCCGGACCTAGAGCGAGCAAGATCCTTCCAGAGCCTTGAAAACGGCTCATTCAAAGTCTCTCCGTCCCGATGTGTATCCATCAAATCCCAAAAAAAACCGGTAACCCTCCACTCATTTGTGGATTTCCCGCAAACATCTGCGGGAATGTTCTCAAATCTGATGGGTGCCCTGCGTTTCACCATGTATTCGAATTTTGCATCGGGGTCGGCAAGATCAATATTGAGCCATGCCGAGAAAAATGAGGCCCAGCCCTCCGAAAGAGCGAGCGCTCCGGTATAGCACTGATCGATGTAATGGGGACCGCCACCAAACGCTCCGATCCCCGCTTGATCATAGACCGCATGCCCAAGCTCATGAGCCACAACATCCCAATGATGGCCTTGAGTGAGATTTACGACATCACCCGAATAATAGTCTCCTTTGCCGGGCCAGATCATTTCAATTTGTCTCCTCCAGAACGCTGTACCCACCGACTCCGAGAGCTTTCTTTCCGCACGAACAAGCATCTGCCAGATTGCGATCGCCTGTCCCGACTCGGAATCCTCCTCGAAAATCACGGTTTGCGCGACACCGCACTTGAGATTCAACAACACCTCATACGGCGCAGTTCCGGGCGTAACCAGAAATTTGGGCGCCTCCAAAGTCACAGAAACGGAGATCGAGGACTTTTGGCAATCAGGATCACGGATCATTCCATCCTGATCCGACCGGTAAGTTTTGCTCAATCCATCCAAAGCGGTTTGCGCTCGAAAAGCGAATCCCTCGATCGGCGTCTCCACACCCCTCAAACGCCTCACAAATCTGACCTCAAGACCCTGACTCAGAGCTCCTGATTCACTTGCATCCGGACGAATCAGGTTTCCGGCGCCCGTATTTTCCCGATCCGCACGCCCAGCCCCGGAAAGATCGGAGTCATCCGTCTCCGGTAGGTTCTTTTCAATGGACTCAAGCGCCGAGCGGGCCGCTCGATGCGCATCAATCCTGCCACCCGTGATGGTCTTCCCCTCAAGGCCTGGAACAACCACGGCGGTGCCCATGAGGATCCGCTTCAATTCCTTTGCCTTCAATTCGGGATTGATCAGCAAGAGCAAGGAACCAACTCCGCTTACAATCGCGGCAGCCATGGAAGTACCGGAAAGCTTACCGTACCGTCCACCCATGAGAGTGCTCAGGACCTCCTTCCCCGGGGCCCCGAATTCCACTTGGTTTGAACCAAAATTCGAATAGGTGTCGAGTTGGTCGTTTTCATCGGTACTTGCAACCGAAATCACATTTGAAAAACGCAGATTCGCGGGGTGCCTGGGCTTCACATCGTTATTGGACCGACCATTTCCTGCAGAGGCGACAAAAAGGACACCTCTGTCCTCTGCTGCACGAACAGCCTCTTCAAGGGCCTTCGAATACCCGATACCGCCCCAACTTGCGTTGATGATCCGAGCCCCCATCTTTACCGCATAATGAATGGCGGCAATCGCGTCGGCCCCCCAGCCGGACCCCTTCCTGGTCCATCGAACAGGGAGGATCTCAACGTTTGGCGAAACTCCACTCACCCCGATACCATTTCCAACCGAAGCTCCGATGATCCCCGCAACATGGGTCCCATGGTTAAAATCGTCTGATACATCGTTGTTGAGGGCCTCAAAGTTCCAGCCGTGAACATCATCCACAAAACCATTTTCATCATCATCAATCCCATTGAATGGAATTTCCCGGGCATTCACGAAAATTCGATCTGCGAGATCCGGGTGGGAAGAATCAATACCGGTGTCGATCACCGCCACTCGCACCGGAACTGATATATGCCTGATCAAAGAGCGGGCCTTTGCCACCTCGAGTTTCGAGAGCGACCACTGTTCGGACTCTTTTGGATCCGGTGCCAACCGAACATTCAACGGGTCGAGAGTGATTCGAAGGTCCTCCTCAACCCATTCAACACTCTTGTTCATGTGGAGCTCGCGAATGAGATTCCGTTTACCAGCCCTCGATGTCCTGAGAAGCTGCCAGCCAGGGAGTCCCCGAAGAATCGCGCCTCCGACAAGTGGAGAGTTTGATTTCACGAGCAAGCGCACCTCAGCCCCCGCAGCGGGGCCGATGAAAAAAGAAAATAAAAGCAGGAGCTTCAGCATGGGTGAAGCATAGTCCGGACAGACCTTCAAACTCAAGAGTCAAAGGCATTGTTTTCGGCGGAAATCGACTCCATGATGTCGCTCATGGCAACCACCCTGATTCTTGGCAACCAGCTCTTTCCCGAATGGACGTCCAGCGGTCCCCTGAAACTCAGTTCGAGAGATTCCGTTCTGATGATCGAAGATGCGGGAGTCGCCGGTCGTTTCCGTTATCACCGCTCCCGCATTCACCACACCTTTGTGGCCATGCGGGAATTCCGGGATCATCTCTTGAAGGAAAAAATCAAAGTTTCGTATTTTGAATTAGAGGATTCGAAAAGCACTCCCTTTCTGAAGCGGATTCTTACTGAACTCGGAAAGGATCGCGCGATTCGGGTGGCGGCAATTCCGGACCGCAGCTTTCGTTCCGAACTCTCCAGGTTTTGCGAAAAGAACGGAATCACCTTGGAAACTCTTCCAAATCCCCAATTTCTTTGTGGCGAAGACGAGTTCCGCGCCTATCTGAAATCCTCAAAGAGACCCTTCATGAAAACCTTTTACGAACGCGAACGAAAACGCCTCGGAATCCTGGTCGACTCGAAGGGGCGGCCCGAAGGCGGACAGTGGAGTTTCGATTTGGAAAACCGAAAGAAGCTCCCGAAAACCTATCGTGAGCCGGCACTTCCCGCCATCAAGCCCGGACCGCATGATGAGCCGGTCGCAAGACTGGTGAATGAACACTTCCGGAAACATCCGGGAACCCTTGGGCCGAGATATCTTCCCGCCATTCGCAAGGAAGCTCTGGAATGGCTTAAAATCTTTTTAAAGGAGCGCCTTCAGGACTTCGGTCCTTACGAAGATGCGATTTCGAAGCAGCACACATCCCTGAATCACTCCCTCCTGTCCCCGCTCATCAATCTTGGACTTTTGAATCCGAAAGAGGTTGTCGAACAGGCCGTCGAATTCGGCACAAAACACAAAACCCCTCTTGCCTCTCTTGAGGGCTTTGTTCGTCAGATCATCGGATGGCGTGAGTTCGTTTTCGGAATCGATGCCGTTTTCGGCGAAAAAGAGCACGAAACCAACTTTTTTTCCCATCATCGCAAACTGGGGGCCGCATGGTATCGGGGCACTACGGGAATCCCTCCCCTCGATGATGCAATCCAGAGAGCGGATCGTACCGCATACCTCCACCACATCGAACGCCTCATGATCGTGAGCAACCTGATGTTGCTTTGCCAGGTTGATCCCCACGAGGTGTATCGCTGGTTCATGGAGATGCAGATCGACTCCTATGAATGGGTGATGGGACCGAATGTTTTTGGAATGGGCCAAATGAGTGATGGCGGGATCTTCGCTACCAAACCCTATATCTCGGGATCAAACTACATTCTCAAGATGAGCGATTATGAAAAGGGCCCCTGGTGCGAGATTTGGGACGGCCTTTACTGGAGTTTCATTGACCGGAATCGATCCTTCTTTTCGAGGAACCCGAGGCTTTCCATGATGGTGAAACTGCTCGATAAAATGCCAGCATCCCGGAAAAAGGAGCTGTTTACAAAAGCTTCTGAATTCACAAGGCAAGTAACGCTGGAGTAGCTTTCTTTAAATTATTTTTGTTTACAAAATAAACAGATTCGGATAAGTCTTCGGCCATGAAGAAATCCATTTTTACTTTTTTTGTTCTAGCCCAGTTCCTCAACGTTCAAATCCAAAGCGCCTTCGGATCCCAAGGTTTGCAACAGGCCCTGGCTCCCGAAGTGAATTCCAGGCTCACCCTCATTGAGAACAGGATTGCCAATCGGCTCGAGAATCTGAGTGAAAAAGCTCAACTCAAACTGGCCTACCGTCTTTATAAACTGGATGTGCGCCTTAGAAACAAGGCGCACACACTGAATGACGAGCAACTGAATCGCGCTGCCAATGGAGAAACCTTGCTGCAAGAGTCTCTCTCCAAAGCAGACGAGGAAATCGTGAGCGAGGCAAAAGACCTCTCAGTCATTGAGGATATCGGGAACGAGCCGCTCCCCGAGCTTCAAAAACAGCCCATTTCGGGAAATGAAGTAAAAAAGCAAGCCGACCCGCTCCTTCTTCAGCTTGGCTCAAGCCTCGACGATCAAGGATTTCTTAGCCGAGCAAGCTTCGAACAATTCAAGGACCGCATCTTCGGACTGCAGGAAAAGTCGCTTCGGGAGCCGGCCGGGTTCGGAAGATTTCTTGTGAAAGTGATTCTTTCACTTCTCATCATCATGATGGCTCTCTCCCTTCTCACTGCGATGTTGAGCTACATCATCGGGTACGCCTTGATCGGCCTCTTTTTTGGCGGCGGCTGGGTGTTTCTGTTCATGGCAGGAATCGTTGTTAGTCTGATGTTTTCCGTGAGGATTTTCATCCGGGTCGGATCAATCCGGCCTTTGATCATTCAACAGCCCCTTCCGGCTTGACCTTTCCCTGTTTTGACAAATCCCTCCAGCTCTTTCCAGCCCTCGCGCGTGGATCGAGCTGGAGTTTTCTCACCCAATCACTGTGTTCCTCGTAGGTTTTTGAAAACATGTGAGTCCCGTCGTTCTTGGAAACAAAATACAGATAATCGGTATCCGCCGGATAAAGCACGGCCCTCACTGATTCCGGGTTCGGATTGGAAATCGGCCCCACAGGCAGGCCGGGAACAGTATAGGTATTGTAGGGAGATGGACGCCTTAGGTCTTCCCGGGTCAGATTTCCGGAGTACTCTTCTCCCATTCCATAAGCCGTGGTCGGATCACTCTGGAACTTCATCTTCTTTTTCATTCGATTGAAAAAAACCGAAGCGATCACCGGACGTTCAAAGGATGCGCCCGTTTCTTTTTCCACCATCGAAGCAAGAATCACCACTTCCTTCCTGGAGAGCCCGATTTCACTGGCACGAGCATCAAATTCTGGAGTCCAGGTATGTAGAAATGCATCCACCATCCGCTTGATCAGATTAAGAGCGGTCTCCTTACGGTCGAAATAATAGGTGTTGGGGTAAAGATACCCTTCCAAACTCCTGATTCCCTCATCCTTGAGTCCAAAAGAGATGATCAATTCCGGCGATCGGAGCATTCTCAAAATGGAATCACGGGCCCCAAGACCCTCCTTTTCAAAAATCTCGGCAATTTGAAAAATGTTGTTGCCCTCACGAATGAGGATCGATCTTTGAATTCCAATTCCGCTTTTCAGGATCTTGAAAATCTGGAGCGGAGTAAGGGATGGACTCAATTCGTAGTCTGCAGCACGAATTCCACTCCATCCACCCGTGAGGCGTCCCAACCAATAGAAAAGAGTGGCGTTCTTCACTATGCCTTCTTTTTCCAACGCAAAGGAAATTTCGTGGGGCCTCATGCCTTTCAGAATATCGATTTCAACTTTTTTGCTTGTGGCGGTGACTTCATTCGGCTCGTTTGCAAATCGATAAAAAACAAAGGAAGTCGAAGCGATGCAGAGAATCGAAACAAAAATCAAAAGCTTTGCCCATTTCATGATGGGAACAGGATACCATCGAATTTTCGCTGGACTAGACCAAAAACCTCTGTTAATTTTTTGCGGTCGTTCGAAAAATCCAAATTTTTGACAATTTAGTAATCAATTCATCCATATCGCCTTCCATTCCAGCAACAAAGGAGTTGTCCCATTAGCACTCAAAACACCCCCCAAAAGAAGCCTGGTCAGAAACCCCATCCCGGAAAAGGGCGCCCACAGAATCGCATCATTCCTGGCAAACGCCCCAACCCCGAGCATCATGCCGGACTTCCCGATGACGATGGGGTGGATGAATTGGAATCGATGGGTTTTGATCCTGCCGACGGTCAAGCGGCGTCACCGGAATCCGAAGTCATGCACTCCACTCCCTCGTCCGAAGTTCAAAATGGCGAAGCGACCCCAAAGCGCTCCATGCATTTGAAAGAACTGAAAAACAAGAAAGCCCATGAGCTGATCGAGATGGCGAGCGCTCTTGGCATCGAGAACTCCGGAAGCCTGAGAAAACAGGATTTGATTTTTATCATCCTTCAGAAAAAGGCGGAAAAAGACGAGCACATTTTTGCGGACGGGGTTCTTGAATGCCTTCCTGATGGTTTCGGCTTTCTTCGTGCTCCCGAGTACAACTACCTTCCTGGTCCGGACGATGTGTACGTATCTCCGTCCCAGATTCGACGCTTTGGGCTTCGCACTGGGGATACCGTGAGCGGCTCCGTCCGCGCCCCAAAAGAAGGAGAAAGATATTTTGCGCTCCTTAAGGTTGAGCAAGTCAACTTCCAGCCCTCTGAGCTCAATTCCGAGCGAACCCTCTTTGACAACCTGACACCGCTTTACCCGAAACAACGCTTGAACTTGGAATATGTTCCAACCAACTATAGCACCAGAATCATCGATCTCATGGTTCCACTCGGAAAGGGCCAGCGATGCCTGATTGTCGCGCCCCCGCGCGCGGGTAAGACAGTTCTTTTGCAGGACATTGCAAATGCCATCACCTCGAATCATCCCGAAGTTAAGTTGATTGTCCTCCTTATCGACGAGCGTCCCGAGGAAGTGACCGACATGCAGCGGTCTGTAAAGGGCGAGGTCATCTCTTCCACCTTCGATGAACAGGCGTCCCGTCACGTACAGGTCGCGGAAATGGTAATCGAGAAAGCAAAACGTCTCGTCGAGAACAAATACGACGTCGTAATTCTGCTGGACTCCATCACCCGTCTTGCCCGCGCGTACAACGCAGTTGTGCCACCCTCAGGAAAAATCCTCTCCGGGGGCGTGGACTCAAACGCGCTTCACAAACCAAAGCGATTCTTCGGTGCCGCACGAAACATCGAAGAAGGCGGATCTCTCACCATCATTGCAACCGCCCTGGTCGATACAGGATCCAGAATGGACGAAGTGATCTTCGAGGAATTCAAAGGGACCGGTAACTCCGAAATCGTGCTCGATCGAAAGCTGATGGAAAAGCGCGTGTTCCCTTGCCTTGACATCAACAAGTCAGCCACGCGCAAGGAGGACCTCCTTCTTCCAAAAGAAGTCATCAACCGGATCTGGATCCTTCGCAAGGTCCTGCACCCGATGAACACCGTGGACGCAATGGAGTTCTTGCTCGATCGCGTTGCACAAACAAAAACCAACGAAGATTTCGTAAAATCGATGAGTAACTGATGTTCGATAAGTTGGAGGCGGTTGAATCGCGCTTTTTGGAGATTGAGCACAAGCTTGGCGATCCGTCTCTGGCCGAACGCCCGGATGAGTTTCGTCGGCTCTCCAAGGAACACGCATCCCTTCAGGAGGTTGTGGCCGAGTTCCGGAATTATCGGAAGCTGAAAAACGAGATCAGTTCAAATCGCGAACTGCTTGTCGAAGGAGACGCCGAATTTTCCGCCATGGCCAAGGAGGAGCTCAAAACCCTGGAGCCCGAACTCGAGGCGAGCACCAAGCGTTTGCAAGTCCTGCTGCTTCCGCAAGATCCGAACGATCAAAAGAACATTCTGCTCGAGATCCGTGCGGGCGCCGGCGGCGAAGAGGCGGCATTGTTTGCAGGCGAGCTTTATCGTCTGTACCAGAAATTCTCCGAGCGACAGGGCTGGCGCACGGAAGTCATGTCCGTAAGTCAGGCCGAAAAAGGCGGACTCAAGGAAGTGATCATGATGATCGAAGGGCAGAAGGTTTTCTCGCGGCTCAAATTTGAGGCTGGAGTACATCGGGTTCAGCGGGTTCCCGAAACCGAGGCTCAAGGTCGCGTCCACACCTCCACGGTAACTGTAGCCGTGCTGCCGGAAGCGGAGGAAGTGGACATCAACATCAACCCTGCCGATCTCAGAATCGACGTTTTTCGCTCCAGCGGTGCTGGAGGCCAGTCGGTCAATACCACTGATTCAGCGGTGCGAATCACCCACCTTCCCAGCGGAGTGGTTGTCGCGTGTCAGGATGAACGCTCCCAACTCAAGAACAAAGAGAAAGCCATGAAAATTCTCCGCTCGAGAATTCTGGAAGCCGAACAGGAGAAAGCGGCCAAAGAACATGCAGACTCCCGACGCGCAATGGTTGGTACCGGTGATCGATCCGAGAGGATTCGAACCTACAACTTTCCCCAAGGACGCCTTACCGATCACCGGATCGGCTTCACCCTCTATCAACTCGGAGATGTGATGGAGGGACATGTGGACCAGCTTCTGGATGCACTTCAGACCCACTACCAAGCGGAAGCCTTGAAGCAGGCGGGATATGCAAGCGCTTAAGGCCAGGATCATCGAAATTCTGAGCGCCTCCCCCCATGCGAAGTCACCAGAAGCCGAAGCCGAGCAAATTCTGTTTCATGTTTTCAGAATGAGTAATCAGTCAATCCAAAAACCAAGCGACCTGAGTACTCAAGACCCGATTCCAAATGCGGCCCAAACCCTTGAAGCCTTGCACGTCGCCGAGGACCGGTCCAAGGGTGTTCCTCTGCAGCATCTTCTGGGCTATCAGTTTTTTTATTCCCATGAATATCGGGTGGACGCCTCGACACTCATCCCCCGGCCTGAAACCGAAATCCTTGTGGATGAGGCGCTCCGCTACCTGAAGAAGCGGGAAATCCCCGGGGGTTTCCGGTTTGCCGAACTGGGTCTCGGTTCCGGAATCATCAGCTGCGAGATCCTCAGTCATTTTCCGAGTTGCTCGGGTGTTGCGTCGGAGCTGAATGTCGATGCAATCAGCTTGGCAAAAATGAATCTTGAGCAACATCTCGGACCCGATTTCGAATCCCGGTTCCAGATACTTCACAGCCCGTCACCCGCGACGGGATTTGAGCTTTTGAGCCCGCACGGCCCTTTTGACCTGGTGCTATCAAATCCGCCCTATCTTTCGTTTCAGGACGAGATCGAAAAAGAGGTCCGGCTCCATGAGCCCAAGAATGCCCTTTTTCCAATCGACGAGTCCGGGCCCCTCGATCCCATGTTTTTCTATCTGAACTTGCGTGAAAATTGCCAAATCTTGCTCAAACCCTCTGGAGCGGTCTTTTTAGAGGTGCCCCACGAAAGAGCTGGCTCGATCGAACACTTTTTTTCATCCAATGGCATCTACGAAACACGACTGATCCCCGACCTCACCGGGCGATCAAGAGTTTTGTTTGCATCACTGATTTCGAAGTAAGGAAAATACTATGGAAAAGCTAAAAATCATCGGTGGAAAACGACTGGAGGGACGGGTTGCGGTCAGCGGCGCAAAGAATGCCGCCCTTCCCATCCTGTTTGCGACTCTTCTGAGTCAGGCAAAATCAAGAATCGAGAACATCCCTGCTCTTGCCGACATCCAAACCACACTCAAGGTTTTATCGGCTCTCGGTCTACGCGCCAACTTCAATGAAGATAACCATTTCATTGAAGTCGATGGCGAACCTCTTCACTCCATCGAAGCGCCCTATGACCTCGTACGGACGATGAGAGCCTCCGTTTTGGTTTTGGGCCCTCTCCTTGCGAGGCGCGGTGAAGCCAAGGTTAGCCTTCCCGGCGGGTGTGCCATTGGCGCCCGCCCCGTAGACTTTCACCTTTCCGCTCTCGAAGCCTTGGGCGCTCATTTCATCATCGAGAGCGGATACATTCATGGAACCGCCCCGAAGGGACTTAAAGGCAACCGGATGAAATTGCCCTTCCCAAGCGTTGGTGCGACCGAGAATGCCCTCATGGCTGCCACCCTTGCCGAGGGAACCTCGATCATTGAAAATGCGGCTCGCGAACCCGAGATCATCGATCTTGCAAAAGCGCTTCGTTCGATGGGTGCTGAAATCAAGGGTGAAGGTCAATCCGAAATCATCATTGCGGGGGGCTCCTCATTGAAGGGCATGAATCATTCCGTAGCACCTGACCGGGTTGAGGCCGCCACCTTCCTGTGTTCGGGCCTCATTACCGAGGGGTCTGTGGAAACGCTTGGAATTTCTCCGGACTTTTTGACTTCGGCGCTCGATGAGCTTCAACTTATGGGGGCGAAAATTGAAAGGTTTTCGAATTCAATTCGGGCAAGCTTCCAGGACCCCTTAAGCCCGATATCACTTGAAACGGCGCCGTTCCCAGGCTTTCCGACAGACATGCAGGCCCAATTCATGGCTCTTGCAACCCAGGCCAGGGGACAGTCTGTTATCAGAGAAAGCATCTTTGAAAACCGCTTCATGCATGTGCCTGAGCTTTGCCGCTTGGGCGCGAAGATCAAGATTCAAGGAAATGTGGCCCGCGTGGACGGCCCCTCCCCCCTTACGGGTGCGACCGTGATGGCCACCGATCTTCGCGCAAGCGCATCCCTGATCATTGCCGGTTTGGCGGCGAAGGGTGAGACCAACGTAAGACGAATCTATCATCTTGATCGCGGCTATGAGCAAATAGAAAAGAAACTTCAAAACCTGGGCGCTTCGATCACTCGGGAGTTCGACAAGTGATCACACCAAAAGAAATTGAACAATATTGCGAGAACCACTCCACGGGTCAGCACGAAATTTTCAGGGAACTTGAAATCGCCACCGCTGAATTTGCACCTAAAGTTTCCCACATGCAGGTTGGAAACCTCGAGGGAAAGTTCCTTTCTTTTTTTGCCGCGGCATCCGGTGTGAAGCGAATTCTTGAATTCGGAACTTTTACTGGCTGCAGCTCCCTCCACTTCGCTTTGGCAATTCCAGAAGATGGAATCATCACTACTCTGGATCGGGACCCTTCGGCGGTTGGCATCGCAAAAACATTTTGGGATAAAGCGGGAATGACGCAAAAAATTGAAAGCCTGGTTGGTGATGCCGTTGGTAGCTCACTTAAGATCGAGGGGGAGATCAGGTCTGGCATTCGTGCGCCCTACGATCTTGCCTTCATTGATGCCGACAAAGTCGGCTACCCGATTTATTTCGAACGCGCGCTTTCCTGCGTAAAAAAAGGCGGCTGGATACTCGTCGACAATGTTCTTTGGAGCGGACGAGTACTCAATCCCAAAGAGGCCAATGATCATGCGATTCATCAGTTCAATGAATCCCGCAAAGCTGATCCGCGAGTGGAGACCCTTCTGCTCCCGCTACGCGATGGCCTGACGCTTTGCAGGATTCGATAAAATTCAATGAATCTCACTGTACACTTTTGTAGACAGGCATCTGTAACCGAGTGTACACAGCGACACGCCCTAACGGGAGTCTCGTGAGCGCAAGATAATTAAAGTACTGTTTTTAATGGTTTTTTTAGATGCAAGCCCGGGCAAATTGTGGCACAGAGCTTGCTTTACATAGGGTCGAGGGACACTTTTGAACATGCACAGGCGTTTTGACCCAAAAGCCCATCACCAAGTGACGATTCGACGTGAAGTTCGAATCGAGGGCATTGGTTTGCACTCTGGAAAGCCCGCAACTCTCACGCTGAAACCCGCACTTCCGAATACCGGAATCGTGTTCGTGCGCAGGGATCTCGAAAAACCCGTCGCCATTCCTGCAACCTTTGAATTTGTAACTCAGACACGTCTGGCAACCACCCTTGGTCGCGACGGCGTTACCATTTCCACTGTCGAGCATCTTCTTTCTGCTCTTAAACTTCTTGGAGTGGACAATGCATTGGTCGAAGTGGATGGGCCCGAAGTGCCCATCATGGATGGCTCTGCCGCCTTGTTTTGTGATGCGATACTCAGTGCCGGTTTTTTCGATCAATCAGTAGCTCGCAAAGTTGCGGTCCTTAAAAAGCGGATTGAAGTGCGAAAGGGCGATAAAATTGCCCTGATTGAGCCTTCCAATCGCCTTCAGATCAAGGCAAAAATTGAATGGGCTCATCCCGCCATCGGGACTCAGGAACTCTCCTACACTCTTGGCAAGTCTGATTTCCGCGAGGTTTCAAAAGCGAGGACCTTCGGATTTTTGAAGGATGTTGAAGCCTTGAAAAAGGCCGGTCTGGTTCAGGGTGGCTCGTATGAGAATGCAATCGTTCTCGATGAAACAAGGGTTGTAAACCCCGAAGGCCTCCGTTATTCCGACGAATTTGTCCGCCATAAGGTCCTTGATGCGATCGGTGATTTCGCTCTCTCCCCTATTCCGATCATTGGCAACGTGACTTTGGTGAAAGCAGGCCACGAGATCCACGCTGAACTGGTTCAGTCGATTTTCTCGAATCCCGAGAATTACGAAGTCAAAACTCTTGACGAGATCGAAAGCCCGGTGGATTCTCCGATTGCAGTTGGTCAGCGGGTTTTAAAGTCCGCCAGAGTTCTGCAGGGCTCCTTTTAAGGTTCCCTACCCCCTCATTTTGAGTCAGTCGAGCTATGGCGCAGCCTGGCTAGCGCGCTTGCTTGGGGTGCAAGAGGTCGTGGGTTCAAATCCCGCTAGCTCGACCATTTTAAAGGCCTGGTGATCCATTAGATCATCGGGCCTTTAAAGTTATGGGTCTGATGGAAGCCATCCAACTCCAAAATCGACATTGTTCTGACTCCGAAAACGCCAAAATATAAATCAAGCTTCATTCAAGAACCCACCCTCCCTTGCCGAAGAGCCTTATGGAAACCCTGCTTAAATCAAGGAGACATCTGAATGAGCAAGAAAAAAGGAAAATTCGACCTTACCCGCATTGTACATGAAGGATTTTTGAAAGATGGCGAAACCATCTTTTTTGTAAGCAATCCGACACTAACGGCAAAGGTTCAGAAACAACCGAACGGGGAATTCAAAATCGTAACTCCCGATGGTACGACCACGGTACATGCATTTGCGGTAAAGTGCCTCGGAGCCGAACCACCTGAACATGCTTCCCGCTGGTTCCGCAATGAAAAAGGAGCGACCCTTTATCAACTTTGGCACATGGCCGAAGGCGAAGAGATGGCCGCTTGATTTAGATTTCCATTTCATCAGCAAAAAGCCCCACTCGTTCTTCGAGGCGGGCTTTTTGTCTTTTGATCAAAACAGGGTTTTCGGCGGATACCCAAGATGGGAAAACGCGAGATGGGTGGCCACCCTACCCCGTGGTGTTCGCTGAATGAATCCTTCCTGCACCAGGAACGGCTCATACACATCCTCAAGCGTATCGCGCTCCTCTGAAACCACACTCGACAGGGTTTCGATTCCCACCGGTCCCCCGTCGAACCTCTCAATCATTGCCGCAAGCAACTTTCGGTCCATTGAATCAAGACCCCGCGCATCGATCTCAAAAAGATTGAGCGCCTCGTTTGCTGTTTTTTGATCAATGGAAAACCCGGTTACTTTTTTGAATTTCACCTGGGCGTAATCGCGCACCCGCCGGATCAGACGGTTTGCAATCCTTGGAGTTCCCCTAGCCCTTGTCGCAATCTCAAGTGCCCCGTCCGGAGTGATTTCGACATTCATGATTCGGGCAGAGCGAATCACAATTTTCGAGAGATCCGAAGGAGCATAAAAATCAAGACGCATCTCCACTCCGAATCGTCCGCGCAAGGGACTCGACAACAAACCGGTTCTGGTAGTGGCTCCCACAAGTGTGAATTTTGGAAGATCAATACGAATGGTGCGCGCACTGGGTCCCTGCCCAATAATCAGATCGAGTTTGTAATCCTCCATTGCTCCATAGAGGACCTCTTCAATCGCCATGTGCAATCTGTGAATCTCATCGATAAAGAGAACATCTCCTGGCTGCAAATTCGTAAGAACAGCAGCCAAATCGCCCTTTTTTTCCACAGTCGGGCCGGTCACAATGTGAATTTGGGAACCCATTTCGCGCGCGATGATTTGTGCAAGTGTTGTTTTTCCAAGTCCCGGAGGACCTGCGAGCAACACGTGATCCAAGGCATCTCCGCGTTGGCGTGCCGCCTTGATGAAAAGCTCGATCTTTTCACGAACTGCATCCTGGCCGATGTATTCTTCCAAAGCCTGGGGCCTTAAAGTTTGCTCGATCTGCGGCTCAGTTGAATCAGAGTTGATTCGCGGACTGACTTCCCGATGTTCCATGATTAGTTACCCCCTTGAAGCGCGACCTTCACAACCTCTTCGACCCGATCCAATTTCATCTGCCTTTTGAGGGCCGCCTCAACCATCTGCTTGGCCTGAAGCTCCTTGAATCCCAATCCTTGAAGCGCAAGATAAGCTTCGATAAACAGCTTGCTGCCGCGATCAACGGTTCCGTCCGCTCCAGCGACCACTCCTTGTGAACCACCGGCCTTCGGGCCGCCTTGACTTGAACGAAGAAGTCCCGACTGGATTTTTTTCTGAATGATGTCCTTCAACTCCAAAACCATGCGTTCCGCGGTTTTCTTACCTACGCCTGAAATCGAAGTGAGCCCGGCCTTGTCTTCCGTAAGAATCATATCTATCAGATTCACGTCATCCGTATGGGATAGCAGAGCAAGCGCCATCTTCGGACCAACACCGGACACAGAGAGTAGGGTAGTGAAGAGATTTTTCTCCTGCGTGCTTAAAAACCCGAAAAGATCAAACGCATCTTCCCGCACATGGGAATACAAATAAACTTCGGCACGATCACCCGGAATGAGTGCCTCGTACCGGGGATGTTCCGGAGTCTTCACCTGATACCCCACGAATCCCTGTGTCCCACTTCCCACAAGTACGATCATTTCGCCGTTTTGTCTCTCTTTGATGATTCCCTCGAGGTATGCCAACATGGGGCCATCATTGCGCGAATGGGGCAGGTTTTCAACGCTTCATTGGCCGACTGGCCGCGAGTTTCGCCTCGGCAACATCCTTCAGACTACGCCCGGATCGGGAAGGGGATTGTCCTTGGATTTCAGAGGCTTTTCCCCCCATCGCGTGGGCAACCGCAAGCGCAAGCGCATCAGACGCATCTGCGGTTGCGAAGTCCTGGGCACCAAGCATCAGTGTAAGCATCTTCGCGACCTGCTCTTTGTCCGCCCGCCCATGCCCGGTGATCATGCTCTTCACCTCGGTGACACTGTATTCATAAATCTCGAGATCATGGACAGCAGCAGTGAGCAGAACCACTCCACGTGCTTGCCCGAGCTTAAGAGCCGATACGGCGTTCTTGGCGAAAAACACCTTTTCGACCGCCATCACTTGGGGTCGGTACTCGCGAATCACTTCCGAGAGTTTGATGTGAATCTCCTTCAGGCGGGAAGGGGTGGTCTCATCCACAGGAATGTCTTTATATTCCTTGTGAAAAAGCTGAATGGTTCCATGATCAACCACTCGGAGCTGATTGCCTTTTTTCTCAATCAGACCATAGCCAAGAAGGCGGGATCCGGGGTCCACCCCGAGAATGATCATAGAACGGCGTGGTGACCGAAGTTCTCTACTGCAATGCGCTTCAGCCTTTCGGTCGCTTCATTGCTACCAAGAATTCCGAATTCGCGACCCACTTTTTGAAGATGCTCAAGGGCGTAATCAAGATCATCCTTGGTGTGAGATGCCATGTAGCTGGTACGGATCAAAGAACACCCTTCCGGAACCGCGGGCCGTACCACAGGAGTGACAAACACGCCCTCGGCACAAAGCTTCTGGGTCATCGCAAAAGATGCGGCATCATCACCGATCAAAAGCGGAATGATTGGAGTGCGACTGTTCAAGGTATTATATCCCATCGCTCTCAAATTTTTACTCATGTATTCGGCATTTTTACGTAAATTTTCCAAATGCTCCGGTTCGCTCTCCATGATGTCGAGACACTTGAGTACCGTCGCAGTCGCGGCAGGAGACATCGCCGCTGAAAACATGAATGGACGCGCCTTGTGTTTGATGTAATGAACCACATCGGCGGTTCCTGCAATGAAACCACCAATCGATGCAAACGACTTCGAGAAGGTTCCCATCACAAGGTCGATGTCCTTGTGCATTCCAAAATGCTGTCCGGTTCCCTCACCCTTGGGCCCAAGAACACCGAGTGAGTGGGCATCATCCACATAAACCTTGCAGTTGTACTTCTTGGCCAGCTCTACCACGCCGGGAAGATTCAAAATGTCGCCTGACATTGAAAACACACCGTCCGCAATGATCATGGCGCCATCGTATTTTTCACGAGTCGCCTTCAGGATGCGCTCGAGGTCTTCCATGTCATTGTGCTTGAATCGAAGTGTATCGCCCAGAGCCACCTGGGTTCCCTCAACAATGGACGCATGGTTTTCGCGATCACTGTAGATGACATCGCTCCTGCCAATCAGGGCTCCAAGGGTTCCCTGGTTCACAAAAAATCCGGTTGAAAAACAAAGCGCCGCTTCCTTGCCTACGAATTTGGCGAGGCGATCTTCGAGCCGCTCATGAAGATCAAGGTTCCCATTCAAGAACCGGGATCCGGTGCAACCTGTTCCATATTTATCGATCGCATCTTTCGCAGCCTCCATGACCCTGCGATCATGGGTAAGTCCAAGGTAATTGTTTGAACCAATCATCACTTGGCGTTTGCCGCCAGTGACTACATTGTTGCCGGTGGATGCCGTGATGGCCCGGAAGTAGGGGTATAGACCCATTGCTTGAAGCTTTTTCGCATCCTCAAACTTGTAACATTTTGAAAACAAATCACCGGTTGAACTCATAAAATGCCTTTCCAATTCAAGTGGTTATAATACATGACCGGTTTGTTTTGCAACCTAAATTTAGAGCATTGCGTTATCTGACCAAAATGGTACACTTAAAAAAGGAGATAACCTCTTGATCCATAAAGTAAATCGACCCGAATTCCGGTTGGTGGTGAATTCGACAAAATCTGCCGAAAATGACCCCGGTTCCAGCCAAGGAAGTGGCGTTGCCTATGACCGTCATCCAGAGTCTAAAAAAAGGTCCGACCAGGATGATCGTGGGCTCTCTGAAGAAGAATCCAAACTCAATCTAGTACTACATCAGGGAAAATCGGAATCCAGAGCAAGAGAGACGAGCGAACAAATTGAATTCGGGAACCTCGTCCTTGAATATCAGAGATCACGAAAAGATCCCTTTACGAAGCCCGGGCTTACAGCTCAATATCTGCGCGAAGGGTCTGGATCAAAGGGACTACTCCTGAACAAAAAAGTCGAATGATCAACGATTTGAACGAGAATTGTGCAATTAACGCCGGTACTGATCATAGTCACTGCGATCCGGAGCATCGGGCGCGAGGTCGAGATAGCCCTGAAAATATTGTCGGGCTTTTTCTGGATCACCACTGTCCCGATAGGCGAGTCCCATTTTCTTGTAAATCTCGGGATTTCCACGATCCAGCGCCATTGCTGACTGGTAGAGCGCGATGGCAGAAGAGTACTGACGCTTCAGATAATTGGCATATCCTGCGCCGACTTTCGCCTGGGCATTTTTAGGATTGAGCTCCATGGCCTTCTTGAAACTCTTGAAAGCCTCATCAAGATTACCGGATCTCACTTGAATATTTCCTTGCTCAGTCCAAGCGGCATCCATTCTTGGATTCAACTTGATTTCGGATGCCAACTCACGAAGCGCATCCTT
>JAGWXK010000041.1 GCA_018969905.1 Bdellovibrionales bacterium
TGAAGCTTGCGGAATTGATGGGGGTTAGCTTTCAGGAGCTCGAAACCATCACCACACGCAATGCGAAGGCGTGTTTTGGTTTGGGATAATCTCAAATCCGAGCTTGATACATTCGAGAAACCACACTTCGATCATCCGCATCCGTCACAACGAAGACGGATCCATCCTGAATGACCAGGCCCTCTGGCTTGAAAGGAATGCTCAATTCAATTTTGTGATCGACTCGGAATTTCGAATCAAGTCTTCCCAGAATCGCTCCCGCAAACTCTCCATCTTCATAGGTGGACTCGGTTCGCTCGGCAACCGCCAGAAACCAGATTGCACCCTGATGAAAGCATGCATCGGTAAATCCGAGACGCTCACCATGGATTTCTCCAAGCTCCACTTCGGTGATCTTAAAATCCCGGGGCTGATCTGATAGAAAATCGTCCAAGGCAAGGTTGATGATGGCGCTCTTGCCTGCCTTTCCGTTTCCTCGCTGAAACAAGAACATTCTCGATTCCAGACTGATTGCCCCCTCCAGGTTCAAATCCGGAACCTGATCATTCAGTCTTGAATAAATTCTTTCAAAGCCGATCTCGTGTGCCTTGAGATCGGCACTGAGCAAAACCCCGCGGCAC
The DNA here is from genome assembly GCA_018969905.1 of Bdellovibrionales bacterium. Classification (GTDB taxonomy): domain Bacteria; phylum Bdellovibrionota; class UBA1018; order UBA1018; family CAIMNF01; genus CAIMNF01. Next base: position 621 of record JAGWXK010000041.1, read on the forward strand.
CGATTGAGCTTGGATCCGGATGGAATGCAAAGGATGGAACCCGTTTCCGAAATCTGGACGATCGCTTCAAGATCGGGCTTAAGCTTTTTTCGAGCGATCGGATCCTCCGGCAAGACTCCTTCAAAAAGAGAAATCCTCTGCGTGGGACCTTTCAGGGAACGGGGAACCCGGATCAATTCAAGTTCATCATCCGACACACAAAAGAAATGTCCGTTGGACAACACAAGGCCACTGGCTGCCGAAATCCTAGGGTCTTCAAAAAGAAATGCCTCTTGAAAGTGGAGCACGATTGGTCCGTCCTGCCGATCCTTCACCCCAAGTGGCTGAGCAATATCCCGGTCGCAACCGAAACATTAAGAGAGGTAACCTCAGTACCAGCATTCGGAATCGAACACATCACATCGCACGACTCCTCAGTGAGTCTTCGGATTCCCTTCTCTTCATTTCCGACCACCATAAGCCAAGGGCGGTCTTTTTGAACGCGGTTCAAAGTTTCTTTTGCGTGCTCTGAAGTTCCAAGGATCCAAAGCCCTGCTTCTTTTGCCTTGTCGAGTGCCTGCTTCATATTGATGGTTTGAACAAAGGGCACCACTTCGACTCCGCCGCAGGCGATGTCATACACGGTTCCCGTCATGGGGGCGGAACGCTCGGTGGTCATCACGATGCCTTTGATGCCAAAAAATGCCGCTGCCCTGAAAATCGCACCGACATTTTGGGGATCCTGCAGGCAATCGAGAGCAAGCCAAAGCCCCCGGGTATCCTGATCGATGCCCGAAAAGAGCTTTTCAAGTGAGGTCTGGGATTTCTGTCTCACCAAAGCGCCATGTCCGCTTTCGCGTCCAGAATTGATGTCGCGATCATTCCCAGGCCCGCGTCCCCGCCTTGAATCTTGGGGGCGATGGGCCGGCTTTTCGGAAACCCCTGCACTCTTTCTGACTTTATGGCGCTCTACGAGGGCTTCGATTTCTTTCCAAACCCCCTCGCTTCTATCCTTCGGAAACGTGATCTCTACCACTTCCTTGGGGCGATTCTTGAGCGCGATGAGAATGGAGTGCGGATTTTTAATCAAAATGTCATTTGAGCTCATGAGATTTCCCGCAAATAGTCTTCTACAATTTTTCGTGGATTTTCGGATCGTGAAATGGGTCGTCCCACCACAATCGCAGAAGCGCCCGCCTTCATTGCCTGAGACGGAGTCATCACCCTTGCCTGATCATGGAGCGCCGAACCCTCCATTCGGACCCCTGGAATCATGAGATAAAGCTCAGGATACTTAAAACGAACTGTCTCGATTTCCTTAGGAGAACAAACCATTCCCTGAATCGCAGGATGGGAATGAGCAAGATCTGCGAAATGGTTCACAGTATCCTGAATGGTCCGGACTCCGGTGAGCTTTGCCATTCGGGAAACGTTCGCAACCCACTCTTCTTCCAAAAATGAGGTGAGAACGCTGACTCCCAGAATCTTCGGACGCCTCGTGATTTCGCCTGCGATCATTGCCTCCTGAAGACGGATGTCGAGCTCGTCGAGCATTCTCTTTCCGCCAGCCAAATGCACTGTCAGGAACTCGGCTCCCAATTTCGAGGCCCTTACCGCAGCTTGAGAAACGGTATTTGGAATGTCATGAAACTTAAGGTCAAGGAACACCCGCTCCCCACTTGCGGTGATTGCCTGAATCCACTGGGCATCGACGGACATGAACAACTCAAGGCCGATCTTGTAGATGATCGGGAGCCCGTGAAGCTCATCCATCAGGATCTCGGCAGATTTTCGGTCTGAATAATCAAGTGCGACGACGAGCTCGGTTGCCATGAGTTGTGCCTCAGACCTCAATACGATCTGGCGAAGATCGCCATCACGGTTCCTTCTTTTTTGCCGGTCTTAAAGCAAGGTGCCTGTGCCGAAATCGGTTTGAATCCGTCATCCAGAAGAATGCATCGAAGGGTTGCCTTGGTTTCTTCCTTGATTTGTTCCTCTGCCTGGCGATCGAGGCCCCAAGGCACTTTGTAGAATCCGCCCTTCTCATCGATCATTTTCTTAAAGGTCGCATAATCACTCACCTCGTGAATGTTCTGGTCCCGGTGCGCCTTTGCCTTGGCAAGAAGATCGGCCTGCATTGCAACAAGTTCCTTCGATACCCGAGCCGGAAGATCCGCAAGCGGAATGAATTCCTTCACGCCCAAATCCCTGCGAGTGAAAACCGCTTGACCCTTTTCAAGATCCCGAGGTCCGATTTCAATCCGGATTGGAATTCCGATCAATTCATACTCATGGAACTTCCATCCCGCTTGTTTCGTTTCATCCTTGTCGACGGAAACTCCCAAGCGATACGGAAGCTTGCGAGCATCCGCGTGCTCCTGGATCGAGGATGCCAGTTGATCCGCCGCCTGATAAACACTCTCTGCCATCGCAGCCTTCGGCACGATCGGAACAATCACCACATGCGTTTCGGCAAGCATTGGCGGAAGCACAAGACCCTTGTCATCCGAGTGAGTCATGATCATCCCCCCGATCAAACGGGTGGAAACGCCCCAGCTGGTCTGGAACACGTGTTTTTGCTTTCCGTCCTTATCGAGGAACATCGTATCGAAAGCTTTTGCAAAGTGATCTGAAAGATTGTGCGATGTTCCGGCCTGAAGGGCCTTTCCATCTTGCATCATCGCTTCGATGCAATAGGTACGGAGTGCTCCCGCAAATTTCTCGGCCTCGGACTTCATGCCGGGCACGACCGGCATCGCAAGCACGCTCTCGGAAAACTCATGGTAAACCTTCAGCATCTTCTGGGTAAAAGCTTCGGCATCATCCAGCGTTGCATGACAGGTGTGCCCTTCCTGCCAAAGAAACTCGGTGGTGCGAAGAAAAAGGCGGGTACGCATCTCCCAGCGGACCACGTTCGCCCACTGATTGATCAAAAGCGGGAGATCCCGATAACTTTGAACCCACTTGGCAAACATCGAGTTGATGATGGTTTCGGAGGTGGGTCTGACCACGAGCTTCTCTTCGAGATCCTTGGCTCCGGCATAGGTCACCACGGCAACCTGAGGGGCGAACCCTTCGACGTGATCCGCTTCTTTTTTGATGAAGCTCTCGGGGATGAACATCGGAAAGTAGGCGTTCCGGACCCCGGAAGCCTTGATCCGGTCATTGAGTTCCTTTTGGATCCGCTCCCAGATGGAGTAGCCGTTCGGGCGGATCACCATGCACCCTTTTACCGGGCTGTAATCGGCCAAACGGGCCTGAAGGACCACGTCCTGGTACCATTGGGGAAAGTCTTCTGTCCGGGGAGTGATTTTTTCTGCCATGCGGGCTAGAATAGTTCGATTTCCCTTTAAAATCCATGATAATCTCGGCCGCGATGTTGGACCGACTAGAGCAAAAAGAGAGCCGGAAACGAAGGCGGGAACGCGCGATCATGGTAGGGCTTTTTCTTGCCCTGGTCCTTCTGACCCTGGTCGAATTCCGCCTCGGAAAGATCTCGGCCAGCCTGCCTTTTGTGAACTCGATTTTCTTCTTCGGGCTCATCAATTTCAACATCGTGATCCTGATGGGTCTTTTGTGGCTCATTTTCAAAAACGTAGGAAAGATCTTCTTTGAGCGCAGAAGTCAGATCCTGGGTTCCAGGCTAAAGACCAAGCTCGTGACCGCCTTCATCGGGTTCTCCATCATTCCAACCCTCACGGTTTTCGCGATCTCGGCCCTCTACATCAACCAGAGCTTTGATAAATGGTTTTCACTGAAAATCCAGAACACCCTCCAGTCCTCCCTTGAGATCACAAATCTCTATTACAAAAATGCGGAAAACCTCTCCGCTCACTTCGCGGCCTTGATTGGAAAACAGCTCCACTCACCCCTCACGAACCGCAAACGCCAGGTGACTCCGGCGGTTCTCTCGCAACTTGAACAACTTCGTGCTCTTTACGCCTTGAATGCGGTTGAGATCTATACCGATCCGCTGGAGGAACCGCGGACCGTCATGGATGCCGATTCGCGCGCGAACAATCCCTATGCCTATGTGCGCTTGAGTCTGGATAGGTTGCGACAGGGATTCAAAGGAGACAAAACTTCCTTCATTCAGACCATTGGCCACGCCGACCTCGTGCGCTCCATTTCACCGGTTGTGGATTACACCTCGGGACGCGTCCGGGCATTGATTGTGGTGAACTCGCTGATTCCGATGAATCTCACCAATCGGGCGGGCCAGATCGCCCGTACAGCCGAGGATTATCAGGACATCAACCCGCTTAAATATCCAATCAAGACCACCTATCTCATCATTTTGATTTTGATCACGCTGCTGATCATTTTTGCCGAGATCTGGCTTGGACTTTATCTTGCGCGAGAACTTACGGTACCAGTCGAGCGCCTGGTGAAGGCCGCGCAGGAAGTGGGCCGGGGCCGCCTGGACATCAAGATCGAGAAAACCGGAAACGATGAGATCGCAACCTTGGTGGAAAGCTTCAACAAGATGACTTCGGACCTGATGAACAATCAGGCGACACTCAGGCAACGAACCCAGCAGATGGAGGCGATCCTGACGACCATTGCGACGGGCGTGATCCTTGTGGATGGTCAGGGCAAGATTCTGATCGTGAATGATTCTGCAAGAACCCTCCTGGGCCTTGGATCCCAAAATGTAACGGATCAGCAGATCAATTCCGTTTTCAAGGATCCAGAAGAAGAATCACTGGTGCGGGTTCTGGACGCCGCCCTTCAGGATCACTCCCGCATGGAGCGCGAAGTGAGCTGGACCAGCAAGGTGGATGGGGAAATCAAGAATCTGGCTGCAATTTCATCGCCCCTGAAAGAGCGCGGAGCCGTAGTTGGAGCGGTGGCCGTGATCGACGACGTAACCCATCTGGTAAAGGGTCAACGCGAGATGGCCTGGCGAGAAGTGGCCAAGCGGATTGCCCACGAAATCAAGAACCCCCTCACCCCGATCAAACTCTCGGCCCAACGCTTGCAGAGAAGACTTCAAAACCTCCAAGGCAAAGACGGTCAACTTTTGCAGGAATGCACGACCGTGATCATTCAACACACCGATGAGCTGAAGGAGATGGTGAACGAGTTCTCCAATTTCGCGCGACTTCCAGAGGTAAACCCTGCTCCAAACCAGCTCAACGATCTGATACAGGAAACCATGCAGCTTTATCTTTCCGCGCATCCGGAAATCCACTTCATCACGAAGCTTGAGCCCACTCTTCCAATCCTGAACATCGACCGCGACCAAATCAAGCGGGTCATCCTGAACCTCATCGACAACGGAATTTCCGCGATCAAATCGGTAACCCGGACGGGTCCCGGACGCATTGAAGTTGAAACGCATTTCAATGAGAAACTTGAAATCGCGGCTTTCATGATCCGCGACAATGGCCCGGGAATGTCCGAAGACATCCAAGAGCGTGCGTTTGAGCCCTATTTCTCAACCAAGTCAGAGGGCACGGGCCTTGGGCTCGCCATCGTAAAACGCATCATCAATGACCACGGAGGCTACATCCGGGTCTCCTCCTCACCAAACGAGGGAACCGTTTTTATGATTGAGCTTCCACTGAAAACGGCTAAGCTTTCGACATGAGCCGGACCATTCTGATCATTGATGACGAACCCGCGATCCGCGATTCCCTTGCAGGAGCCCTTGCGGATGAAGGGTATCGAACGCTCAAGGCTCACAATGCGACAAGCGGGATCGAACTTGCACTCAAGCATGATCCGAGCCTCATCCTGCTCGACATCTGGATGCCCGAGATGGACGGGATGACCGCCCTTCAGGAATTGAAAAAACGCGGAGTGGATTCCCCGGTCCTCATCATGTCAGGTCACGGAAACATTGAGACCGCGGTAAAGGCCACCAAGCTCGGCGCTTTCGACTTCATGGAGAAGCCGATTGAGCTCGATCGGCTTTTGGTTTTGATCCGAAACGCCCTCACCGCCCGCGACCTGATTGAAGAGAACCAGGCCCTTCGCAAGCAGCTCTCCACAAAACGCCCGATCATCGGTGAAAGCGAGCCCATGTTGCAAATCCGCGAGATGATCAAGCGGGTGGCACCAACCAACAGTTCGGTTTTGATTACGGGTGAAAACGGAACCGGAAAAGAAGTGATCGCGCAAACCATTCATGCACTCTCCCAGCGATTCAAAAAACCCTTCATTGAGGTGAATTGTGCCGCAATTCCGGAAGAATTGATCGAGAGCGAGCTTTTCGGCCACGAAAAAGGTGCCTTCACGGGAGCCACCCATCTGCGCCGCGGGCGCTTTGACCTCGCCGATCAGGGAACCATTTTTCTCGATGAGATCGGAGACATGTCCACCAAGACCCAGGCCAAGATCCTGCGGATCCTGCAGGAGCAGAAGTTCGAGCGGGTCGGTGGCCAGGAGACCCATTCGGTCGATGTGCGGATCATTGCCGCAACCAACAAGGACTTGAAGCAGGAAATCTCCAAAGGCGGATTTAGGGAAGATCTTTATTTCAGACTGAACGTCATTCGGATCCATGTTCCGGCTCTTCGGGATCGAAAGAGTGACATTCCGCTGCTTTGTGAATCCTTTTTGAGCGAGTTCTCGCAAATCCATCAAAAACCAAAACGGGAGCTCACCCAAGGATCCCTGGACCTCTTGCAAGGCTATGCCTGGCCTGGAAACGTGCGGGAGCTTCGAAACCTGCTCGAACGCCTTGTGATTCTTCAAGGCTCAGAAAAAGAAGATTTGATCGTGACGCCCGATGAATTGAAGTTCCATCTCGGAGATGCTGCCTACTCCGCAAACAGTTCAACTTCAGCCGAACCCCATCCACAGGGTGCGATCGCGGTTTCCTCCGGCAGATCGCTGAAAGATGCCAAAGTCGAATTCGAGCGGGAATACATCATCCAGGCATTGAAAGAAAACGCATGGAACATTTCAAAGACGGCACAGGTTCTCGGAATTGAACGGACCTACCTGCACCGACGGATGAAGTCTTTCGGAATTGAAACCCAGAGTAATAACAGCAGTCAATTTTGAAAAGCCTCCCGCTGACCAAAGAAGCCAAAGACTCGATTAATCTTTAATTTCAGGCTGGACGCTGAAGGGCTTTTTCTTTTGGGAAAAGGGTGAATTCAACTCATCTGTTGGATGCTCTTCAAGAATTTTCTGGTTCGGATTCTGAAGATATTTCTTCTGTACGTTGCGTACCATTTCGTGGGCCAGCTCTGCCCGAGCCTCATTGCAATCAAACTCTCTCTTGAAAAAATGATGATTCACTTTCTCCAAATCAAGTCCCGCTCCAAATTTCTCTTTTGAAGTTAACAACCCTAAAGTTTCGTTTAAATCTCTGATAATTCCGAGTTCGGCATAAAGATAACTCTCCCCAGACATTCCCCTGCACTCAGCGGATTCAAGAACTTCCAAGCACACATCCCGCGCAATCCTTTGAAAACCTGCATTCGATCCAAACCAGGAGACCTGCTCGTATTCCATCTCCAAGTTAATCACTTTAACTCCGAGAACCATTTCTCCATCCACTTTCTTCGACACGACATCACAGTATACTTGAACCTCATTCGCAAAAGTCGCTCCTGCAAAGCCCATCAATCCCAAAGCCATAATCAGATTCAATTTCATTGTTTCCTCCGTTATCGCGCTAAGGGTAATAAAATTGATCAAATTGGTCAAGTAAAATGTTCTCTCCGCTGCCTCTAAATTTTTCCCCTTTTTCGAGCATTCGGGTATCCGCCCTGACTAAATGCGATCGGTTTATGAATTCTTCTATAATTATGATCAAAAAAAGCACAAAACTCCTCCTCGGCAAGTAACAAGCAATGGCAGAAGAAGAGGCTCTCGAGGATCTGGTGTGGCGGAATACTTGGATTGGGTCGAAATGGATTGAAATGTTGATTCATCTTCGAATCACCAAATAATAAACAAGAAAAATCGTGGGCTTGGTTCGGGATCGGATCGGTCTTTACTCAGAGTGTATCCAACATTCTCGGCTTAGACCAAAAGGCAAGGTCCCACCTACAACATGATTCACTCGAGAAGCCAAATACTTCAAATTCCCCATCATTAGGTCTTAAACTAATTATTTGCAGTCAATAGGTAACTCGTCATGAACATTTGAATGGAGGCTCGAGGATCATTCATGATCTGCGCGCACTACCAAGTTTGATCAAAATCTAAATTTGGAACTACAAATGAGCAATGGATCGAGGACGCGTATCAATGAGGAGCCATCTTAACTAAGAAATAAATCATACTAGCAGCGAGGGACTCCTTCGCTTAGTAACAGCCTCTGACGAAAGCTAGTGTAAAAACTATTTCTTAATTGAAGTAATTACACCTGTAATTTTATTTTCGGAGAATTTTGAGCTGTCTAACGCTGATTTAGTTGTTACCGCTGTACAGTTGTGTTCAGCTGGATACTGGCAGCAACTACAATGAGCACCTGTTCCGTTAGGGGGTGGACAATTGTTCGGATAAGCTGCGCTCGCATTGATAGAATTGAAAAAGCCCACAGACACAATAAAAATCCCAAGCTTAAGCATAGTTATTTACCTCTCCGTTAGATTTTACATTTTTTATTTTTATATGCAAGCACCCCAGTGGTAGCCCTCGCGCTGACTCTAGGAAATGTCTTGTGGCCGCCGCAATTCAACGTTCAGCGTTTACTTGGGCACTCACCTCAGAGGTCTTATAGGAATAGGGCGCGGCGAGCTGCCTGCCCAGCAAGGCGCGATCGCGGTTTCCTCGGGCAGATCGCTGAAAGATGCAAAGGTCGAATTCGAGCGGGAATACATCATCCAGGCGTTGAAAGAAAACGCGTGGAACATTTCAAAGACGGCACAGGTTCTCGGAATTGAGCGGACCTATCTCCACCGTCGAATGAAGTCCTTCGGAATCGAAACCCAGAACAGCTAAACCGGCGAGCCTCGAACCGGGTCAGGGAACGTAGCGCCAGTCAGAGCCTTGCTCTGTTTCCGGATGCTCTTTCAAGAACTTTTCGCGCGCCAAACGCAGGAATTCCCTTTGATAATTCTTCACCACATCATGCGCAAGTTCGCTTCGGGCCTCTTCGCAACCCGAATAAAAAGCGAAGTATTTGCCCTGAAGACTTGAATACCCGGATGGATAGTATCGCAGAACATCCGAGGGTACCCACTGAAGCGCAAGGACGCCCGCCTTGGTGGACTTCTCCACATAAAGGCGTGGTCCGAAACCCGGGTCACCCACATTCATGTATCGGTCGGACGCATGGGGTGCGGTAGCGGTGCAATAAGTGGAATTCACCACTTCCCAACACGCTTTTCCCGCCCGGTCGCGGGTTGCGGAATCTGTCCCAAACCAAGTGGTTTCCTCGAATTTCAGGGCCTCTTCCTTTACCTTGATTCCCCGGATCACCTGGGCACCGGAAGTTCTCTTTACCGCCTCACAGACAATCTCTGCGGAGGCAAAGTTCACAAATCCAAAAACACCAAGGACAACACTCAGAAACGATTTCATAGAATACTCCAAAACGCCGAGAGTACCGCTGAAAACCTGACTAAGTCAATCTTTTTTATATTTTGTCAGTATAAAAAGTAATCCTCACCCGAGCGCCCCGTACTTCTCGCGTACATACCCCATGAAATGACTTACATTGAGCCCCTCGCCCGTTACCTTGGTCAAAAGCTCATCTGACGAATGTCGCTTTCCATGAACGTGAACCTTCTCGCGCAACCACTTTAGGATCGAGGCAAACTCTCCGCGCTCCACCCGGCCTTCAAAATCCGGAAGATCTTTTCTCATCGCCGCATGCAATTGCGCGGCATAGAAACTTCCAAAGGAATAGGTCGGAAAGTAACCGAAGGACCCATAAGACCAGTGCACGTCTTGCAAACATCCTTCCCCATCATGGGAAGGACGGATTCCAAGGTACTCCTGATAGCGCTCATTCCAAAATGCGGGAACATCCTTCACCTCAATCTCCCGCGCCATGAGCGCTTTCTCAATCAGGTACCGGATGTAAATGTGCGCATGATACGTGAGCTCATCGGCTTCCACCCGGATGAAGGAGGGCTCGACCGCATTCACTCCCCGATAAAAATCATGGAGTGAAACCGAGCTTAAGTTTTCAGGGAAAAGCTTTTGAAGAGCCGGGTACTGCCCTTTCCAAAAGGACAGCGACCTTCCAATACTATTCTCCCAGAACCTGGACTGCGACTCATGAAACGCCATCGAAAGTGCCCCACCGAGTGGCAATCCATAATGCTCCTCTTGCGGAAGTCCAAGCTCATACAGTGCATGCCCCGCCTCATGAATTGCCGCAAAAAGCATCATGTTGAATTCATTCTCGGCACTGCGAATGGTGATCCTCACATCGCCCGGAGCAAAGGTTGTACAAAACGGATGGGGAGCATCATCCGCGCGTCCCGATTCGAAATCATAGCCCATCATTTCGATGATTCGCTTGGAGAACTCCCACTGCCTGCCCTTCGGATAAGCTTTGGAAAGAAAGGCCGTATCCGGCTTAAAGCGGGCTGTCACTTCACGGGTAAAGGGAAACAGCTCGCGCTTCACCTGATCAAACACGGCATCAATCTTGGCCACTCGAAGACCGGGCTCATAATCCTCCACCAGCGCATTGTAAGGATGCTCCTCGTATCCTAAGAACTCAGCCTCTTTTCGCTTCAGCTCCACAATTTTCGAAAGAAGGGGCTCGAAGATCTTGAAATCACGCTTGACCCGGGCCTCACTCCAGGCGCCAAAGGCTTTCGAAGTGGTCAGAGCCATCTCGGAAACAAATGCTTCTGAATATTTTTTCTTTCGGGTTACATCTTTCAGGGTTCTTTGAACATTAAAGCGTTTTTTGTCATCAAGGCTCTGATCCTCGCTCAAGGAGCGCAAAAGGTTCTCGAGTTTCTCCGAGGTGAATAGCTCATGGGAAAGAGTCGAAAGTGTCGCCATCTGACGCCCCCGCCCCTCCGCTCCATTCTTTGGCATGTAGACCTGCTGGTCCCACCCGAGAACGGCATTTGAGAAATCGAGGTCGGCGATGCGACCCATGAGGATTTTGTATTCTTCGTATTTTTGATCAGGCTTCATCCATGTAAGGATACAGGACCTGCTTCGGAGGAACAAAGTTTTCTTTGATGGTCCGCGCGCTCATCCAACGAAGAAGATTCATCGAGCTTCCGGCCTTGTCATTGGTCCCGGAGCGACGTGCGCCCCCGAACGGCTGCTGCCCCACCACGGCCCCCGTCGGCTTGTCGTTGATGTAGATGTTTCCTGCGGAATGGCGAAGCTCACGGAGCGTCTTTTCAAGAGCCATACGGTCCTGCGAAATCACCGCACCGGTCAGCGCATACGGAGAGGTCTCGTTCAGAAGTTGAAGCGTCTCCCCGATCTTCGCATCCTCATACACATAAAGGGAAAGCACCGGACCAAAGATCTCCTCGCACATCGTGCGCGCCTTGGGATCGGTGGTTTGAAGAAGGGTCGGCTTCACGAAAAATCCCACTGATGAATCACACTCACCGCCCGCGAGCACAGTGTAGTTTGAGGTTGTTTTTGCATGGTCCAAGTAGGATTGGATCTTGGTGAAGGACCTGGAATCAATCACCGCGTTTACAAGATTCCTGAAATCACGAACATCTCCCTGCTTGAGGGCGCGGGTTTCTGCAACCATGCGTTCCTTGAGCTTTGGCCAAAGAGACGCTGGAATGTAGGCGCGCGATGCAGCCGAACATTTCTGCCCCTGATACTCAAACGCCCCGCGAATCAAAGCCACATTCAGCACATCAAGATCTGCCGATGGGTGGGCAAACACGAAGTCCTTGCCTCCCGTTTCCCCCACGATCCTGGGATAGGTGTGGTAATTCTCGATGCCGGAACCAATGGTTTTTGAAATGTGATTGAAGGTTCCGCTTGAACCCGTGAAATGAACTCCGGCAAGAGCAGGATGCGAAAGCGCAACCTCTCCTGCCACGGCCCCATGAGCGGGGATGAAATTGATCACCCCGGGTGGCAGTCCTGCCGCCTCAAAAAGCTGGTAGGTTCGATAGGCCGCAAGACTCTGCTGCTCGGATGGCTTCCACACAATCGTGTTCCCGATCATGGCGGGAGCAGCGGGGAGATTGCCTGCGATCGCGGTGAAGTTGAACGGGGTCACGGCAAACACAAAGCCCTCAAGCGGACGGTAATCCACGGCATTGTGAATTCCTGCCGGCGAAAACGGCTGATCCGAAATGATCTGCTCATAAAATTTAGCATTGAAGCGGAGAAAATCTGCAAGCTCACACGCCGAATCGATTTCCGCTTGATACACGTTCTTCGATTGCCCGTGCATGGTGGCCGCATTGATGCGCGCGCGCCAGGGGCCGGACAAAAGATCTGCGGCCTTCAAGAATATGCGGGCGCGCTCGGACCAGGGAAGCGATTCCCACTCCCGCTTTGCTTTGAGCGCAGAGTCGATTGCCGCTGTCACCTGCTCTTTTCCTGCCAAGTGAACGCGGGCAATCACCGTCTTGTGGTCATGCGGCATGCGCACTTCAAAAAAATTCCCCGTTCGAACTTCCTTGCCCCCGATGATGCACGGGATCTCGACCACTTCCTTTTCAATGCTTGCAAGTGCCGCCTTCAGTTCCGCGCGCTCTTTGGAGCCAGGAAGGTAGCCCAAAATGGGTTCATTGACAGGATGGGGCACTTTGAAAAGAGTGGAATTCATGCCCGGGAGAATAGCAAAGAAACCTCTAAGTTTCCGCAAAAAACAAGACTTCTGAGCCCACCTTACAAGATCGGCAAAGCGCTTACCGCTTTGGCAAGCTCGAAGTCTTTCTGGGTTAGCCCGCCAGAGTCATGAGTAGTCAGCGCAAGCTTCACCTTGTTCCATTGAATCGTCATGTCCGGATGATGGTTCCGGGCCTCCGCAAGATACCCAACCGTTGTCACGAACATCAGCGATTGCGGAAATCCCGAGAACACAAAAACCCTCTCAATCTCGCCGTTTGCATTCAGCTTCCAATCCGGAAGGTTCTTCAGTTCCAGATCGATTTGGGATGCGGTCAGTTTGGCAGCCTTGATCTCACTCATCGGTTCCCCTCAAAATTCGCATAATGGCAGGCGGCCCTGTGTCCATCCGCCTCCTTGGTGGATGACTTAAGCATAGGCATGTCCTGTTTGCAGTTTTCCCTGGCCTCCGGACAGCGAGGATGAAAATGACATCCGCTCGGTGGATTGAGAGGAGAAGGAACATCTCCCTGCAAAATCACCCGTTCCTTTTTGTAGGTCGGATCCGGAATCGGAATCGCCGAAAGAAGAGCTCTCGTATACGGATGCGCAGGCCTTGCATACAAGCCTTCCGCGCTCGCCATTTCGGCAATCTTGCCCAGATACATCACTGCCACACGGTTCGAAATGTGCTCCACCACCTTCAGATCATGGGCGATGAACAGGTACGTAAGCTTAAGCTCCTTTTGCAAATCCTGCATGAGGTTCACGATCTGGGCCTGAATCGACACATCGAGCGCCGACACGGGCTCATCGCACACCAAAAACTCCGGCTTCACCGCAAGGGCGCGCGCAATGCAAATCCGTTGCCGCTGTCCGCCTGAAAACTCATGCGGATATCTCGAAATGGACTCGCGTCGCAATCCCACGATGTCCAACAATTCGTAAATGATTTTTCGGCGCTCTTCCCTTGAGTTGGCGAGCTTGTGGATGATGAGCGGTTCGCCCAGGATTTCCTCGATGGTCATTCGGGGATTCAAGGAGGCAAATGGATCCTGAAACACAATCTGCATGTTTCGCCTGAGTGCACGCATCTCGGATGCGCCAAGGTCCAAAATGTTTTTCCCTTTGAAAAGAACCTGCCCTGAGGTCGGCTCGATGAGTCTCAGAATGCAACGACCTAGAGTGGATTTCCCGCAGCCGGACTCACCCACAAGACCCAGCGTTTCGCCGCGATAAATATCAAAGGATACATCTTGAACCGCTTTGACGGATCCCACTTCGCGACCAAGGATTCCACCCTTCACAGGAAAGGTTTTCACGAGGTTCCGGACTGACAGCAGCACTTCCCGATTTTCCATGCTCATTCTCCCGCTCTCACCGGATCTCCGCCTTCACGCAGCGGACCTCACGGCTTGCCTGGAATGCGCGAAGCTCGGGCTCATTCCCTTTGCATTCGAGTGCGACGTTTTTGCATCGCTCCTGAAATCGGCACCCCTTCGGCAAATCAAAAAGACTCGGAACGATTCCGGGAATCGGCTCAAGCCTCGATTTCTTCACCTTTCCGGTGGGATCCCGCGACAGAACAGGAATGCTGTTCAAGAGTCCTTGGGTATAAGGATGCGCAGGCGTTTTGAACAAATCCATCACGGACGCGCGCTCCACCACTTTTCCGGCATACATGACCACAACCTCGTGAGCCATCTCTGCCACCACTCCGAGATCATGGGTGATGAGAAGAAGCGAAAGTCCGGTTTTCTGCTGCAAATCACGCAAAAGGTCCAAAATTTGGGCTTGAATTGTAACGTCGAGGGCCGTGGTCGGCTCATCTGCGATGAGAATCTTGGGATTGCAGGAGAGCGCCATCGCGATCATCACCCGCTGCCTCATCCCGCCCGAGAGCTGATGGGGATAATCCTTGATCCGCTTTTCGGGAGCCGGAATTCCAACCAATTTCAACATTTCAATCGCCTTGTGAACGGCGTCTTTTTTCGACAGATCCTGATGAAGAAGAATCGCCTCCATCAGCTGATTGCCGATCGTGAATACGGGATTGAGCGAAGTCATGGGTTCCTGGAAAATCATGGAGATCTCATTGCCCCGGATTTTCCTCATCTCCTCCATCCCGAGCTTCAAAAGATCCTTCCCCTTGTAGAGGATCTCTCCTCCCACGATTCTTCCCGGAGGATTTGGAATCAGCCTCATGATGGAAAGCGAGGTAACGGACTTTCCGCAACCTGATTCCCCGACAATCCCCAAGGTCTTCCCCTGGAAGAGATCGAAACTGACCGAATCAACGGCCTTGAGTTCACCCCGGTCGGTAAAGAATGAAGTCTGCAAATTTTTTACTTCGAGGATTTTTTCGTTTTGGCCCATGACTTTTTGGTTACCATAGCTGAATGCCGGCTTGAATTAAATCAATAAAAATCATGGATCAGGAACGACTTCTCCACACCCATTTCAGTTCACCCTCGGGGGTAACCAGCTTGACCTTTTTTGCATAATTGAGCTTTTGATCCCACTCCTCAATCGAGAGCACGAAAACCGGAGCACCACCCTCGGCGGGCAAAATCTCGACCTGAAAAGGCAGCTTTTCGTCTGCTGCCAAAGCCCTCGAAAACACCCAGATCCACGGACCAACCTTCAGACGAATGGTCGATCCCGCAACTTCGACCGGCTCCGCATTCCCACCCGGAATCGGACACGGCAGATCCCCGAGCAGAAGCCCTCGGAGAATCGGCAACTCGATTCCAAGGTAACGGGTTTCGTCCTTTCGGTTGAATCTTGGTTTGGTCGGAATATCGAGCGAATACGTGCGCCCATCACTGGTGAGTCGCATGAGCGTTCCCCCCAGAATGTGAGTCACCTCAAGCGTGAATCCGCCTTCCGGTTCAAACCGGAGGTTTCCCGGGTGCTGCCCTTTGAACTCCTTGGTTTTTGCCTTGAATACGAGACTTCCATTCAGCGCCCGCGGCCCTTTTGAGCAATAGCGTCCAAGCCAGGCACGGGCCTCCTCAAGGGAAACCGCCCCCTCATCCCGCTTGGGCGCGGTCGAGCATGAGGTCACAAACAAAATCATCGGAATTAGAAATCGGAGGATTGATGTCGGCATGCCCGCTCAGCATGCCCCAAAGCTTACTTTTGTTCAACCGAGGCAGGAACCCGGGATGGATCCTTGGACTGAAGGGATTCGATCCGCCCTTGCGTCTCTCGAGCCCGTTCCGGCATCTGGTTCTTGGCGTACGCCTCAAGCAGGTGCTGAAGGATCGTCTCTTCGTCGCCTTTGAGTCCGACGGCCTTTTCAAGAAACTTCAGCGCGTTCTGGTGCTTTCCAAGCACGAACTGGTTCCATCCAAAACTATCCAGAATGAACGGATTGTTGGGCTTGATCTTCATTGCACGCTTCAGCATGGTCTCAGCGTCTTTCAGGCGCACTCCCTGAACGGTCCATGTGTAGGCTACGAAGTTGAGCGCATCAGCGTGATCCGGCGTCTTTTCAAGAATCTTCTCCATTTCCCTCACTGCTGCTTCTGTATCACCCAGCTTTTCGAGCATTGCACCGTGAAAATAACGGAGCTTCAAATCCTCGGGAAAAATCTTAAGACCATCGGAGAGAGCCGCGTTCGCCTCCTTGATCTTCTTTTCATCCTCGAACATGCTCGCCATCAGCAAATAGAATCCGGCATTTTCCGGGGCACGCTTCACCGCATCCCGGATCAAGGCAAACGCTTTTGCGCTTTCGTTTCTCCGGCGATAGATTCCCGCCGCATGAATGAATGCATCTTCAAAAAGTTTGGAATCCGGAGAAACCCGAATCAGATGTTTTAGCGTGTCCTCAATGCGTCCCTCCTGCTCATAGATGGCTCCAAGATAGTAATTCACCTTGTCCGAATCAGGCACCTTTTCCAGCAGAGCCTCGAGTATCACACGCGCCCCAGCCCAATCCCCTTTTTGCATGGTGATCAGCCCCATTCTCAAACGGGTGTTCAAATCCTCAGGATCCATTGCCGTCATGGTTTGTAGAATCCTTAGAGCCTCGTCGGTCCGGTTTTCCTTCAAATGGATCGTGACAAGCCGACCGGCGACATGCATATCGGGCTTCTCCTCCATCTGGGCTGTGTAAACCTCCACCGCTTTGGGATTCTGTGCAATTGATTCAAACAAAAGACCGAGCGCAAGCGATGCCTGACTGAATCCCGGTCGAAGATCGATTGCATGCCGGAATGCGCGGATCGCCTCATGGGTGTGATCCGTCGAGTGCTCCATTTTTCCCAAGTAAAACCAAGCCGCAGCGGAATCCTTCACCTTCGTGGTGAATTTCCGGATGAACTGGAGCGCTTCTTCGTATTTTTGTTTTTCAACCAGCACCTGAGTTTTGAAGACAGCCGCCTCATCATTCGAGGGATCGACCTTCAAAACCTGCTCATACTCATTCAGTGCCAGATCCATTTCATTGTTCAGGGAATACACCCCGCCGAGCATCAATCTGACATCCACAGAATGGGGATCGAGCTCCAAAGACTTTTGACATTCCTCAATGGCAAAACTCATTGCACCCTTTCGAAGATACTCGGCTGCAAGCTTGGCGTGAATCACAGCGGATTTCGGGTCATGCGCCAGAGCCGCACGAAATTCTTCAATGGCGCGATCCACTTTGCCGTCATGGGAATAGGCCTGTGCGAGCGAGAAGTGATAGTCGGCGCTCGCCTCAACCCCTCCCCTTTCCCAACTCGCCTGGGCTGCGGATTCAAACTTTTCGGGAGCGTGATTGCTGGCGCTCCTGACATGATTGCTTGTGGATGCACATGATGCCAAAAAAACAGTAAAGCTTAACGCAAGGGGTCGCACAAATTTGTTGTTACATTTCAATCCCTTATAAATTGACTCACCCATCGGATCGTCTCCCTTATCCCCCTTTTCGTCAGATCTCACTCGAAACTGTAATCATTCTGTTTCAATGCCTTTTGTTGATTTTCTTGACATTAAGCGATCTCGTTGTTACCAATTCCTTTGCCAGCTGGTATTGCGGCATGTCAAAGTGCGGAAACCCAGCAGGCTCTTGCTCAAGGAATACTCGTTCGCTTTCATCCGAACGGGGGTACTAAAGTTCCTGAAGGTCTGTACGGGTGTTCGTGGGTAAGAACGTGATCATTAACGACAGCTAACATCCTCGGTGAAGAGGTAGGGGGCAGTATGAAAGAAGCAAAAGTAATCAAGCGTTACCAGAACCGAAAACTTTACGACACTCACGAGTCCAGCTATGTGACTCTCGATGAGATCGCAAAAATGATTCGCGCGGGCGAGGATGTCCGCGTGATTGATAACAAAACAAAGAATGACATTACCGCATCAACTTTGACCCAACTCCTGTACGAAAGCGAGCGCAAGGCCAAATCCCAGCCGTCTGTCAACCTTTTGAAGGCAATCATCCGCAGCGGCGATGGCTCCTTCTCTGGTTTCATTCAAGATCGCTTAAAGACCGAGCTTGCTTCCATCGAAGCAGAAGCTGCAGCCGCAACTTCTGCAAGCGTAAGCAGCGCTCCAACCATGAATCAATAGGTGCCAGCGTCATGACTCTACCCGGAATTCGCTGAAATCTACGGATTGAGTCTTTGCTTCTTTTTGCAACACCGAATACACTCTAAATATGCGCGTTAACGTCGGTAGATTCAGGGTCATCCCGCTGATTTTTACGCTATTTGGAGTGTGTTCGGGCGTTACATTTTCTTATTCTTATCCGAGGGGTACTTCCGGAGACTCCACTTTCTCTCGATCCTCCCGAGATTCAACCGCTCCAAAGAACCAATCCGAAACCTATTCAGAACGAAGTCCTTTCGCTCCTGGAACTCACAACCTTTCTGTAGCCGTGGGACAGGTTTTTCTACTCGGCTCACTTACTCGTTTTGAGAATGCAATCGGACCAGAGGTTCACTATACCTACGGTGTGAGTGATTTGTTCGCCTTTCAATCAAACTTTGGATATCACTCTCATTCCAGCGGCGCTCTTTCGGTTTGGAATCTCTCTGCGGGACTTCGTGCAAATCTCGCATATTTCGACTCACTCGTTCCATTTACCAAGATCGGACTCGGATTCTATCACCCCTCTTTTTCTGAAAATAATGCAACAGTAAGCGGTCTTCTTTTTGGAATGCAACTTGGAACCGGAATCGATCTCATGATCAGTAACAGTGTGTTCTTCGGAGCTCAGGCCACCTACAACACGATGTTCGACTCATCCAAAAAAGCATCCGACGAATCGATGCGCTCTCTGGGTGGAGCCTTTCTTTCCTTCATGGTACATGCGGGGCTAACCTTTTGATCGGACACGAAAACCATGGCAATCGAAACAAGGCTTAAATCTGACAAATGGGTCAAGTGCATCTCTGGTTCCGGAACCATTCGGGCCGTAGCTGTAACTGCCACTGAAGTTTCAAATCTTCTGTCCGAACGTCACGGACTGACGCCTGGAGGATCAAAGGCCCTGGCCGAATCGATCATTGCGGGCTTGATCCTTTCGTCGTATTGCAAATCAGGAGAAAAAATCAATCTCAACATTCAAGGCTCCGGCTGGTGCACCCAGAGTATGATTGATGCAAACGCAGATGCTGAACTGCGCGGTTATGTGCTGGAACGAGCACCGGCTGACATCAAGCTTGGCCGATCCATCGGCCCCTGGGGGATCGGACTTCTTTCGGTTCTCAGGACAAAGTTCGATGAGGCAAAACCCTACATTGGAACCGTGCCCCTGCTTACCGGCCATCTGGCAAAGGATCTCACCTTTTATTGGCTTCAATCCGAGCAAGTCAATTCCGCTGTGGGAATCGAAGTCTTCATGGAAAACGACAAGATCGTCCTTGCAGAGGGGTTTTTGGTCCAGGCGATGCCTGGGGCATCAGAGTCTGACATCCAATTCATAGAGGATCACCTGAAGAAACTTCATCAATTCGACTCCCAGGCGAGCCTGAGAAGCACCCCTACCCGACTTCTTTCTTATCTATTGGAAAACCAGTCTTTCAGTGTAGTGGAAGAAAAGAGTCTCACTTTCAAATGCGGCTGCTCTTTGGATCGGGTCAAACGATCAATCAAGCTTGTGGGTGATGAGGAAATCCTCTCGATGATCGCGGAGAAGAAGAATGTAGAAATCGACTGTGATTTTTGTTCCGAGCACTACCTTTTGACTCCCTCCATCCTGGAGTCTCTTCTCAGTTCTACGTCCACGGAAAATCACTGAGATCTGCCTGGAAATCCCAGCAAAAAAAAAGCCCGCCTGCAGCCAGTGGCCACAAGCGGGCTGAATCAATCAAATAATTACATCATTCCTTCCATGCCACCGTGTCCGCCTGGCATCGCTGGCATGTCCTTTTTAGGCTTCTCAGCAATGAGGGTTTCGGTGGTGAGCATGAGGCTTGCCACAGAAGCTGCATTCTGAAGAGCACAACGGCTAACTTTGGCAGGATCGATCACACCGGCTGCCATGAGGTCTTCATAGGTTTCGGTGAGCGCGTTGAATCCGAAAGAAGGCGTGTTGTTGTTGATGACTTTATCAACCACAATAGAGCCTTCGAGGCCTGCGTTGAAAGCGATCTGACGAAGAGGCTCTTCGATGGAACGCTTCACGATGTTGATACCGGCCTGCTGTTCTGCATTGGTGCCCTTCAGGGTCTCAAGGACCTTGGAAGCACGAAGAAGTGCGGTACCGCCGCCAGGGACGATCCCTTCTTCCACAGCTGCGCGAGTTGCATTGAGCGCATCTTCCACGCGGGCTTTCTTTTCCTTCATTTCAACTTCGGTGGCAGCACCCACGTTGATCACGGCAACTCCGCCATGGAGTTTTGCAAGACGCTCTTGGAGCTTCTCACGGTCGTAATCAGAAGTGGTTTCACCGATCTGGGCACGAATGGTCTTCACGCGAGCTTCAACATCGGCTTTCTTGCCTGCGCCATCCACGATGGTGGTGTTGTCCTTGTCGATCGTGATTTTGCGGCACTGACCGAGGTCTTCCAGACGCACTTGCTCGAGCTTGTGGCCGAGATCTTCAGAAATCACGGTTCCTCCAGTGAGGATCGCGATGTCCTGAAGCATCTCTTTGCGGCGATCGCCAAAGCCAGGGGCTTTTACAGCGGCAACATGAATGGTGCCACGGAGCTTGTTCACCACGAGAGTTGCAAGAGCTTCGCCTTCCACTTCTTCTGCGATGATCATGAGCGGCTTGCTGCGCTGAACCACCTTCTCGAGAGTCGGGAGAAGATCCTTCATGCTGCTGATTTTCTTGTCGTAGATCAGGATGTAAGGATTATCGAGGATCGCTTCCATCTTGTCAGGATTGGTGACGAAGTAAGGTGAAAGGTATCCGCGATCAAACTGCATTCCTTCAACAACATCAAGAGTCGTTTCGGAGGTCTTGGACTCTTCCACGGTGATAACGCCTTCTTTGCCCACTTTTTCCATCGCCTGAGCGATGATGTTTCCGATGGTCGGATCATTGTTGGCAGAGATGGTTCCAACTTGCGCGATCTCTTTTTGATCCTTGATCGGCTTTGCAAGTTTCTTGAGCTCGGTGATCACGGCTTCAACCGCTTTGTCGATTCCGCGCTTCACATCCATTGGATTGAGGCCTGCAGCAACGATTTTCGCACCTTCGCGGAAAATGGCCTGGGCGAGAACGGTCGCAGTGGTGGTTCCGTCACCGGCATCGTCATTGGTCTTGGACGCTACTTCGCGAACCATTTGTGCGCCCATGTTTTCGAACTTGTCGGAAAGCTCGATTTCCTTGGCAACCGTCACACCGTCTTTGGTGATGTTCGGAGCACCGAAGGATTTTTCGATGACCACGTTACGGCCTTTGGGACCGAGGGTTACTTTTACCGCATCCGCGAGGATGTTCACGCCATTCAGGATTGAATTGCGGGCTTCTTGAGAGAACTTCAGTTCTTTTGCTGACATTTTCTATTTCTCCTTGTTGTTACTGGATGATTCCGAGGATGTCTTCTTCACGCATCATGAGGAATTCATCGCCATCGATCTTGATTTCGGTTCCGGAATATTTTCCGAAAAGAACCTTGTCGCCTTTTTTCACCTCAAGCGCGCGAACTTTACCGTCTTCGCTCACACGGCCGGTTCCTACTGCGATGATCTCACCTTGAATCGGCTTTTCTTTCGCAGTGTCAGGGATGATGATCCCGCCTTTGGATTTTTCTTCTTCAACAAATCGCTTCACGAGAACGCGATCATGCAATGGACGAACTTGCATTTTGTACCTCCTTGGGTTTTCTGGTTTAAGTCGCAAGAGTTCTTGTTTCCGAATCCTCTAATGGATCCGGTGCCCGCCCTGTCAAGCGCGGGGCGCAGATAAAATTCCACATTTTTGACCATTTTGCACGAATATTCGGGACCAAACCCTTTTCACTGCCGATCAATATCACCAAGAGTCCTGAGCGTTGAAAATAGATTAACCAGATGAAATCATGGTGAATCATCGGCAATTGAGCCGCTTCCTACTCTCTTTATCAATGTTTTTCATTGACCTTTGCGGCAAAGCTTGGTAGCACTTCGTCACGTTTAAGGGGGGCTTCGTAGGCCTAAGGGGTTAGGTCCTGATCGAAGCCGGAACATTGTGAGGAAACATGAAATTCATTTCTGAATTGATCTGCTTCGTTTTTATTCTTCTGGCCATGAGCGCAAGCTCTTCGGTCAACGCAGTACCTAGAACCGACATGGATGAGATTTATTCTGACGACATTTACATGCCAGGATTTGATGGGGATATTCCCTCCGCCTTTGAATCAAGCGCAAGAAATAGCGATGAGATCGATACGGTTTCGTCTTACTCTCCGGTCAATGAGACGCTCGAGCTCGATGCCATTCAGCCCGAAGTCCCGATTCACGGAAAAAAATTGAGTGCTCGCCCGAGTCGCAAAAAATCAAGTCGCAACTGAATCCTTATTGCGTTTTGAGGGGTTCTCGCATACTCCTGAACCCTCAAATCAAGAATCGGCTCGGGTAGGTAGCTCAGTCGGTAGAGCAACGCCCTGAAAAGGCGTGTGTCGGCGGTTCGATTCCGTCCCTACCCACCACTTCTTGATTGCCCTGATTATCCTTTTTTTGTGCTTTACGTGCCCAGGTGGCGGAATTGGTAGACGCACTCGTTTCAGGGGCGAGCGCCAAAAGCATGCTGGTTCGAGTCCAGTCCTGGGCACCATTCTTTCTTCCGCATTCCAAAAATGGCCTTGATGGCCGAGCATTGGATCTGCATTGCATTTGGTTCAGGTACGGGATGTACCTGAACCAAATGCACGCATCCTTTGCTCTTCAAGTTCGATTTAGCCATTTTTGGAATTGGGAAGAAAGACCTTCTGTGTGCAGGACTGGACGAGAAGCGAATGAGCGGCTGTGGTGCGATCACTGATCGCGGCACAGCAAATCATGCAGGATGCATGATTTAGCGAATGAGGTGAGGCCCACGCAGGGAGTGAGCTGGAGGCGAACGACCGAAGTGGGGAGTCCAGTCCTGGGCACCATTCTAATCTCACACTTTTCTGATTTTACTCCCTCACCAACTCATTCAACACCCACTCCACAGTGTGGAGAACCTCGACTCTTGGGCACTCGAATGTTGACGAGTCGGCATACGCTGCGATGGAATCAAAAGGGTATGTCTACAATGAAAACCCTTCTAATGTTCTCACCGCAAAAGAGGAAAACTGCCGTACTAGTGGCCTGAGCGCCAATCCGCTGAACTGGTTGGAAGCTCCATGGGTGATAAAGTGCGATTTGGTTTTGGCGCTTCAAAATGCAAACGGTGACTCTCTGAACAAGGCCATTGGCTTCACGAAAAGCTTGTCTACTGCGCGCATTGAGTCTGAACATCTGGGTCAATCACCTCCATGGGGCTTCGAAAAAATTGTTCCGTCCCAGCTAATCGGTGACACATTTCAGGGTCCAATTCCCACATAAACGGTGACGGTGGACGGGGCGGCACCGATCGCTGGGTTCTGAGTCATTC
>JAGWXK010000146.1 GCA_018969905.1 Bdellovibrionales bacterium
TTCCACCCGTGATTGCAGGCCTTGACTCGGGCTGGGCAAGCTCGATGAAAAACCCGGTTTTTGAATCAATGGTGACGAGCGCTCCATCCCCCCTCAGAAAGTAATTCCCACCCGCCTTGATTACATTCGAAAAATTCCAGCCTTCTTTGCGGGTAGCAATTCCCACAGCCGACCCGATGCCGGCGCCCGCGGATTTGATCGTGATGAGCGTACCGTCGGCATCAATCAGATAGTTTCCACCTACGACCCGAATTGCTCCCACTTTCATACCGGTATTCACATAAAACCCAAAAGAGTCCACAGCGTACAACTCTCGGGATCCTTCGATGACAAACCAAACCCCGCCTGAGACTTCAGGTCTGAAGGCGACTTTGCCCTTGTACTGAAGGAATCCATCCGCGGTGATCGTGGCAAAGTATCCTCCCTTGGTAAAAATATAGTTTGTCCCAGCGAATTCGGTAGCAGGCAGAGGATTTCTCTTGTCAAACATGAGCACCGCATTTTTCTGAACTTGCTGATCCGGATTTCCCGCAAGCCAGAAGCGGTATTCGGGCACTGCTTTTGGCACCACCACTTGAATCAGACCGGCATCGAGCGAACTTTCACCCAGACGGAAAAAACTTTGGGACTGGTAGGGGTGCGGATCTTGAAACGCATCCTGGGATGATTCCAAAACCGCACCAGATTCTCCTTCCGGCGTCTGTGCCAGCGCACAAGTGCCTGAAATAAGAAGTGAGAAAAGACCGAAGAGGGAAGTGAATCGAGTCATGCTTGTGTTCCTCCACCCGAACGGTGAATTATGTAACAAGCGCCGTGTAATAAATCAACGAAGATCCAACCAACGTAGTTGAGCAAAACGCTTTAGAAGCCGAAGGCAAAAATCACTTTCGAGTCCAGGTGGTTCCCTGGGGGGAATCCTTGATCTCCACTCCCTTGGACAAGAGGTAATCCCGAATCTCATCCGAACGTTTGAAATCCCGGCCCGCCCTGGCAGTCCGCCTCTCGGCAAGCTGGCGCTCCACTTCTTCGTCACTCAGCACCTCTCTTCCCTCATTCTTCGATCGAAGTGCACGAAGGGATGCCAGATGCGAGAGCATGGATTCTGCACGCATCCTGCCCACCCCGATGACAGATCCGATCTCATCCTCAAGAACCTTGATGAATTCTCTTGCAGCAAGGATCGCAGCAGGAGTGTTCTTTGCATTGCCAGTTGCAAAAATCCTGTTCCACTCCCGGATGAGTGCGAAAAGCTCAGAGAGCGCACCCGATGTGTTCAGGTCATTCGCATAGTGGTCCAGAATCGAGTTTTTTGTGCGGTCGCAATCGATGAAAAACCCACCCCACAGGGATTCCGCCACGGGGTCCGCATGCGCGATCTTTTGATCGAGCAATTTTTCTGCTGCAAGTTTCGCCTCATACATCCGCTCGAGATTCGTAATGGCAGAGTCCACTGTTTCCGGACTGAAATCAAACGGTGAACGATAATGGACCGAAAGGAATGCCATTCGCGCAACCTCCCCACCGTACTGGGACAGAAAATCAATCGCATTCACAATATTTCCAAGACTCTTTGACATTTTCTCGGAGGAAAACGTAAGGAACGCATTGTGAACCCAGGTGCCAACATAGGGCGCAATCCCGGTGGCGGCCTCACTTTGGGCGATTTCATTTTCGTGGTGCGGAAACACCAAATCCTCGCCACCGTGATGAAGATCCATCCGGGGCCCAAGCCACTTGCACGCCATGGCGGAGCACTCGATGTGCCAGCCCGGCCGTCCCGCTCCCCAAGGAGAACCCCACGAAGGCTCCCCTGGTTTGGCCCTTTTCCAGAGCGCAAAATCACCCGGATTTCGCTTGGTTTCATTGACCTCGACTCTTGCTCCTGCCTTCAGGTCCTCCAGTGTCTTCCCGGAAAGCGCTCCATACTGCGGAAATGACTCAATCGAGAAATAAACGTCCCCCTCCGCGGTCACATAGCCTTTGTCATTTTTCAGGATCGATTCGATCATGGAAATGATCTCGGGCAAATGATCGGTCACTAGAGTTTTTCGGGTGGGCTCCTCCATCTTGGCAAGCGCGTAGTTTTTCTCGGCAGCTTCGATGTATTTCCGGGTGATGACACCCATTTCCACGCCTTCCTCATTCGCGCGTTTGATGATCTTGTCATCAATGTCCGTATAGTTCCGAATGTAGGTCACCTTGTATCCAAAGCGTTTGAACAATCGATAGAAAAGATCGGCCGTAAGGCCTGCACGAAGGTTCCCGATATGGATTTCACCATATACGGTCGGGCCGCAAGAATACATTTTCACCTCTCCGGGGGTGAGCGTCCGAAACTCCTCTTTTTTGTGGGTGCGGGTATTTGTAAGGTAGATCTTTTTTTCAAGCATTTGGTAAAACCATACCCTAGCCTCAGACTCTGTAAATGGCCATTATCTACCCATGTCATCGAAAGTAGTTGAACAGATGTGGGTCACTCTGACACTTTCAGATGTACCAGAACTAAAAAGTATGTTATACTCCGCGGACATTGCTCGGAGGTACTGAAAGCATGTTCAAAGTTGGAGAAAGCGCCGTCTACCCAGCCCACGGAATTGCAGTCATCAAGAGAATCGACGAACGGGATGTGGGGGGCAAGAAGAAGCGTTTTTACGTTCTTCAGGTGCTCGAAAACCAGATGACCATCATGGTCCCTACCGACAATGCCGAAGCCGTTGGCCTACGCAGCATCATCTCCGACAAGGATGTATCCCAGGTCTATTCCATTCTCAAAATGCGTGACGTGAAGATCGACCAGACCACCTGGAACCGCCGGTACCGCGATTACATGGAAAAAATCAAGACCGGCTCCATCTACGAGATTTCAGAGGTGCTCCGCGACCTTTTCCTGCTTCGCCACTCAAAGGACCTGTCCTTTGGAGAACGCAAGATGCTCGATCAGGCAAAAGCCCTCATCGTAAAAGAAATTTCCATCGCCAAGCGGACCCAAGAGTCCGTTGTCGAGCAGGAAATCCAGCAGATTTTTGCTTCCTGATCCTTAACCGAATCGGGATTCCAATCAGGACTTGAACACGTCGTACGGATATCCGCCCAGTTCGTAGCTCTTCTCCGCGATGAACTTCATCAGTTCGTCCTCGTTTCGATTCATCGCCTTGAAATTGCCTCGAATTCTGCGATTGGACTTTGAAAAGAAGGCTTCCGCAATCGCAATCTCCATTTGCGCCTTCTCTTCCCCCTGAGCTTCAATCGAAGCAGTCACCCGCGAAAGAACGCAGTACATTGCATACAAATCAATCACAATGTCAGCCACCCGCTTTTGGGCAAACTGCTTTAAGTGAATCTCCTTGCCGTGGCGCTTGAGCAGCGTCTCCACCTGCTGCGAAAGCTCCACTGTGTATTCCTCGAGGAATCCCGCAAGTTTTTTGAGCCGAGGATGGGGCTTGGTCATCGACTCCCCGAAAACCCCGTGCTTCACCTTGCGTGTTGCATAATCCGTCACCATGCCAAGACCTTTCAGCGGATGCTGAATGATTTTGGCAAGGCCCGCAAGCTCCTGTCCCGGTCCCTGCATCCCGGAGAGCGCCACAAATGCGCGTAGGATTTCGTTCGTTCCCTCGAAGATGCGGTTGATTCGGGAATCCCGAAGCCAGCGCTCAAACGGATACTCCTTCATGTATCCGTTTCCGGCCCACACCTGGATGTTCTCATCGACAGTCTCCCAGAGCATCTCAGTGCAGAACACCTTTGCAGCGGCACTCTCCATGGAGTAATCCATGTCACCTCGATCAATAAAGTGGGTGGTCATGTAAACCATACTCTCGGCCGCGTAGTTGTTCATGACCATCCGTGCGATCTTCTCCTTGATCATTCCGAAATCGCCGATCTTCTTTTTGAATTGTTCGCGCTCGTTGGCATGTTCAATCGAGGCCTTGATCGCATTCTTCGCAACTCCCACACAACCTGCAGCAAGACCCAATCGACCATGATTCAGAATTCCCATGGCAACCTTGAACCCATACCCCACTCCGCCCACGATGTTCTCGACC
>JAGWXK010000042.1 GCA_018969905.1 Bdellovibrionales bacterium
CCGTATCGCCTGGAAGAGTATCGAAGAAAAGGCCAAGTTGCCCAAAGTCGTGAGGTGGTTGCGCTTGCGGTTGCGATGGCCTGCGGAATGGTGCTATTCGCTAATGCACCCGGAATGGCTAAGGAGATCGTCGAGTTCATGAGGGAGACCTTTTCGCAGGATCTGTCCATGAAACCCGGCGAACAGTTGCAGGACATTGCGGGGAAGAGACTTCTTCAGGTGGTTCGGATCATTGCCTCCATCGGACTCCCCGTCACACTGGTGGGTTTTTTTCTTGGAATCGGGGGTCATCTCAGTCAGATAGGGTTTCTATTCACATCCGAGCCCTTGACGCCTGACCTCGAGAAGATCAATCCCTTGAAGGGGATCGCCCGCCTGTTTTCGGTTCGGAACCTGATTGAATCGGGACGTGTCATCATCAAGGGTTTGATTTTATGTTTCGTCGCATATTCAATTCTCAAGACCGCCATCGAGAGGTCTCCTGCCTTGATCTTCAAGAATCCCACTGAGATTTTCACGGTGCTAGGTGAAACCGGGAAGCTCTTGTTTTTATCTCTCTGCGGTGTTCTCGGGGTATTCGCCGCAATAGATTACGTTCTGCAGAAGAGGGAGTATGCAAAGCAGGTCCGCGTAACCAAGCAAGAGGCCAAACAGGAGGCCAAGGAGCAGGAAGGGGATCCATTGATCAAGGCCCGGATCCGGTCGGTTCAACGGGACATGGCCCGGAAGCGGATGATGCAAGCTGTGAAAAAGGCGGATGTGGTGATTACCAACCCTACACACATTGCGATTGCACTTCAATATGACAAGGACAAAATGGTCGCTCCGAAGGTGGTTGCAAAAGGAGCTGACTTCATGGCTGAGAGAATAAAGAAGATCGCTGCTGAAAGTGGGGTTGTCCTCGTGGAAAATGTTCCTCTGGCGCGGGCCATGTTCAAATCTGTCAAGGTAGGACAGGTGATTCCGAAGAGCCTTTTCCAAGCCGTTGCCGAAGTCCTGGCATATGTTTATAAGCTGAAAAACCGAAAGTTTACCTAGGCATTGGGGATGACCTTTGACCGAGCGACGCTTTGTTGACGCCATAAAAGTTCTTCCCAGTCGGAGTGAAATCGGGATACGATTAAAGGAAGATCTGATGCTGGATGCTAAAGATCGATTTTGAGCAAAATCTCTATTCTGTTGTGAGGAGTCAAGGAAGATGAATCAGGCAGCCGGCCAGTCATCCCGAATCGGAAAAAACCCGGATGTGATCATGGGAGTTGGAATCATAGCGATTCTTGCCATCATGATTGTCCCGATGCCGGCATTCCTTCTTGACCTTCTAATCTCCCTCGGAATTGCGATTTCAATCATCATGCTCGCGACTTCTGTCAATGTGAAGAGAGCTCTTGAGTTCAGCTCTTTCCCGACCATGCTTCTTTTGGTTACTCTTTTCCGGCTTTCATTGAATGTTGCGACCACGCGGGTAATTCTTCTTCGTGGGGCTGAAGCTGGAACTTCGGCTGCGGGTTCGGTCATTCATTCTTTTGGTGAGTTTGTCGTGGGTGGGAACTACGCAGTCGGGATCGTGGTTTTTGCGATTCTTGTGGTGATCAATTTTGTGGTGATCACCAAAGGTGCGGGCCGAGTGGCTGAAGTATCTGCCCGTTTCACATTGGATGCCTTGCCTGGAAAGCAAATGTCGATCGATGCCGACCTGAACGCAGGGGCGATCAATGAAGAGGAGGCTCGCAGGCGCAGGCAGGAGATTGCCCGCGAGGCCGAGTTTTACGGCGCGATGGATGGTGCAAGCAAGTTCGTCCGAGGCGATGCTATCGCCGGGATTCTGATTGTTTTCATCAATATGATCGGGGGAATCATCATCGGTACCTTGCAGCGAGGCATGAGTCTCGCCGATGCGGCTCAGACTTTTACTCTCCTAACGATTGGTGACGGATTGGTCACTCAGATTCCGGCATTGATTGTTTCAACTGCAGCCGGCATCATAGTGACCCGTTCAGGTGGGCAGAACGATCTCGGAACCGATTTGGGATCGCAGGTGTTCTCACAGCCCAAAGCACTCTATGCGGGAGCGGGGGTTATGGCTGCTTTGGGTGTTGTGCCTGGACTTCCGTTTCTGCCTTTCATGATGCTTGGAGGGGCATTTGCATTCCTTGCAAATACGATTGCGAAAAAAGAAAAGAATAGGCTGATCGAGGAATCGAGGCGCAAGGAAGTGGATCAGCTTAAAAAAGAACCTGAAAAGATCGAGAACCTGCTTGGAGTGGACCCTCTTGAGTTGGAAGTGGGTTATGGCCTGGTAAATCTGGTTGATGGTGAAAAAGATGGTGATCTTTTGGAGCGAATCACAGGAATCAGGAAACAGTTTGCCATGGATATGGGCATAGTCGTTCCACCTCTCAGAATCCGGGACAACCTTGAACTCAAGCCGGGCGATTATCAGGTGCTTTTAAAAGGAGTTCCGATCGCGCAGGGCACCTTGATGGTGGGACATCTCCTTGCCATGGATCCTGGCAATGTATCCGAAAAGGTTCGTGGAATTCCAACCAAGGAGCCGGCATTCGGACTTGACGCAATCTGGATCTCGTCTTCAGACAAAGATCAGGCAAACTACGCAGGCTATACGGTGGTCGATCTCAGCACTGTCATCGCGACCCATCTCACCGAGATCATCCGCTCGAATATCTCGGAGCTTTTGGGACGTCAGGAGCTCCAAACGCTCCTTGATGGCGTGAAACAGAATGCCCCCAAGGTCGTTGAGGACCTCATTCCTTCCGTACTTCAGACGGGAACGGTGCTTAAGGTGCTCAAGAACCTTCTTCGAGAAGGTGTTTCAATTCGGGATTTGAAGACTGTACTTGAAGCACTTGGGGAGATGGCACCGCATCAAAAGGATGCAAACTTCCTGACCGAGCATGTGAGAACAGCGCTGAGCAGGTCCATTACCAAGAAACTTGTCGGATTTGACGGGCAGCTCACCCTCCTCACCCTTGATAAAAATGTGGAGGAAACCATTGCAGCCGGTATCATTCAGACGGATCAGGGTCCCCAGCTTTCCCTGGATCCTGAATTTGTCCGGCAATTTGTTTCGCAATTGAATGAGCAGGCATCCCAATTGCTTCAAGAGACGAGTCAGGCGGTCGTTCTCTGCTCTCCATTGATTCGGTTCCATGTGAAGCAGTTGGTGGATCGATTCATTCCAAATATCACCGTTCTTTCACATAACGAGCTAAGTCCGTCAGTCAATATCCGTTCTTTTGGTACAGTGAGGTTAGCATATGCAAGTTAAGAAATTCGAAGCCCCGACTCTTCAGGAAGCACTCGATACGATCAAGCGTGAGCTTGGGCCGGAAGCCATTATTTTGCAGACCAAACAGAACAGGCGAGGATTTGGCTTGATGTCCAAGGGGTCAGTGGAGGTGACCGCCGCGGTTTCGGAGCGTGCCGCGCAGAAAAAGGAAACAGTTGATAAAAGGATTCCGGAGAGTTACAAGAGCAAATTGTCTCAGGCGCCTGCATCACGCCAGGCGGATGTCTACGAGAGTTACCTTGAAAAGAAGTTGGAAAGAGACCGTGTGCAACTAAGCGGAAACTCATCCAGTCCTTCGAAAAAGATCACTGCCACACGCTACGCCGATATCGAGGATGAAGGTGGGGCCGTGATTGAAAACTCCAAGCCAGAAGAGCTACGCGAGTATTCAACCCCTACAGCTGTAGCCGCTGCAGTTGATCATTTCGCCAGTGCCAAAGAAACTGCAATATCTGGCCTTCAAGAGGAAATTTCAAATCTGAAGAGACTTGTCGATGAGCTCAGGAAAGAGCGGAAAAGGGCTGAATATCTTGATTCGGACTCTCCTTATTCGGCCACTGATGCGCTGGAGTCGGCGTTTGATCTTCTCATTCAGAGCGGCATTGAGAGGAGACATGCGGTTCAGATCATGCGGGATACTTCCCGTGGTTTAGGGGTTGAAAAGCGTGCCGACCACGAGTCGGTTCTCGATCAGGTTGCAGATCATCTTCTCAAGCGGATTTCCGTGGTGTCTTTTTTTGAGGGACGGGTTACTGCAGAAAATCAAAGGATTCACGCCTTGGTCGGACCGGCAGGTGCTGGAAAGACTGCCTTGATTGCAAAACTGGGGACTCATTCTCTTCGTGCGAGACAGGAGAAAATCGGAATCATTCGGGTGAATTTGTCATCTGAGGAGAGTGCGGATCCCCTTGTGGTCCTCGCGAAAGCCCTTCATGTTCCATATCGTTCTGTCTCCAGCAGTGAGGAATTGCAAGTGGCGATTCAGGATATGAGTCAGTGCGAGCGTCTTTTCATTGACACCCCGGGAATTCCGGTGAGGGATCAGACGGCAATCCGTAAACTCGGTCTGATTCTTTCGAGTCAGGCAGCGATTCGGGTGGGCCTTGTTGTAAATTCAACAATTCGGGATCAGGAGCTTCGGGAGACTGCCCGGAGTTTCAGAGAACTGAATCCAAAATCTCTGATGTTCACCCGCCTGGACGAAGCATTCTCGCTTGGACCTGTGTTCTCAATGTCCCAGCATGTCGGGATTCCTGTATCAATCTTTGCGAACGGCAGGAAGGTGACGGAGAACTGGGAGAATGCATCAGCGGAAAGAATCACCGCCTCGATCCTCAATATTCTTTGATTGAGTTCTGGTGAGTGTGTTTGATAAACTTTCAGTAGTGAATCTTGCCATGGAAGGGTGAGTATGGGAACGACAGCGAAGTCAGCGATTCAAAAGTATAAAAAAAATTCTCCAGTTAGATCCAAATCCCTGAAGGAAGCGCCGGCATCAGGGAAAGGTGCCAAAGCTCCCGAAGATCCGTTTCTGGCGAAGGGTGCGGTTGCGAGTGCGATTGAATCCATTCAGGTCACAGGCGCAAAGATTGAAGAGGCAAGCGCGCTTCAGAAGGAAATCGAAAAGGAGCTGGTTCAGGATCTCAGCTATACCAACAAGTTGGTCAAGGGTGACTTTTCTCCTGTCAATACCAATCGTGACAAGCTGATCCGAGAATATGGCGGATTGATCAAGTTCATTGCACAGAAGATTGCGGCAAGACTTCCCTCGAATATCGAACTGGACGATCTGATCAGCTCCGGTGTGATCGGGCTAATGGATGCGATTGATAAGTATGATTCCAGTCGCGACAATAAATTCAAGACGTATGCCGAATTCAGGATCAGGGGAGCGATACTGGATGAGTTACGATCCCAGGACTGGGTTCCGCGGTCCATTCGCGAGAAGGCAAAAATCCTCGAACGAGCGTATTCAAAGATCGAACAACTGAAAGGACGCCAGGCCACTGATGACGAGGTTTGCATCGAGCTTGGAATGTCCACTGAACAGTATCATGAAATGTTGAATGAGGTGAGAAGCGTATCCCTTCTCTCCTATGACGATCTCACCAATCTTTCTAATTCCGATAAGCGGACACTCCATGGTAATGGGGAAGCCGGAAGCAAGGTACCCACTCCCTTCAGTGAGGTGAGTGTGGCTCATTTGAAAAAGCTCGTTGCTGAGGCAATCGAGGATCTTCCTGAGAAACAACGGCTGGTCCTGTCTTTGTATTATTATGAGGATCTAAACCTCAAGGAAATTGGACGGGTTTTGGACGTCACAGAATCGAGAGTCAGCCAACTCCATTCTCAAGCGATCTTCAAGTTGAAGGCCCGTCTAAAAAATCATTGGGATGATTTTGTCTCAATGATGAGCGCCTAAGCCACGAGAATCAGGCCGCGTTCGTTTCTTCTGGTTTGGGAGTTTCCGGGGTGGGCTGAGTTTGAGCCTCTGAATCAGCGGGAGTTTTCTCCATACCTTTCAATTCAAGCACCTTGGAAAAACAACGATAAAACTTCCTCGCGGGAAAGGGGTTGTTCTCGCTAGGAAGGGCATTCATGATTCTGCCTGAGGAAATCTCCTCATGAAGGTGAGACATGGTGACCCGGTAGGTCAGGTCATGCCCACTGAACTTCACTTGGATCTCGAGCTCCTCATCGATCGAAAACTTTTCCGTGCAGAAAAAGGAGAACATGTTTTCGCTCAACTCATTGAGAAGGGCGTAACCTGGGTGTTCCCGGTCCCCAAGTTTAGGAGCTTTGATCTTAACTGCGACTCTTTTCAAGCGACGATCTCCCGTGAAAAGGTGAGCAATGCTGCTGGCGCCTGTTGCGATACTCTGTCTCATCCTTATATGATTTTCGCTTACTTGATTAAATTAGTCAATAATGTGTCAATTCAGACACTTGCTCTTTTTTTGACGCCGGATTGTTCGTGCTTCCGCTGATTTAATGAAGGCCCTTGACGCGGCCCATAGGAGGGCTCATACTAAATACATGAGCTAAAAGCTCAAGCTTATTTCAGGGCAACCGATAAGAACATGAGAATCGATTTGGAGGGATGATCGATGATGGAAAAAAGTTTGATTACCAGGATTCGTCGGCGTTTAGAGGACCGCTCCGGGCAGTCCACTACGGAATACATTCTGATTCTTGCGATCGTGGTGATGATTGCCAGTAAGATGAAAAACAAGTTGCAAGGTACCGTGGATAACGCAGTCGGGGGAGTGGATCGAATCATTCAGGGTACTGTGAACGAAATGGGCAACCAGTAATCATAAAACTTTCTGGAAGTTATGGACCGGAAGAGGGATCCCTCCACCTTCCGGTCTTATTTTTTTAGGTACACCAAAGTTCCCGCAATGACTGATACCGGAAGGGCAAACAGGTTGATGACCGGGATGCTGAAGAGGGCTAGGGTGATGAGACCAAAGCCCAAAGATCGGTAAAAATTGTTGGCAATCCATCCAAGAGAACCTCGGAGACCGATCGTGCGTCTGCTCAGGGGATAACTAAGAAAGGTAAAGGCTTGGACCAGGGCCAATCCTGGAATGCTCAAAAGCCCGAATCCAGGGATCAGCCCTAGAAGGAAGAGAATGAGGGTTAAGCTCAGCGTGAATCCTGTTTTTCGTAAATCGAGCAGAAACACCACAATCAAGCGCCTCAACGAGGTCTGCGGTGGATTCTCTCCGCAGGCAAGCTCGGTTTTTTCGGACAAAATATCGTTGAATGGAGAGGCGAAAAGTTGGATCAAAAGTCCAAGGCTCAGAGCAGAGAAATACATCAAAAGGGCCCCCGCAATCACGGAAAGCACTCCAGTGCCGATTGCTGAGTAAGAGCCAAGAATTGATTGAAAAAGATTCTGGAATGCACCCCATAGACCAATGAGTACGCCATAAATCACACTCGAGACCACGATCAGAGTGATGGCCATGGGTAGTATGAACAAGCCCAAGAGCCCCGGGTTCTCTAGGAGGAGCCCGAGAACCCGGAGAGGGGAGGTAAATCCCTGGAGGAATTCTCTAGATCTTGAAGCCAAGGTCGAGCGCATAGCGACGGTCCTGCTTGATTCCAGGGTTCAACCCGAGTTCTTCTCCGTAAGTGGCAAGATTCAATGAGAATACAATCAGGTCAACCCCGAATCCAGCAGTGAAATAACCCTGATTCAGTCCGGTTCTCACGTTGAATACCGACCAAGTCCCTTGGGCACCCAGGTGAAGAGTTCGATAAAAACTTCCATTTTCATTGTTTCCTATGTCGGTGGATTCAATTCCGAAAATCACACGATCAAGACCGATCCAGTCTTTTCGTTCCGCACTCAGTCCGAAGTTTACAGATCGATTTGTGGCGAAAGGACCATTTGGCCACGATTTGATTGGCTTACCGAGATTGGTGTATTTTCCGCCAAGTACGTTATTGATCGTAAAGGCGAGCTGATAGTCAAAGCCTCCTGTTTTCCAATGAGGGCGGAAGGTGCTTCCAAGATCAAGGTCCACTCCCATCCCGCTGCCACCTTGAACGGCATTTGCCGTACTTGTGCCACTGAAGAAGTCCTGAACACTGAAGTTACGGGAGCTGGCACGGATCTGGGTACGGAGGTTCGCACCCACAACCAGACGGTCCTCCTCGAGAAGTCGTCGACTCACGTTGATCACCGGTCCCGCCGAAATCGCCGTATTCACATCGATCTGACCTGAATTGGAGAGAAGCGGAAGCGTCTGAGCCGAGAAAAACAAGCCGACTCCCATTGCCCACTTGTCAGTGATGAAGTTTTTTAGGTGCAAGGCAACCGGAATGATCTGGAGTCGTGCATAAAGCGGAACTCCGACCGCATTCGAAAATGTGCTCAGTCCATTTCCTGATTTAAAGAGATTTCCCAGTGTGCCAAGTGTTCCGGATCCGCTCTCCAATGATATTTTTGCCAATTGGAAGAGGTTCTCAGGGTTGTCAGCAGATCGTGCCGGATTCGCAAAGAAGTTTTCTTCAAACTGACCGACCGTATACCGGATGTCACCCATTCCGGCTGTACGGACGCTGTGAAAGTCGCGAAGGATCGGGTGATACGCGTGGGCGGGAGTCAGGATCGCGAAAAAGAACAAAATTGAAAGGGGTTTTGCATGTTGTTTCATTGTGTTTTTTCCTTATTGGAGACCGAGGGTCAAAATGAGTTGTTGGCGTTTTAGTCCTTCGCTGGCAAGTCCATCAAGCGCAGCTATGGCCGAGAGAATTCCGCTGCCACTTCCTGAAAAATTTACGATCTCCGTGTTGGCCGCATTCAGTGCGTTAAAAAGCATGTCCAGAGCGGGAGTTCCGCTCCAATTTGCCGAAGCGCTCATTATCGGATTATTCCCGCCATCGGGAAGATTTGCTGTTGAACCACAAGCTACCAGGGTTGGGGTTGCATCGGTGGCACATGCAATTCCTCCGGATGCGATGTCACTTGCCGTAAGCACCCCATCGGGGCCTGCAGCAGAAGCCAATACGGTATTGAACATTGCAAGAGCAGAAATGAATTTTGAGAATGCCTTTAGTTTCGGGTTTTGCAAAGAGATCTGATCGTTGTTTGCGTAGGTCTGCTGAATGAGGACGCGGCTTGCCGATGTTGCGACATTCCTCCTTGCGATCAGTTCAGCCATGGAAGAAAAGGTTTTCCCGTTTCCAAGGGAAGTTCCAAGAGATGTGATCAGGTCCGAGAAAGAAAACACCTGTGCTTGGCCTAGCTGGGCAAGCGATGTTTCGTTGATTTTTATGTCTGAAAGTGAATCCGAGAGCGCCCTGTAGTGATCAAGGGCACAAGGATAGTCATTCCGATCAAGGCATGCGCGAGCCGCAACAAGGTGTTGTTCATCATTGGAGGGGCTTGAAAGTCCTCCGAACAGATTGCAGGCACTGAGCAGGAAGGGGATTGCGAACAAGAGTGTAATCGAGGTGAGATTCTTCATTCAAAAATTGTAACGGACCTCCAGTCCCGGAATGAAGTGAAAATTTCTTAACCGAAAAAGTAATGCCAGGAAACCCCTCTAATTTTGGGGGTCTGGATTGGCAAAGGGAGACGAGATTGTGCCCGTCAATTTGTAGGCATACTTTCCATCCGACTGTTTGGCTCCGGAGATCAGGCTCTCCATGAAGGACAATGAAGCCATGGTTTTTGGCGACAGTGAAAAGAGAACCCGCAGATTCAGTGGGCTTGAGTTTAAGTTTCTGTTTAAAGCGAGATCACCTGTGAGCGCGGCTGTCACGTCGTCATTTTGGCGCCCGAGCTGCACATTCTTCATGAGTAGTTTCCCACCCTTG
Source organism: Bdellovibrionales bacterium (assembly GCA_018969905.1). Taxonomy (GTDB): domain Bacteria; phylum Bdellovibrionota; class UBA1018; order UBA1018; family CAIMNF01; genus CAIMNF01. Next base: position 9,644 of record JAGWXK010000042.1, read on the forward strand.
ATTTCGACATTCACGGTCCCTTCCGAAATCGAGATTGAAGGGATCTTGAAAGCAATGATCATTTGTTCTTCAAGTTGGACATTTTTCAGGCGAAGGTCGATGCCCCCGTTGAGTGTCGCGAGGTCAGAAGGCGATCCATCCACGTGGCTCTTTCCGGTAATGGCTCCTGATCCTTTGATTCCGGCAAAAGCGAAAAAGCCGAAGCGCGCAAGATCCACATCATTCAAGGCGAGATCGGCTTCAATACGGTCACTTTTTGCAAGAAGATCGAGATGAATTGTGGATTTTCCCTGTCGTAAGTCGGCTGTGGCTCCGGCTCTTCCTGTCAGCAGTGACAAAAGTTTCGGTCGAACCTCGAGTTCATCAAGCTCGATCCTGGTTTGGTCACGGAGCTCGAGGGTCGGGTGGTCCAGACGATATCGGATTCCCGTAATCAAAGAGAGAGAGCGCCCGCGATCAGAGATGTAAATCCCGAAAGGATCAAGGGAAGTTTGAACATAACCCTGGATGAGGGCTGTAATTTTCGCCTCAGGAAGCTTGAAAAGGGTGAAAAGAAGGATCAATCCCAAGAACAGGAATCCTAGTCCGAGCATTTTGGAGATGCTTCTGGTCGTGGAATTCGGGTTGGATTGCACCGCAGTATCCGCAATCTCACTCATCGACGACTCCCATCTTTTTCCTGTTTGGCGAGGTAACCGCTCACACTGATCTTTGCCGTGAGCTTCCCGTCCTCCGAAGCTGTTTCTATCAAGAGACCCTTGAGCTTCATAGGGGGGCTTCCTTGCTCCATCTGAGTCAAGATCTGCACAAGAGGACGAAGCGGCACATTTTTGAGTTTGATCTCGAGTACGGACTCCTGAAGAACACTTTGTGTCGCGCCTGCGGACTCTTTGAGGATTTCAAGAGACTCCGCAGGAATTCCCTGCGATGTCACACGGGCCATCAGAATTGATTTCCAGTTTTGCTCGCCGGCGGGTGCCATTCCCGAGCTTTGCCCTTTCAGGCGGCGCAGCTCATCGCTCGCGTCGGTGACGATTCTCGCAAGTTCCTGATGTTCATAGTACTCGTTTTTGGTTCCATTTGCCGCTTGGATCATCGAAAAAATCAGAAAAAACAAGACAAGGAACCCCGCACCGGCGGCACCCCATTTGACGTATCCCTGCTGTTCGGAGGAGAGTTGCTGGTAGGCGGACTGGAGTTGCTGGTAGAACTCCTGTTCCTTGATTTTTTCGAGGAATGTTCCAGCATCCATTTATTTTTTTGCTCCAATCGTCCCGGCATAGACCACGCGGAATACCTTGCGGCCTTCGCGAGTGAGTTCCTCGGAATTTCCACGCTTCAGGCCGAAATTCTTCTCAAGAAGCTCACTCAGCCTGGAAATGGTCTGAGCGTTGGTGACAATGAAAGAGAGACTTGTTTTCAAGGGAGCATTCTCCATGAAACGATCGGTATTGTCGGAGCCGGAATCGAAATTTATCATGTCCACAACAACGTCACGGGATACCTTCTCAGAAAGGGAGCGCAAAAATGCAAGGGGTGAATTGGGATTCGGAGCGAAAAGCTTGGCCATCTCCCGTTCTTTGAGTAGGTCGTCTTGAATTTCCTTCTTCAGCTTGGAGGGGCTTGCGATATGGTTTCGTACAGCACCGTCTCCAATTCCTCCAAAGTAGGTTTTGACAACGCGCTCAAGCGATGTCTTTGCATCATCCCTCTTCACTTTGTAGTAATTGTATTCAATAGTCTTTGTGGCAAAAAAGACCAAGGAAGTGATGAGCAAATAGGGAAGTGGTTTTTTGATGAGCTCAAGAGGGGAGTTGTCCGCTCCGCCATTTTTGGAAAAAGGTCCCTTGCGAAGGTTCAATGCAGAAAGCTTGTCTGCGGGGACCGCCGTCATGGCAAGAGCCAATGCTTTTGCGTACCTCACTTCCGATGGATCGGAGTAGGAGACTTGCGATCCGGTCAGCATACTTAAAGGCCGAAAGAGGGCGCATCCTTTTTGGATGGATTCCTGGAGCCAGTTCAAAAAACCTGGAAGCAGAGCCCCCTCTCCGGTGACGAGAATCTCATCAATGGGAGCTTTGATTTGACTTCGAGCCGCCAGCTCAATCTGTTTGATCTCCGGAATAAGAAGTTCGAGCACCTCGGTAATGGCATCCGAAACTTCCTCATTGATTCCGGTCACTCCGATGTCACGAATCCAGGTCCTCAGTTCCTCTTTGCTGGCGCTCATCTGCTCCTCAAGCTTGCGCTCAAGAGTGATCAGTCCAAATGGGATCTCCCTGTACAGGACAGGACGGTTTCCAGAGTTTACGTAGAAGAATGTCTTGTGGTACTCGAGGCCGATCAATAGGGAAGTAATGCTCTCTTCGCCTTTTTGAAGTGGCTTTTGGAGTCTCGAGAAAAGACATCGATAAGCCCAGGCATCGGTGGTGATCGTATCGGGATTGATTCCGTTTGAGAGAAGATTTTGGAGGTGTTGATCAAAGCTATCTTTCTTTACGGCTCCCACATGGATCATGGAGCCCGACTCGGCAGAAGGCAGAATTGAAAAATCGTAGTGAAGATTCTCTGACTCGAAAGGGAGATCGTCTTCCAATTCGAAATTTAATGCGGCACGAATCGCCTTTTTGTCCTTGGTGGCAAGATGAATGTTGCGGAAGGTGCCGATCTCGATCGGCGCTGCGGTGATCAAACGTCCCGGCTTGCCCGAGATGCTGCTCAAGAGATTGGATGCGGCAAATACGGGATCGGTCGGGTTGGCATCATCGGATGGCAGCACTGATTCAAGTGTTTCCCGAATCTCAAAACGTCCGAAATGGGTTTCGAGTTCAACACAGGCGATGGCGTCTTTTGAGATGTCCAATCCGAGGACTCGCATAGGGAAATTATACTCATAAAAACCTGAGTTGAGTAATTTTTAAATTGCTCCTTTCGCTTCCCGGTTGCCCCTGGTTTCCGGGCTGTGTTGGGTTGGCAGGGTTTGAACCGGGGGATTGAATTCCGGGTTGAGTGGTCGGGGGTGTGGTGGGGCTTTCGATCAGGCTGACCATTGCCTCGAGTGTTTTTTTGGTTTGTTGTACCGTAGCCTCGATATGGACCAAGAAGTTTGACTCCTCGGTGATGATCCGGATTCCTCTTTGCGTGAGCAGATTCTTTAGATCCGTGATTCTTGTTTCCGAGCCTAGAAAGAACTGAACTCTTTCTTTAAGGTATTTGTAGAAGTCATCGGAACTTCTGAATTTATTGTCGCCTTTGTTTTCTTCACCACCGCCATCCCTGAATTCAAAGAATTTGGTGATTTCCTCTTTCGTCATCTGTGGCAAAAGGGCCTTCAGGACTGCCTCCTGGACAGTGTTGATGTTGATGAAAGAGGCCACCCCGGCCGTGAATTGTTCAGATAAGAGCGAGAAGAGGGTGTCATCCATCGATGGAAGGTAATTCAATTCGGAAACATGGTAAAAGGGCGCTTTTTTGAACGGAACTGTACTGGATTGCTCGCGGTTTGATTCAAAGGAAAGATCGCTCCAGCCGATCATTTCATCCACCAGGTCCTCGATCCTGAAGTTCCGGTATTCGTCCCTGAATTTTTCATCCTCCTCAAATCGTCTCTGGAAGGTGTCTTTGATCTGCTGTCCCAAGGCCTGGCGGGATTGTTCGGGGTCGTAGGAAACGGGGGTGGGGGATGCGGAGGCGGATGCATCGCCGGTAGGAGAGGCTGGTTGGCCAGGGGAACCCGGTCGGCTCGGCGACGGGGAAGGACCGGCATTTGCTGCGAAGGAGGACAGGGTGCTGTTGAGGTTGATCTTGTTGGATTGAGCCTGAATGGAAATGTAGAGTTTGCCCTCCATTGAAGAGTCTTTTCGGAATTTCGTGAGGGTATCCTTGATTTCTCCCGGGAGGGAAGAAATGTCGCCCGTGAATGGAATGGTGATGGGCTCCGCCCATATTTTTTCAAGCATTTCCTTCGGAACCATGGAGTTGACCATCGCTGCGTTTGCGCCGGCATTTTCGGAGATCTTCCCGATGGTTTTCTTTAGCTCGGAATAGGCCCGAATTCTGAGCAAAGAAAGGCGAAGGCCGCTTTTTGCGAGGGCTTGGGCCTTCACCTGGTCAAGACGGTCGTAGGCGAGTTTTTGATTGATCTGTGCTGTGTAGGTGATTTCGCTCACAAAAATTGCGAGCGTTGCCATAGAGGCAAGAACAATAAAAAGCGCAACACCTTTGCGGTCAATACGTTTTTGGAAGAACATCATTCGGTGTCTCCAGATTGAATAGTACTTTTGAGTCCAGAACGCGGTCCTCGGGCCCGACCAGCGTTACTTCCATTTCGATTGATGCGGGGAATTTTCCTTTCTGGTCGCTGCCTTCGGAATCCCACTCCCGGACGGCATCCTTTTCTCCCGACTTGTAGTAGGAGAATTTGAGTTTCTTCACATTATTCAGGATCACGTAAGTATTGAGATAGGGGGCATCTTTTGGTTCGTCCAGTTCGAAGGCACGGGTGTTTTCAACTTTGATCAGGGAATAGAGTCCCGAATACTTTTGATTTTGCTCCTTGGTGAGGTTTGGATTCGGCTCCTGTTTCACCAGTTCGTATTTCACCTTTGCGTAAATCGATTCCTTCTTCGATTGATAGATCCTGACGTGTGAGGCGGTGACAAAACTCAACTCGGTTTCCTTGCCCTTGAAGCGGGAGGCTCGAATTCCGGTGGGGTCGAGGATCGGACCCCAAAACTCGGAAGGTTGAAAGCCTCGACCCTGCGTCCTTCGGTTGATCTCATCAATTCCAAGCAATGGGATCGGTGCTGGTTGTCCCTGGGGTCTTGGCGGAGCAGGGGGGGGAGGGTTGTATGGATCCAAGGGGATGAAGTCTGGGGGGAGAAACCAGCGGGGATTGAAAATCTGGCTCAAGTCCCTTTCGATGAACAGTGTTGAGGTCCTGAACTCGCTTGAGAATTCAGTTTCATCCTTCAGGACCTCTTTCAGTTTCGCGGCATCAATGACCGCCTTGGATGTGGTGGTTCCGATCATCACCAGGATGAACAGGGCGATCATTACCTCGATCAGGGTGAAGCCCTTATTCTTCTGCCATATTGAATTCATGATTCAAATCCACCCAGTATTGGCTCACGCTGAACTTTTGATTTTCGCCTTTGTCCTTCCAAAGGATTGTAACGGTTACCTCCCGTGTTGCTTTCGAGAGGTAAGTTGTTGCGATCTTCACCACCCGCTCCGCATTGGGGTCTGCGGCCACCCCTCCCGGAGCCGTTCCGGAGGATGACTCGCCGGAGTTGCCCTGGTTAAGGATTTTCGGAAAGGCAATTTCCTTGATTTTTCTTTCCCAGGAGTACTCGGCGAAGGGCGCATCGAATTTACCAAAGGACTCGGTGCGAACCTCAAGGAAAGGCTTACCTTGGATTTCTCGCTCCGCCTCCACCATCACGTTGCGTGCAAGAGTTGCAACAGTATTCATGCGTTTGGCCCGGATGGTTGTGTCAAGACTGTTGTTTTCCGCGACCAGAATGGCACCAATTCCGATTGCCAGGATTCCGATTGCAATCATGACTTCCAAAAGAGTGAATCCGACTTCGGATGGAAGGGATTTGATCCTCATCTCTTGAAGAAATCCTTTGCTTCAATATACCTGCCCTCGACGTAACACCGCCCGAGCAGATTCGATACGGTAAGGGTGATTTCATTGTTTGCGGTATCCTTAAGGTGAACAAGCGTTTTCTCGGTCAGACCTTGCGGGAATATGTGGGTATAGGCCATGCCCTCGGTGATCGGATTCTCGCCTTGTTCGGTCACGACATCCTTAATGCTCACCCCAATGGCAAGACTGCGCTTTTTCTTGGTCAGAAGGTTTTCCTGTCGGAATCCACCCTTGTTCTTTTTTTCGTCTTCCTCGGCTTCTTTTAGGGAAAAGTAGCCACGGCTGCGTTCTTTTTCTTTTTTGAGGGTTTCATCACTCTTTAGAAGTGTTGACTCGCTTGTGGACTCGACCCAGTACTGCTGATTTTTCAGGTCATAGGCAATTCGGTGAACCCTTCCTGTGATTTGCGCGGAATTGACCGTGTCCTTGATCAGCGTTGCGATTTCACGGCCTGTGGACTGCACTGAAAAACGGAAGGTATTTGATATGCTCGGGATCGCGATCAGGCCCACAAGACCAAGGATTCCAATTACGATCAGCAGCTCAATGAGGGAGAATCCGGACCGTTGATTCTGGATTCTCCCTCGTTTCATGCCTTAATCCTGATCTGAAACGGTGATATCCGAATCGTAATCGGCCCCGCCTTCTTTTTTGTCGGAACCAAGCGACTTGATCTCGAAGGTATTTCCATCCGAGGTGTAAAGATAGTCCATGTCCCAGGCGTCTTTGGGTACCGCCTTTTTGTCGAGATATCCTTTAGGTGCGTAGTTTTTGCACTCAGGGGCAGAGGAAGGCTTGGTGATCAGTGCATCCAACCCTTGATTGGTGTTTGGATAGCTTCCGCAATCCAAGCGAAATTGCTTGAGGGTGGAGGAGAGGTTTTTCATGTTGACTTTGGTAGTTTCCACTTTTGCCTTGTCAAAGTTTGAAATCAACTTGGGACCAACCACTCCGATCAAAAGGCCAAGAATTCCGATCACGATCATCAATTCGATCAAGGAGAATCCGGACTCAGATCTGATGGGGCTTGTTTTTTGTTTGAAGTTCATGTTTGTTTTTCCTTTCGTTGTTATCGACTTAAATTGCTCATTTCCATCAATGGGGTGATTACCGATACCACAATGAAGCCAACTGTGCCTCCCATGAATACAATCATGGCCGGCTCCAGCATGGAAGTCATCGAGTCCACTGCGGTGGCAACCTGTTCCTCATAGGAATCCGCTACGTTTTTTAGCATTCCCGGGAGCTCCCCGGTTTTTTCCCCGATCGAGATCATATGGATCACGAGCGGAGGAAACTCACCGCTTTTTCGCAAGGGTTCGGCAATGGATTGCCCTTCGGTGATGTTGCTTCGTGCGTTTTCAACCGCACGGGCAATATGAACATTTCCCACAAGGTTCCTTGCGATGTTCATCGCCGTCAGAATCGGTACCCCCGATCCAAGAAGGGTCGACATCGTGCTTGCGAATCGGTTGATGGCTGCCATGCGGGTCACCTTTCCAAAAACCGGTGCGGAAAGCTTGAATCGGTCCCACTGTTCACGTCCTTTTTTGGTATTAATATAGCGATTAAACAGGTACACGGTCAATCCGGCACCAAAAAGAAGCGCCCACCACCACGAAGTGACCTGAACTGAGATCCAGATCAGGATCTCAGTTGTCAATGGAAGTGCTTTATTCATGGAAACGAAAATTTGCTGCAGTTTCGGGATCACGAAGGCAAAGATTCCGATCAAAACAGCTATTGCAACCAAAAACATGATGGCAGGGTAGGTCATTCCTCCTACGATTTTCCTGCGGAGTCGGGTCTGGGATTCCTTGAGGTCTGCAAGCCGCAATAAAACCAGGCTCAGGGTTCCTGAACTTTCGCCGGCCTCCACCATGTTCACGTAGATGTTATCAAAAGTTTTAGGATGCTGAAGGAGTGCTTTCGCAAGCGAGCTTCCTTCATTTACCGCCTCCCGCACCTGGGAGAGCTGGCCTTTCAATCCGACTGATTCAATCTGGTCGACCAGAGCGTTCAGTGCATCAACAAGAGGAATGTTGGCCTTCACGAGGGAGGCAAGCTGACGTGTCATCACGGCAACCTCTTCCTGGCTCACCCGACCTCCAAAAAGAGTGAGGCCTCCCTTGGACTTTCCTTTTGCGGAAACAGCATTTTTTTCGTAGATGTCGGTAACCATCAGGCCCTGTTTTTTCAACTTCTGGCGCGCTGATTTCAGGGAGTCGCTTTCGACATGTCCTTTCGCTGCTTTTCCATCCAGAGCGATTGCCTTGTATTCGAAGAGTGCCATGTTGTCTTCCTACACTTCCTCGGCATGGGTTGCACGGAAAAGCTCATCAATAGTGGTGATTCCCTGAAGAACCTTGGCGATCCCGTCCTCGCGAAGGGTGATCATCCCCCGTTCAATCGCAGCTTTCTTGATTTGTCCCGCATCCACGTTCCGAACGATGAGGCTCTTGATGTGGTCATCCACCAGCATGAGTTCGTGAATGACGGTCCGGCCGGAATATCCGCTGTTGGAGCAACTGGGGCAGCCCACAGCCCGATAAAAAGTTGCACCAACGGGAACTTTCTTCATGCCCATTTCGGTCATTTGAAACTCGGAGGGTATGTGCGGCTCGCGGCACTTCATGCAAACCCTGCGGATGAGTCGTTGCGCAACCACGCCCAAAAGTGAGGATGCAATGAGGAATGGCTCGACTCCCATATCGACAAGACGGGTGGTGGAACCAGCCGCATCGTTGGTGTGGAGAGTGGAAAGTACGAGGTGACCCGTAAGAGATGCGTTGATTGCAATCTCGGCGGTTTCCTTGTCTCGAATTTCACCGACCATGATCACATCTGGGTTTTGACGGAGAAACGATCTGAGTGCAGTGGGAAAAGTCAGATTGATTTTTGTATTGACCTGTACCTGATTGATACCGGGGATTTGATACTCGACCGGATCCTCGACCGTCATGATGTTTCGTTCCGGTGAGTTCAGTTTCATGAGGCAAGAGGAAAGAGTCGTGGATTTCCCTGAGCCCGTGGGGCCCGTAACCAGAATGATTCCGTATTTCCGGAAAATCAGCTTATCGATGGCTTCTACGGAACGGGGGGAGAACCCGCATTTTTGAAGCTCAAGAGGGGTCCCGCTTTGCTCGAGTATACGCATCACAACCCGTTCGCCATGAGTTGTGGGAACCGTGGAAAGACGGATATCGACATCTTTCCCGGCGAGCTTGATCTTGATTCTTCCGTCCTGCGGAAGTCGTTTTTCCGCGATGTCGAGCTGCCCCATCACTTTGATACGGGACGAAATTGCAGCGTGAGCGCGCTTGGGTTGCCGGATGATGTCGTAAAGAACCCCATCGATCCGGAATCGAACAACGAATTCTTTTTCGAAAGGCTCAATGTGAATGTCGGAGCACTTTTCCTTCACCGCGCGAAAAAGAAGGGAGTTTACAAACTTGATGACGGGAGCATCATCTTCAGTGGCCTCCAGAATGTCGATTGGGCCCTCAAGGTCAAGGTCCTCTTCGGCAAACTCACCCTCGATGTTGCCCACCATGTTTGAGGTGGATCTTTCATACACCCGGTTGATCGCATCCTGAATCCGGATCGATGTACTGACCACCGTCTTGACCCTGTGACCAGTGAGGGCCTGAAGGTCTTCTGCGATTGTCGGATTGAAAGGGTCCGCAACTGCAATGGTAAGAATCTGTCCTAAGGCATCCTCCGAGAGAAAAAGGGGGATCACCTCTTTCGTTTTTGCATAATTGATCGGGAGTTTCGCAACCAATGCGGGATCAATGTCATTTGCTTTGAGATCCTCCTGGAAGGTGAGTCCGAGCTGCACGCAAAGGGCCTTCATGATCTCGTGGGGGAGAATGGAGTTGTTTTTGAGCAAAATCTCCCCGAGCAGACCTCCTCGGTCCCTTTGCTCCTGCAGGGCACGCTCAAGCTGTTCGGGCTTGAGCGAGGTATACTTCAGAAGGATTTCTCCGAGGCGTTCGGGAGGACGGCGATCCCTCATTGGTTTCCTCCTGATCCCGAGTCCGGAGCGGGCGGTATGGCATCCACGGGAGGTGCTGTAATCGGTCCCGTGGCAGCACCCCCGTCAGCAGGTGGCAGAGTAAGTGTATCATGCGAATCTTCTTTCATCGGCTCCGGAAGTGTACCGTCCCTTAATCCTCTTTTGGAATCATTTTTCGATTCATCCTCATCCAATGCGACTATTTTCTTCGGATTGTAGTTCTTGATGGACTTAACGTCGGGAAGGTTCCGGATGATGTTGTTCCGGAAATCCCTGTGATGATCCTCCCCACCGAAGGCTTTTTCAACGAACTCATCGCGTTCCTTGAGCTTGCGATCGAGCACCATGCGAACGTTTTCTGGTTGACGCATGATCCTAGGGGTGATGAATAAAATCAGGTTGTTTTTCTCGATCACGGCAGAGCGTGATTTGAAGAGCCAGCCCAAAATTGGGATATCCCCCAACAGTGGGACTTTATTGATGACTTCGTTTGCCTTGTCCCGAATCAGGCCTCCCAGAACGATTGTGTCTCCATCGGCAACCATCAGGCTGGTTTCCGCAGAACGCTTTGTTGTGGAGAATGCCTGTTTCTGCAGAGCTTCTGGAACCGCTCTTCCGGACACATCGCTCACGGTAGCCTTGATGTCCATTTTGATGAAATTCGAGATCTTATTCAGCTGCGGCTTTATTTTGATGGTGAGCGGTACATCCTGGAACTGAACCCCAGCGTTCACCACCCCGAGGTTGGTGGTAATGTTAGGAATCGGTATTTTTTCCGTGGAGTCAAAAATCGCATCTGTGTTCTCAAGCGTCATGATCTGGGGCGTGGCCAGAATCGTTCCGTTGGAGGAGCTCTGCACGGCCTTCAGTAAGCCCGCCAGATCCGGTACCTCAACCGTGATATTGGTGCCGTTCTGCGGAACCTGTATCGGTTTTCCGCCGGATTTTCCGCGCAAAACCAGACCACTTGGAGTCTTGGTCGGGTTGGTCAGCCAATCAATCAGATCCTGGGTGGGGGCGACCGAGGTGCCGCCGGGGAGCAGAACGTTGGCGGCGAAATCATTGTTTCGCGTCATGTTCATTTCCATGATGACAACCTCGATGTAGATCTGATCGCGTGGTATGTCGAGCTTGTTGATCACCCTTTGAATGGTTCCAAAGTCATTTGGAGAAGAGGTGATGACGAGCGAGTTTGTCGTTTTGTCAGGTGAAATCCTGATCTGACCCTCGAACAATGCTCCTTCATTCGGGTTGATTCCGAGACCTCCGCTACTGCCACCAGGATTGAAGCCAGGGCCGCCGCCGCCCGTTCTGCTGCTTTGACTCAGATCCTTCAGGGTTTTTGCCATTTCTTCGGCCTCCGCAAATTGAAGGTAAACCACGTGCACCTTGCCGCCCCCGAGCGCCTGAGGCATCTTGCGGTCAAGTCTTGAGATCAGGGCGCGGACCTGCTCCACGCCTTTCGGGTTGGCATGAACAATGAGGGTGTTGGTGCGCTCATCCGCAATGATGTTGTTAATGAGACCACCTTCTTTTGTCCTACGTGCCGCGAAGTTTGACCGTCCGCCTCCGCCTCCGCCGCCTCCGAAGCCAGGGCGGCCGGGGAAGGCAGCCTGGGTTCCGGGAAGCAGGGAATCAATCAGCTTCTGGATCTCAACGGCTGATGCAAATTTCACCGAGATCACCTCGATTCCCGCGTCAAAACCCTCGACATCGAGGAATTGGATCATTTTTGCGATCTTGTCGATGTTGGATCCGGTATCGGTGATGATCAGGGTGTTGGTTTGTTCAAATCCGTAAATTCGGGCACCCATGTTTGCGTAGGTCCGGATCACGTTCTCAAGTTCCTTTGCGCTGATGAATTTGATTTTGAAAATCTTGGTCACGAGGGCATCCGTATTGGGAGCCTTAGAGTTGGAGTACAGCCTTACGTTTTTCCCTTTTGCATCGTTTTGGCGCATGATCCGGAGATATTTTCCAGTCGGAACAATCGCAAGTCCGTTCATGTCAAGCGAGGTAAGGAACGCGCGCCATGCATCCGCAACCGTGATCGGAGAATTTGAGATCACAGAAACCCGGCCCTTCACATCCTTGTCGAGGATGAAGTTTTTTCCTGTCAGCCTTCCAAGTGTTTTTGCGATGTCCATGATGTCGGCATCCGGAAAGTTGAAGTCCGTGATCATTTCGCGGTCGGCGGCGTCACCGGAGCCGCTTTCGTTGTCAACGAACAGCGTGGGAACTTCGTTTTTGGATTTAATGCCTTTTTCGGTGCCGGGTCCTGAGAGTTCGTAACCTTTTTTTCCACGATTCAATGCGGGGCCTGATTTGTCATCCGGAGTGCCACCCACGCTGATGCCTCCCGTGAAGCTGTCGTCCGGAGTGCTGCCCCGGCCTCCGACTTTCCCCCGCGTTCGGGGAGGGGGAGGGGCATCGAAGTCATCAAACTCGTCGAATTCCTCGTCTCCGCCGGGATCATTGAGCGGATTTCCGATCGGAGCTCCTCCCGGGCGGAAGCCGTTTGTCTGTGCAAGACCGACTTCTGACAAGATCAGAAGCAGGATCCCAAGCAGTGCGCATAAACCAAAAACAAAGCTCATTCGTGTAGACCAGGTGTTATCGGATGTCATAATTGAAATTTACTTCCTTTCCACCTCGCTCGATCGTCATGTCGAGCGAGGACATGGATTTCAGTCCCTGCAATAGTTCAAAAGCTTTTGCGGCATCAGTGACCTTTTCCCCATTCACCGAGCGGATCACATCTCCGTCCTTGAAGCCCGCCTTCTGGTAAAAACTGTTGGGCACAATTTGGGTCAGACGGAAGCCCACCATTTGTCCGCCGCGCATTTCGGGTACTGCGCGGGCCTGGGTCAGGAGCGCATTGAAATTTGCCATCTGCGAGTCTATTTCCTGGCGGCCAATCACGAAACGGTTCTCATCAAGTTGATTGATTCCTGCGGAAGGTGCTGATTTGGGTTTGAGGTTGGCAGTCGAGATCTTGATTGCCGGATCTTCTGGAATCTCGAGGAATTCCTTTCTGCGGGCAGTGGTGTTGATAAAAATCACCTTGCGAGCCTCTACGCTAACAATTTGGACATTTTCACCAATCATATCGCCGATTCGAACCGGATAGAGTTTGCCGTCGCCCTTATCTTGGATTGCGGCAAGGGAGCGGGCAGGATTTCTGAAAATGACGGTACCCACCAGTTGATAGTTCAGGTTGGTGAGCACGGGATCGGCCTCAAGATCAATGGAGTCGCCGGTTTTCTTCTCGGTTTTGCTCGAGAAAAGGTTTCGTTCATTGATGATCTCATAGCTAATGAATCCGGACATCCCGGAGCCGGCCCCCGAGGCGCGGGAGGCGAGGATGGAGACAGGGGGACTGGGAAGGTACTTTTCAACCAGCAGTGCGTTCAGGTCTGCGATGAGGCTTGAGCAAATCAAAAAGCAAATCCAGAACGAAATCGTCTTGATGGTGTCAGCGTTTGACAGCTTTTCCGAAAGATGCGCCAAGGAATTGGCGCTTGCGGCCGAACTTCCAGGAAAAGTGGATGCGCTGACTTCAGGCTTGCTGCCGAACAATCCCATTTTTCCTCCCCTCGTGCATTGATGAAACGCAGCATGATCAAATAAAGCAAAAACGATGCCATGATTTGAGCCTCCATCTTTTTTTCTTAAGTGCATGTTGTGCCGGAATAAAATCCCAATTATCCTTTTGGGAGCCGTAGTATTACATTCGTTTTGTGTAACGCGTCTGACAGTTTGTCATGACAGCCTGTCGAAAACAGGAATTTTGAAAGGATTCGATATGTCCACATCTGAGAACAGCTTTTTGAAATCATTGTTTTTCGGCCAAATTCGCGAAGAGTTCATTTTCCCGTATCCAAGGCCCAAGGCGGAAACCGCTGAAACGGTGGGAATGATTCTCGATACCATTGATAAGTTTGGTAAGGACATCGTGAAGTCTGCCGAGTGGGATGAAATGGCTGCAATGCCAATCGAAGTGGTTCATCAAATGGCTGAGATGGGGCTCACGGGCCTCGGAGTGAAGGAAGAATTCGGAGGGCTCGGGCTTCCCCAGAGCGGATATGCGCGGGTCATGCAGCAAATTGCGTCTCTCGACGGATCACTCGCGGTGACACTCGGAGCGCATCAGAGCATCGGGTACAAGTGTTTGATGCTTTTTGGAACGGATGAACAGAAAAAGAAATATCTTCCAAAGCTTGCAACCGGAGAAATGATCGCAGCGTTTTGTTTGACCGAGCCTTCGAGCGGCTCTGATGCAGCTTCGATTCAGACTCGGGCGGTGCTTTCTGCAGACGGGAAGTATTATACCCTGACCGGGAACAAGCTCTGGATCACCAACGGCGAGAT
>JAGWXK010000043.1 GCA_018969905.1 Bdellovibrionales bacterium
GTAAATTCACCGGGAACCGCGGCAAAACAAATGTCCCGAATCCGAAAGAGCTGAACCGGCATGCGGGTCGGACTCATGGCCTCACCCCGAAACACACGGATTCTTGACCAAAACCGGATCACCCCCATCAGGGGATCAAGCCAACTGGGAATTGGCAAATCCGCAGGCCTCGAATCCCCAAAAACTCTTCCTTCCGAAAGCTCAACGCAGATAATCTTATTGCCGTGAACAGATTGTTTGAGGCGCCTCCCCCTCGCAAAATACAGTAATTTCAAGATCCATCCGGCAAGTGCAACAATCATCCTGGGTGCGCCCCGACCCTCATCCGTGCCAGCCATAAACGGACATCCAAGCGCGGCAGGTCCGGTTCTTACTCCCTCCCGCCCCCCCACCCATTCGGGCGGGATCGGGATTGATGTGCAATCGTGATACGCAAGAATGGAATCAATTTCCGATTTTGAACCTGAAGATGGATTCAAGACCACTGCGCTTTGGAGAAGCTTCTTTGCATACTTTACCTGAATCCCTGCAGTGAATTCCGCGCTCTTCAAGTCATCCCTGAACCTTCCCCTCGTCTCACGCTTGAACCAATACTTTTTGAAATTCGGAGAAACATCACCTGCTGCTCCCTGGGCAAAAATCACAATGGCTCCATCCTTACTGAATTCATCCTCCAGGACTTTTGAGGCGATTCCCTTGTGGTCGGGATGAATCGCATGAACATCGCGATGAACAGATGTACAATGAACAGGGAACCAATTGACATGAGCAATCAGGGATCCAGATTCATCGTAGGCAGAAATCCCGTCCATGGTTCGAGACACGGCTCTTTCCGGGCGATTTTCGGGAATGCTCTCCACGTCACGATTCTGATTGTACGCACGAATCGAGCGATTGAACGCGACTTCCTCATGAAGTGGAATTTCAAGTGTCCCGCTCGTAAGAACCGCAGGACGAATCGCCCTGAATGCATCGAAAATCGAGCTCAGGATCCCATTCACATAGGTCTTGAAGATTTCAGGATGATACCCCTTGCTTGGAATATTGTAGAGTATCGAATGACAATAGCCTCCAGGAGCATTATGGGTATGGGTGGCAGTAAGCACCACCTCGTGATCATCGAAGGGCCGCTCATGAGCCAAATCCACCGGGGGGGTCTTCAATCCCTTCATCACTCCGAGTCTTAGGGATTCACTGATGAAACAAATCTCAACACAAACAAAGGCAAGCTTTGCTCCTGCATCATCCTGAAAGACGACTGTGCGCACATGGATCGGGAGACTAATGCTCCTTGCCTGATGCCTCGGATCTCCCCACCCGAGCAAAGGCAGAGGCTTCGAAAGCTCCGGGGTAATATCTACTTTAGCAGCTCCAACTTTCATTGATTATACCTTGTAGATCGCATCCAGCGTCTTCTTCAGTAAATCCCCTACAAGCCCACGGAACGGCAAACTCGAAGCCATGCCGTAGACTGGTGCCATTCCTCCTCCTTTTTTTACATGTTTCCGCACCTCGGTTACGCTCCACTTTAGGTCATCGATAAAGCGCCCAAGAACCCCAGATTCCAAATGCCTCAGTGTCAAGGCAATATGAATGCAGGGTGGATGATGAAGACCATTCAAACTCCAGCCCCGCTCACTCATTCGATCCATGAGCTCATACACATCGAACTCAGGCGAATCAATGGCAATGATCCAAAGCGGGTCTCCAAGAATCCGAATTCCGGAGATCTTCCCCATCTCACGTTTCAAAAAATCACCCGCCTCGATCAATCTTCGCGCGGAATCACGATAACCAACCGCCCCAGTGGACAGAAGACTCGCCCAACACGCAGCACTCAGTGCTCCGGGTCTTGAGCCCATCAAAGTCGGCGAAAAATACAACCCACCGGGCCACTCCGTTGCAGTAAAGTACTGCTCCCGCCTGAGCTCAGAATTCCGATACAAAACAACAGAGCTGCCCTTTGCCGCGAAACCATATTTGTGCGTATCAATCGACATCGAGGTCACGCCACGCACCCGGAAATCGACTTTGGGAATCGGTAAACCAGCCCGCTCTGCAAAAGGCAACACAAATCCTCCAAGGCATGCATCCGTATGAAAACCTACGCCATGTTCCTCTGCAATTTGCGCGAGATCTTCAATCGGGTCAATCGTTCCATGAGGAAACGCGGGCGCTGAGCCAATGATGGCGATGGTTCTTCGACCAAGCCTTCGCCGGACCTCCTTTGGATCAAGAACAAAATCCTGATTCACGGGAACCTTGATGAGTTTTATTCCAAAATAATCCGATGCCTTGTCAAACGCAGCATGAGCAGTGGTTGCAAGAACAATTTCCGGCTTCTTGATCCCGCGAATCCGTCGCGCACGATCCCGATAAACCTTCATCGCAAGAAGAATGCTTTCGGTTCCACCCGACGTCACCGTTCCGCATACATCAGGAGCACACTCCCCCTTTCCTGAAAATCCAGCCACCATTGAAACGATCTCAGCTTCGAATTTGGTCGCACTGGGGAAAAGGTCGCTGTGAAGAGGATTGCTTTGGGACTGAAGTGAATAGACTTGATTCAAAAAATCAATATGTTCTCGGTCTCCATGGTAAATCCCACCAGATACAAATCCTTTCTCCCACCTGGGACGCTCAAGTTCGCACATGGTCTTCACTTCAGAAAGGATGTTCTCTCTTGGAATTCCCTCCTCGGGAAGGGCCTCATGTCGCTTGAATCTCGAATGATACGGCTTAAGGCTACTTTCCAAAAGAGCCGCAACTTTGAGATCTTCCTGGGCGATCATTGTCTGGAACTTCGGTTGCAGCTTCAAACGCTCCTCAGCCCACCTGACCAAAAATTCTGGTAGAATCTTAAGAATCCACCCATACCGCTCAAGATGTTCCTTCATAGGCTTCTCCCTGAATTGACTCTTTTGAACCAAGACTCATTTCTTGCGAAATAGTCAACGAAGCTCTCAAACGCCTGATCGTGAATCCTCGAGTTCTCCTCCCTCGGCGAAAAAACCCGTCTCACATGAATCAATTTTCCGATGTCCTCCAGAGTTCTCTCCCCAAGCGCTACCCATGCAAGAGCCGCCACACCTCTGGAGTTTGCAGAGAGCGGATCCTCCATTTGTTCAATCTCGGCCCGAAGTACGTCAGCAAGGATCTCCGCCCAAACCTCGGATTTCGCACCACCACCGATGAAGCGGATTCGCTTGAAGGAGCGACCACAAAATTTTTCGGCATAGTGCTTCAACCACCGAAGGTTGAGCGCCACCCCCTCCATGACAGCACGAACCAGGTGCTTTTGCTCATGCCGCAGAGACAGGTTCACGAATCCACCACGTAAATGGCGGGCATCAAATGGTGAGCGTTCACCGTTCAACCAGGGAAAAAACATGAGCCCATCAGCTCCAGGAGGAACGCTTGCCGCCAATTGGTCCATTCGCTCGTAAATATCGGAAGGCGCACTTGATCCGGATAGAGCGCCTTCTGGAAAAAGAATCCTGTTTTTGAGAAACTGGAGAGAGGCCCCCGCAGTCTGTTGCTCATTGACAAGAAAATATCTTCCGGGCACCGCAGAAGGGATGCTCGCCATGTTGTGGAAGAGATCCGTTTTTTTATATGGAACGTGGGTAATCAGCCAGGAGGAAGTTCCAATGTACAAATGCGGGTCAAAATCCCCGACCGCTCCGGACCCCACAGCCGCCGAATGCAGATCCGGGGTGCCTGCAATCACCACTGTGTTCTCGGGGATCCGGAACTTTCGTGCGATCTCTGGCAGCACCGTCCCTAGAATTGAATTTGTAGCCGCAAGTTCAGGGAGTTTTTCACGATTGATTCCGCTTTT
Source organism: Bdellovibrionales bacterium (assembly GCA_018969905.1). Classification (GTDB taxonomy): domain Bacteria; phylum Bdellovibrionota; class UBA1018; order UBA1018; family CAIMNF01; genus CAIMNF01. The sequence continues at coordinate 3,842 of JAGWXK010000043.1, forward strand.
GCGGATCAGGCGGTCCGAATAGTGAATGTCTTCGATGTTCCGATTGTCAGTGAGCCAATGAACCGTAATCGACTCGAAGCTTGCACGCGCAAGACCTGTAAGAAAAAAATTCAGATAATCCTTCGGCTCCAGGAAAACTTTGGTTCTGTGATAAATTTCCGGGTGAGACCGCTTCAGGTAAAGAATATGCGAGATCGAATCTTTTCCTGATTTCGTAGGCCCGCCACCCGTGATTCGAATCCATTCCAGAATTGAAAAAAGACCATATCCATCAATCTTCGGAAATCCTCCCGTCAGTCTCGCAGCATCCGGAGCACCTCGCGCATCCATCCAGAGGATCGCGTTGCACAGGACCTCGCCCGAATCCGAAACAGCAACAGTCCCTGACCACTGCGCAGTCACATTCACTGCACGGACTCTTGAGAAAATCGAAGGATTCGAAACGTATATCTCATCCAATGCAGACTGAATTGAACAGATCCAGTCCGAGGGCCGCTGCTCGATTCCATTCTCGCCCTGGAACACAAGAGTCACTTCCCGAAACGCCGAGGCAATCAGGTTCAGATCCCGATCAAAGAAGGAAACCTTGGGCCCGGAAGTTCCAAGATCGATCGTAAGAATGACGTCTTTTGAAACCATAACTCCAGTTTATGAATTTAAAAATCATTGGGCCAGCATTTTCTCGATTTGAGGGGATTAATGAAAAATCCCCATTCAAACCAATCGGATCCCGATGACACGGATGGAGGCTCTGGGGCCAATCTCCCACTGAATGTCATACCCCATCAATCGAAACGCAAACCGTCTTCCGGAGGAGGCCGGATCATGAATTGGAACATGCTCCCTTTGCGAACGTGGTCTTGGGTCCCACTCCAGAACTTCCACAATCAGGTCAAAAATCCCTGATTTCAGGGCAGCATCTTTTGCATCCTCTGAAAATTCAATCGGGTAGCGTTCCACCTCGTTTTTGATCCATCCGCTTTCAGCATCTTGGACGCAATCAGCAAATGGAAGATAGGGCTTCACATCCAAAAGCGGAGTGCCATCCAAAATATCCACTCCACTCACCAGAATCTCCGCGCACCCATCTGGCGAATGGCGAATCCCGTCAAACTTCACCACCGACATTCCAATGGGGTTCGGTCTGTGAGGAGAACGCGAGGCAAACACCCCAACCTTCGGAGGAGCCTCCACTCTAGGCGGCTGTATGGTGGGTTTCCATAGGCCTGGATGATTCTCCGTTTGATTTTTGTGAAACACGTAAATGAGCCAGAGATGACTGAATCCCTGCAGATGCAAAAAACATTCGGGATTTGAGAACACAGGAAAAAACCGGACAAGCCCTTTGGCCTCCTTCACCATCATGGACTGCCTCGGGACTCCGAACTTTTCTTGAAAACAAGTGGAAATGATTCCGATGGGTTTCATGTGTCGGGCCCCAATCGGGCACGCCAGGTCGGAATCGCCATCAGCGCAAGCAAGGAGGAGAAAACTCCGAGAGCCCCGATGGTTCCCCTGACGCCCAAGGTTTTGAATAAAAAAGGCGAGACCAAGGTAAACATCAGCGTGCAAAGGGAGTCAAAAACCATTCTCAACCGAATCACCGGAGTCACACTTCGATGGGGGAACCGCTCCTGCATCATCTCAAGAAATGGCGTATCATTCATCGGTCCTCCCACAGCACAAAGCGCGGAGAACAGACAAATCCAAGGCAGTGTTGGTGAAAATGCGATCAACACAAACGAAACTCCGATGAAACCAAATCCGATATAGACCCAAGGCTCGGGGTTTCGCCTGTGAAAGTTACCAAAGATGAGGGCCGAAGTGACATTCCCCACCCCATAAGAAGCCATGATCCAGCCAAAGGCGCGAAGACCCTCTTGCTCCAATTCGCGAGCGAGCAAGGCAAGACCCACCCCGTACACCACACCCCAGGGCCCTGATCCCAAGGTTTTCATGACTAGGGCCCGATACACGTTCGGATGTTTGCGGACCTCACGAAGCGTACGAATCACATCCATTTTCTTTGGTTCATGAACATGTCCGACACATCCTTCGTCGTATTCCTTTTTTAGGGATCGAATCAAAAGAGCGGAAAAAACAAAACTGATCGCATCAAGAGTAAAGAAATGATGGATCGGAATCAGTCCTGAAAGCACGCTCACCAAGAATGGACCAAAAACACGCGCCAAGCGATACGTTGTGGCCATCAGTCCGTTTCCAGCCCGAAGAAGTCGCGGACTTCGAGCGAGCACTGGTAGGGAACTCAAAAGAGCAGGCTCGAAATACGTGCTGAGCGCCGCCATCGCAATCGTTACCGACGCCAAAACAACATAGGAGCTGTGACCGGAAACATAGAAGCAGACCGGGATCAGCACGAGCGCCGCCCGAAGGAGATCCACTCCGATCAGAGTGGAATCCGGTCTTAAGCGGTCTGCAAGATGACCGAAAAAAAAGCCGAATGCAAGACTCACCGCCAACTGAAGCGCGGCAAGATACCCCGTGTCGGCTCCGAGAACCTGAACGGCAAGCCAGATGAATGCAATCTTAAAAAGCTCATCTCCGACCGCTGACCCCACCTGACCGAACCAAAGCATGCGAAGCGGGCGATTTTTAAAGCCTTCCGCGATCAGCATTCAAGCCCTTTTCCTTCTCGATGCCAGACCAAGGAGCCACTGAGCCAGAGCGCGCCCTTGTCTTGGCTCAAGCATGGCAATCAGAAGCGCGATCATAATCCACTCAAAAAGCGGAATGTTCATCGAGTACTCTATCCCAAGGTGCAGAAGCACACCGGACACAATCACGGGAATCCTAAATGCCTTAACCCAAATCAAGGTTCCGAGTGAAAATTCAATGATCAAACTGCTCCAGGTGGTCGCACGTATGGACCACAAGTGATCAAAAACATAAGGAACCGGAAAACGCTCGAAGTCCCATAACCTAGACGTGTAATAAGTGGCCTCCCCGTAGGCCCATGCCTTTCCATCGAACTTGTAGAAGCTTGTGGAAAAATACAGGAAAGCGATCTGCAGTTGGATCAGACGCTGGGCCCAGGGCATTTCAAGTCTGGGCAAAATCGACGCTTTGCCTCGCCTGAGGGCGAGAAACCGATCGAGCGAATAGGCTTTTCCGGCCTGACTGAATCCCAAATAAAACAAAACAAGTCTCAGGACCGTATCCCCGGAATTCAAGATCAATACGTTGTAATGATGAAGTGAGCTGAGTGTAAGAAAACCGACCCAGGCTGAGGTTCGTGTAAATAATCCAAGCATAAGCAAGACGCCCGAAAAAAGATGCAATGTCAGAATCCAAGTGCTGTTTGCGAGCGTAGGCTTGAAAAAAGAATAAAGATTCGAGGCTTGAAACTTTCCCGGTCCCCAATATTCGACGACCCCTCGTTCCCCAAAAAAGTTTGAGAGATCGGGAAGCAAAAGGAGTGCATTCAAAATGAGAAGAATCGAAAAAACAATCCGAAAAAGAGCAATCCCCTCCACTGGTTCCTTTCGAAAGAAAAAGGTGCGAAACCAATTCACAGATCTTCCTCCCGGATGACCTGGATATGAAACTTGAATTTTTCAAGCTTTTCATCCGGAATCCTATATCCGGTCGGCACGAACTCCTTCATCGGATCCTTGATGATCGTCCAATGGCGCCACAGGGAAACCTCAATGGGGACTTTTCCGGTTTTTTCTTGCGCTCGCCTTGCTGCATATCTTGCGGCTGCCGGCCAATAAACACGATGATCATCGGTCCGGACATTGTCCACGGCCCACTTTCGGTATCGCTCTTTGAAAAATCTTTCCGAAACGCTCATTTTCGACATCCGTGGAAAATCATGGTAGTCCACCGATCCGTCTTTGAACCTTACTTCTGCCCGAAGAAAGGCATTGATGCTTGAGGGCTCGGGCGCAAACATTGACCAATTCTGCCCCAAATTGAAAAATCGGATGTATTCCCGAAAAGGCACCGCGAGAACCTCCCGAACGGGCGAAATTCTTGGAAACTCACAAATAAAGACCGCAAGACAATGAAAGACGCAAAAAATCCCGATCCAGAACCTTCGATCCCGAAGAGTCTTCCAATTCATGAAAGAAACCTCTTTTTTTCGTGAGTTGTGGGAATCCGGCACTGATCCAAACGACCAAAAATCCGATAGCGAATTTTCGCAACGAATCGATATAGGGGATCCGCCAAAAAAGCAGGAACCAGCAAAAGACTCTGCCCAAACGACCAAGGCGCGGGCAAAAACGAAAGCACACGGAACACGGCACGAGACCTTCGATATACAACGCCATTGCTCAGAAGGTAGACTGTGCTCAGTTCGGCAATCTCATCTGGCGGTACCCCGTGGTCCGTCAATATCTTCAGGGCAAGGTCAGACTGAAGGGCGATAAAAAAAATCCGACCATTGGAATCGTGATTCAATAAAAACTGAACAAGATGGTCGCACAATCCACAAAGTCCATCGAAAAAAAGAATCGGTCCGGGAGGTTGCGCCATTCCTTAAGTTTACCCTGATAGGTTCAAGGATTGAAATCACAAAATGCTCCTGCTAAAATGCCCCGTTGTGAAAACCAAAATCCTTTTCCTCAGTGCATTGATCCTCACCACCTCAACTTCTCTAAGCTCAATCCCAGCCCATTCACAGGTTCCTGAGCGCGGTTTTGCAGAACTCGTAAAAAAAGTTGGCGGAGGGGTGGTCAATATCTCAACCTTCGCACGGCCAAAACTATTCAGACGCGGCCTTCCGGGCGGTTTTCAAGGCCCCATGGATCCGAATGATCCGTTTCGGAATTTCTTCGAGGAGTTTTTCGGGGGAAGAATTCCAGGACCACGTCCCGAGGCCCCGCCTCAAACCCGCCCCCAAAAATCCCAGCCCTTTGCCCTGGGGACAGGATTCGTAATCGATGAGAGCGGTCTCATCCTTACCAATCATCATGTAATCGGCGGAGCAGAAGAGGTCAAAATCCAATTCAATGAGGACGATGAATTCGTAGCGGCGGAAATCATCGGACGCGATCCAGAGCTTGATGTCGCCCTCCTGAGCGTTCGGTCGAAGGCCAAACTCACACCCATACCGCTTGGCGACTCAGATCGAATCGAGGTCGGCGAATACGTGCTTGCGATCGGAAATCCTCTTGGATACGGGCACACGGTAACACACGGAATTTTATCTGCAAAAGAACGAAAGGCGCCGGAAATGCGGCTTGCAAAGTACCTTCAAACCGATGCATCCATCAATCCGGGGAACAGCGGCGGACCTCTTCTGAATATGAGGGGTGAAGTGATCGGCATTAACAATGCGATCGATGCAAGAGCCCAGGGAATCGGTTTTGCCATTCCCATCAACACCGTGAAGCAGATTCTTCCCCAATTGAAAACCAAAGGAACGGTTTCAAGGGGATACCTTGGCGTTAGCGCTGGTGAGCTCAGCGAGGAAATGGCATCCGAACTTCAGCTCCCCTCGGGGACAAAAGGGGTCATGATTGCGGAAGTCATACCTGGTGAGGCTGCGGACCGCGCAGGACTTAAACCCTACGATGTGATCACGAGTGTGAATGGCGAAAAAATCGCATCTCCCATTGATCTCACCACCAAAATCACATCGGTAAAGGTTGGAGATTCCGCTGAAATCCGTTTCTTTCGAAAGGGAAAAGAGAAAACCCTGAAAGTAAAACTTGGGGAACGTCCCAGCCAATTGGCCGCGGGCGAACAAGTGTCCCCGTCCACCCCTGAAAAAAAGAAAAAACCCTCAGACAGCCCGATAAAGGAATGGGGGTTTGAGGCAGAGGAAATGAGCGAATCCTTAGCTCGCGAGTTCGGACTACCCCTGGATAACGCAAAAAAGATCAAAGGAGTCGTTGTTACAGATCTTGCTTTTGGAAAGGCCGCGGCTGAATCCGGACTCAATCGTGGGGATTTGATTCTGGATGTTGGCGGAAGAGAGATCAAAAGCCTCTCCGACCTCGAGGAGGCCCTTCGAGCCGTAAAGGGTAAATCCACCATGGTCCGGACCCGCAAGTTGTCACCAAATGGCGACGGTTCCGTAAGCGTCATCGTGCTTAAAAAAGACTAAATCCCGCGAGCAAAGATGCTTCGCGGGATTTAGTCGTTTTGCAGGATTTCAGATGGGCAAAATCAATTGTTGCCCTCTGATGAGGATTCGGACGATGAAGAGGACGAGTCTTCCGGCTTGATTGCATTGCGGATTTCCTGTTTGCTTGATTTAAGGTCGCCCTTGATCTCCCGACGCTCCTCTTTTGTGATATTTCCATCCGACATCGCCGCGTCCTTCTTGGCCTGGATTGCATCTACCTTGCCCTGAAGAGTCGCTGCCTGCTCCTGGGTGATTTTTCCCTTATCAAGAGCCCTTTGGATGTGGGCCTTTTGGCGTTCGATCCGGGCTGCAGCACCTGGCATTCCGCGCTTCCTTTCGCCGTGATTTCTTCCAACACCCCCATTACCTGATCTTCCCTCCCTCGCCATCGCTGGCACCGCAATGGTGAACAAGGCAAAAACCATGAACAGTCGACTCATCATTGATTTCATTGTAGCTTCTCCTATTGAATCAGTTTAGGGCAGTTGCCCCTTTTTTCCAATCAAACGTCCGATGCTCAAATAAGTTTCAATCATTTTCGGGCTGCCTGAAAACCGCGAAAGCGGTAAAGTGAAGATTCATGAAACTTTTCGGGAAGCTTCCCGTTTTACCTCTTGTGAAGAGTGATGAGGACTTGATGCTCCTTGTTATGCAAAATCATCCAGAAGCCCGCAAAGCCTTTGACGCTCTCTACGGAAAGTATAAGCGGCCAATCATGAGCTACATTTACTCGATGACCCTGAACCAGGACCATTCAGAGGATCTGACTCAAGAGACCTTTTTAAAGCTCTATCGAGCCCGAGACTCCTATCAACCTACTGCAAAATTCAGCACCTACCTTTGGACAATTGCCAAGCATACAACCTACGATCATTTGAGACGGAAAAAAGAAAGACTTTATTCAAATGATTCGCATCTTCTTGATGAATCCACCGACAAAACAATTGATCAGCATGCGATTGTGATGGACGAGAGTCCTCTTGCGGATGAAAGACTAACTCAACAGGTCGATGAAGCCAGAGTGCGCGAATGCCTGTCAAGACTGAGCCCTCGTGCTAAACAGATCGTGAATCTAAGAATCTTCAGCGAAGAGTCATATGAGGCGATTTCGAGAATCACATCCGAACCCGAGGGGACCGTGAAAACAATTCTCCACAGGAGCAAAGCAAGTCTTGTGGAGTGTTTCAAAAAGGGGCAAACATGAGTTTATTCGAGCAACTCAGGGAAAAACTCGGACGCGAAACTGGTCCCGACTTTGACCTAAGGATGAGTCGTGCTTTGGATTCGGAGATTGGATCCCCCCAAATCAGAAAGTCGAAGCTTTTTGCTCCGATGCGACTGTTGATTCCAACTGCGGCGATGGCCGCGGCCTTGGTGCTTTACTTCTCTTCGAACCCGAACCCACCGGTCTTTGAAAATCATTTGTTTGTCGAGAATGTGGAATTTTTACAGAGTCTTGAAACCATAGGTTCAATCGACGAGGAAGAGCTGATTGGAGCATCCGATGAAGAATGGGCGGAAGTCCTGGAGGGGCTTGAGTCATGATTCAAAAACCCCATCTCTCGCTCATCTTTTTTTTTGTTACTGCGGCATCTTTTGCCGCGGGGGAAGATGAGGAGATTCAGAAGGATCTTGAGTTTTTCAAAACCCTTCAACTGATAAAAAAAGTACCCGACCTGGAGCATCCCGATCCAGAAAGGGAATCCCGCACGAAGTCCGACACTAAGGAATCCGAGGTAAAACATGAAACCCAGTGAATCCAGATACAATTTTTTATTGATGACATGCATTTTATTTTCTTTCGATGCATCGATCAAAATGACAGCACTTGCGCAAGATCCGTCCACTGAATGGAGTCGCCTTTCAGAAACCGAAAAAGAACAAATACGTGAAAACTACCGTGAATGGAAAGGCCTAAGCCCTGAGGAGCGCGTTGAGCTGAAAGAGCGATATCGGAAATACCAGGAGCTTCCCCCTGAGCGAAAAGCCGAACTGAAGAGGCGTTTTGATCGCTATCGGAGCCTCAGCCCAAACCAAAAGAAGGAACTTCGTGAAAGAGTCAAGCGCTTCCAACGCCTCCCAAAAGAAGAGCGGATTCGGAGGATCGAGCGGATTCGGGAGCGTCGGAACCGCAGGGACCGATAAATCCTTACGGTTTTCGGCTTTTCATGCGATACTCTTCTCACCCATGGCCTTTATCATCAAACCCAAAACAGAAGCCCCAACCTCTTCAGGGGCAACCCTGCACGGGTCCCGTTCAAAAGAAAAGAGCACTCATCCGGTTGAGAGTCCCTCCTCAACACCGAAAGGTCCTCCCGTTCCCCCTGGAGCCGTGGTCATTCCTGCTGAATCCGCGAGAACTTCAGAGGATGATACCGCATCAAAAACAATTCTCCAGGAGCCCGGTCCCCAGTTTGAATGGACCGCACTAGCATTGCAGTCGGATCTGATCGAACTCTTGATCTCGGCGGGCCTTACACGCCCCACTCCGGTTCAGGCACGTGCCATTCCGGAGGCTCTTCAGAATTTTGATTTGATCGTATCCGCTCAAACAGGTACCGGAAAAACCGCAGCATTCGTGCTGCCGATTATTGAGAAACTGCGTGGCCGAAAGGGCACCTATTGCGTGGTTCTTTGCCCCACCCGTGAAATCGCACTTCAAACCGAGAAGGTATTTCAGCAATTCGGCAAACCCTTTGGGATCGAATGCATCTCTCTCATCGGGGGAACTCCGCTTAAAGCGGATGAGGCGCTATTGCAGACCTATCCTCAAGTGATCATTGCAACCCCCGGCCGGATGTGTGATCACATTGAACGCGGAACCGTGTGGCTTGATTATCTTGAGATTCTTGTGCTCGATGAAGCAGACCGGATGCTCGATATGGGGTTTTCGGTTCAGCTCAATCAGGTTCTCGATCAGACACCGAACACCCGCCAGACTCTTCTGTTTTCGGCAACACTTTCCCCGAAGATCGAAAAGCTTGCTCATTCCATCCTCTATCAACCAAAGCGGATTCAAGTCGGGAAAACCTCCAAAACCGCATCGACCATCGAACAAAGATTCGTATTTCTTGACGAAGAGGAAAAATTCTCGGAACTCGAGCACCTGCTTTATGAAGTTCCGGGCTCGACCTTTGTTTTCACCCGCTCCAAAGACAGCGCCGCGAAACTTTGGCGCAAGCTCCGCAACCGGGGTTTCCATGAAGCAACTCAGCTTCATTCCAATCTTGCCCAAGAAGTCCGGGAGGAAGCGCTTGAGGACTTCAAGAGCGGCAAATACCGGGTCATGATCGCCACCGACGTCATGGGGCGCGGGATCCATGTGGATGAGGTTTCCCATGTGATCAACTATGATTTCCCAAGGGATGCGGAGGATTACGTTCACCGAATTGGGCGCACCGGCCGCGCGGAAAGCTCGGGCATCTCAACCAGCCTTGTCACCCGCACGGATCACCTTTGCGTGAAGGATGTCGAAAAAATCCTCGGGAAAAAAGTGCTTCCCTCGAACTTTGCTCAAGAACGCAGAGGTTCTCCTTCAAAACATCCCAAAGCCAGGGCCCCCTCGAAGCAAGCCTCCTCCCGCAAGCCAAAGTCTACGGGACGTTGACAAGGCTCCTGCCGGTAGATAGCCTGAATTAATTAACCACTCATAAGGGAGGAATCATGAAATCCTTTCGCAATTCTTTGCTTGTTGCCTTTCTTTCGTTCTCTGCCATCAGCTCGTTTGCTTCCAATGATTATGGAATGAACCAGCAAATTGAGCGGGTCAATGGCGCGCTGAAAACCAAATACAACTGCCCGGTGATTTTTTCTGTGGATCTGAACTCCATGTCCATGAAGAACAACCAGGACCGAGAATCCGCTCTCGAGATCATTGGCGAGACCGAATATCCGATCCGAATGGCGTGCAAGAACGGATCCCTGAAAGGAAAAATCACTGAAATCAAAATCAAGTGTGGCTCCGAAGCCTTCAGCGGCAGATGTTCGCCTGCTCAAAACGGTGACGGATCGACCGCCAAGCTTGATGGAAAAATAGTCCAGATCACCGGCAAATATGCAAACTGTGCTTGCGGCAAGAATGCAGCTCGGGCTGCAGTAGAAGGAATGCTGAAGTGAGGCTCTTTTTTCTTCCAATGATGGGCATCCTGCTTTTCAACCTCGCTGCTTTTGCTCAAAAGCCGGAGAAGAAAGGCGCGGTTGATCTATCATCGGCCTCCACCATTTCGGATGTTCTGAATGAACTGCGGGGAAAAACCGTGCTGCTTCGCCTGAACAATGGCTCAAGCATCGAGGGGACCCTTTCAAAAAAGATGGATCCGGGATCTCCGCACTCTCAGCTTGTTTCGGTGGAGCAAATCTCGGGCAAAGAGATGCACTCTGCCATGATTCTGAAATCGAGCATCATTGGCGTGGAGTATCGCCACTAAAGGACCTTTGAAATGACTTCTCTCAATGCCAGGGGAACCGCACTTTTCATGCTCATCCCCCTGGCATTGCTTTTTTGGATCTCTGTGCCCTGGCTTGCAGGAACCCTTACCGGATGGAAGAGTCTTGCTCAAAACCATTCATTCAAAGGATCAATCCCCACTACGAAAAGATGGACCCACTGCAGTGTGCCGAATCTTACGCTTCGCAATTTCCTGACCGTAGCTTTGGATGAAAAAGGGATGTACTTTGAAATGCCCTTCTGGTTTCGAATCGGAAATCCACCCTTGTTTTTTGGCTGGAGCGAGATTGCGATAGAGGAAGCAAAACTCCTGTTCCGAAAAACAATCCGCATCTCGTTTCGGAATTCGGATGCATCCTTCCATTTTTACCCTGAGCAGGCAGAGGAGTTCAAAAGGGCTGCCGGTCCTTTTTGGCCGATGAAATAAAGAGTTGGGCAATCATAGGCCAAGGCTCGGCTTCCTGCGAAAACCCGACCCCAAATTTCAACGTTTCCGCCCCATCTCATAATCCTGAATCACCTTAAGGGCTGCGGCTCGCGCGGAACCTCCGTACAAATGAAGCCCATCCCCCGCAGAAGGTTCTACGCCCGACAAATCAGAAAAAATGCAGCCCACTTCCCGGGCGACTTGTTTTCCGGCACGGACGAGTTTTTTCACGTTTTCGTCGGTGACGGACTCAGGTTCTCCCTGATTCCTAAGGTAGCGTGAGTGCGCCCCTACGACTCCGGCCACTCCGGCAAGCAGACATTCCCGGTCGCGATTTGGCCCGCGAGCAATCTCGAGCATCTTTCGGTAACGCTTTACAAAGTCGGCCTCCGTAAGCCACCAGTCATTCGCAGACAGCGCCACGATCACCAGATCAGGCCTGATCCAATTCGAGGAATCCACGAGGCTTTTGAGAGGCGGAATGGTAAGCCAACGCTGACTCTCCGGGCTCAAAGCCGCCGAGTTTACTACCATGGTGGCAAAGCCCGGCTGGAGGATCATCCGCGAGCCTCCAAGGTGCCTGACCTGTGGAACCGCGTCTACCACAGCCTCACCGAGCCAATCCAGCGATCCTGAGCCTCCCTGGCTGTATTGAAATACCGAATCCGCGCACCCGTTTTTGGCAAAGAACTTAAAGAGAATCGTCCCAAAACCCTCCTGACTCTTTTGATCAAAGGCTCCCTCATCGAAGGTTCGGTCAAAGCGGAAGGGGGACACTCCAAAGGCCATCTGGGAGTCGCCCACGATCAGGGTTCGAATGCAGCCCTCCTCGCCCGCCAGGGCACTCGAGAAGCTCAGGGTATAGAATGAAACCAATAAGATGAATCGACTCATGGGAATCGATTTAACTCAACTCTTTGGGATGATCAATGGGATTTACTAAACAGTAAGAATTTAGCTCAGGCCGATTATTCACCCACCCAAAAACTTCAACATGACTAAACAGCAAGGTATGTTTATAAACTAAAAAAATTTAAAATCCCGACTCACAAAAGCCTGACTTGAGGTTCCTCGGACTTTACTTTAAATATTCGCCCATGAAAAACATGTTTTTGTCTGTTGTCACGTGCGTTTTGAGTGTGCTTTCTTTCTCAAATCAGGCCAAAGCTTCCTACGCTGAATTCATTTGTTTTCAGGACTTCGTAGCCGAAACTGGATACGAAGTTTACGACGCAAGAAAGCTTTTCATTCGGGTCAAAAATTGTAGCTGTGGCTCTCCCAAATGCACGGTTGGGCTCACGGGTGGCGGCTGGAGTCCCCAAATCCATCTCCTCGGTAGCTCTTTTTGCCAGGTTCAGGAGAATGCTGATGGCGGTTATTTGGTTACCACCTCCGACAACGAGCTGAGACTGAATGTCGGAGCTACGGGTGAAGTTCATGAATTCTTCAGAACCTCGACACGCCCCTCGAGCGCCTCGATTCGATTTGATGAACCAGGAGGAAGATCAAACTTTGCAAATCACAAACTGAACTGTTACCGGGCGAATGGAACCGTACGTTCTCTCCCCGAGTGGCAAGTGGAATAGGTAGTAGAGATCTGGCCACCTCCCAAAACCAACCTATTGCCCGATTCGAACACTGCCCGGAAAATATTGCTGTTTTTCACCGATGATATGACCTGCAGTAATTCCAGTACCGAGCTCTGCAAGGCAGAACACTTCCTCGGGAAGCCTCAACGACTCACGAAGTCTGATCATGGTTGCAGGTACAAACGGATATAACATGATCATCAAGTTTTTCAGCACATAGAAACAACTGTAAAGAGCATCCCGGCGTTGCTCCTCGGGCGCACGGTCATCATGAGGCTTGAACTGGGTGAAGAGGCTGTTGATCTGACGCGCGTAATTCTCAATCAGGTTCAGGAGCGTGGAATACTCGCCACGATCCATGGACCGCAAATACTTTCGAATCAGGTTTGCAGTCTCAAGCTGAACCTTTTCGTTGAGCTTGCCCTCCGGAACCTTGCCGTCGAACTTTGAGTGGCAGGCAGAGATCGGTTTCTCAAAAGCGGCATTCATGGGCCCCGCTAGAAACTGATTTCGTTCATCGAGCGCTGCAAAATCAAAATTCGAGCTTTTTTCCGGCAAGGTCAGAAGCGAGAGAAAATACCGGATCTGATCCGCATCATATCCTTTTTCATCGAGCAGCTGATCACCCGTATAGAAGTTACCCCGACTCTTTGACATTTTCTCACCTCCCACCATCAAGTGAAAGCAGCTCAAAATTTCGGTCATTTGCAGGTCACCCTCCTTTGGAAGATGGCTTGGGTCATCTTGCGAACCGATCCAAAGAGCACCTTGCATGAGAACGTAGAAGTACACATTGTCCTGACCTAAAAACTGAGACACCCGGGCATCACTTCGGTTCCAAAAATCCCTATATTCAGAAGGATCCCGCCCCTTTTCTTTGAGGGCCACTTTCGAGAACGAAATCGGAGCGATCAACGAGTCTGGCCACACATAAAGGGTCTTGCCCTTCATTTCGGGGTCAAGATCAACGGGCATTGGAATTCCCCAGGAAACATCCCGACTGATCGGACGGTGCGCCCACGCATCAAGCAATTGGGTCGGAATTCCCTGGGCCTCAAGAAATTTTCTTCCATTCTCGAGATCAATTTTGTTTTCAAACGTGAGAGCTACTTTCTTTCCGGCCGCATACTTGCTTTTGTGCTTCGGGAGCTGCTCTTTTAACTCCTTGTAGCGCGCCTCGTGGGTGTTATCAAACTGGAGCGCGGGCATCACCGTGTTGATCACTTCGTGGTAAAGTGCATGACGCCAGGTTTTTTCTTTGCCCTGAATCCATACCCTGAGGAGTTCCGAGACCTTCCAAATGTCAAGCCACCAGTGGACCGTATCTTTCAAAACAGGGACTCCGTCGCTCACGGCACTCTTAGGGCTCACGAGCTCATACGGTTGATACTGCATTCCGCACTGATCACACTCATCGCTGTAAGCCTTGTCATTGCCACACTTGGAATTCGGGCACGTACCACGCACCAGGCGGTCCTGCAAAAAACGGGAAAGCTTCGGGTCAAACCATTGTTGACTCACTCGTTTTTCGAGCATTCCGTTTTTGTGGAGCTTCCGGATAAAGTCCTGACAAAGCTCCGAGTGATGTGAAAAACACTCGGGCCTGGAGGTCCCGGTGTATACATCAAGACCGATCGAATAGCGCCGCATGGTCTCCCGCTGCTTTTCATGAATCGCTCCGATAAAATCCTGAACCGACTTTCCTGCCTGAAATGCCGCGAGCTCACTTGTGGACCCATGATCATCGGTTCCACAAACATACAGCACATTTTCAGAACCGATCATCATGCGCAAAAACCTGGAATAAATGTCGGCAGGAACATGGGTTCCAGCAAGGTGTCCCAGATGCAATGGTCCATTGGCATAAGGCATTCCTGCGGTAACTACCGCTCTTTTAGGAAACTTGGTCTGGGATTTGATCGAAGGAATATCAGCGGGGTTGAACGGGGGTCTTGGCTCGGTCATAAGGTAAGGAGCATACCAGCGAGGAGCGAAGGTTCAAGAAGGAATATCCGACCCTCGCGTCTTTCTTTGTAAAAAAGAAAGACCCAAATTGCCTCCAGATCCATTTAAAACCCGCTCCGCTGTGGTTAAACCATGATTGCGCCCCCGCAAAGTCTGGCACCAGATTCGCACTCTAGGTGGGTGTGTGAAGGATTCACACGGAGTTGAAAACGGGCACAGGAGGTGCCCAAAGCATGAGTCGGAAATCCACTTCCACGCGACAGCTGTCTTTGTTTGATCTACCCAACGAAAAAACATCCGAGGAAAGAATCAAAGAAGCCCTTCCTAAAAACCCAACAGTCCTTGATTTCATCAAGGCACGCTTCGAACACGGTCCGGACATGACCCAGGAGGAGTACAAGCGCTGGATCCGCGTGCTCGTGAATCAGTCACTCAAAAAACTGGATTAATGCTTGAGTCCGTGAAAATTAGTTGGATAATTCCGATTACTTCGGGCTTTTTCCCGCTCTTGGTCCAGAAACACCTCATGAGAACGCTCAGCCACCTCTATCGCAATTCGTGAGCGATTGTGCTCGCAGGCTGCAACAGAGGAGTAAACGCCATTCTGATCATCTTCGTAGTTTTCAGCTGCGAATTGTGCGATCCATGGGTCGAGATACCCGATCGTCAAGCGGGCTCGATCTCGTCCCAGGTTCACAGTCGGAGTCACCCCGAAGCCATCATGTTCACCATAAATGTACTCGTCTTCCGCAAGCTGGAAGCTGGTGCATTTGATCGCTTGAAGGGCAGAATCACACACTTCTTTAATCACCTGAATGCTATGATCCCGATCTGCCAATTCGATCTCAAGGATCTTCCCATGTCCAGCCGCAAGATGCAGCTCGCCTCCATCCGCAAGAAAGTAGCTGCAAGCCGCAAGCGACTGAACCGAACAAAAAAAACCGGACAACAAAACTAAAAAACCAATTTTCACACGAAACTCCAACGTTTACTTCAGAACATGAGAACGGTCTCACAAAAAACCGAGCACAAAGCCTACACGACACGACGCATTCATTAAAGAAAAAAATAGCCCCCCATCACTGAAAATGATCACCGTAAATAAACTCCGAAAATTGACTCAGCAAAAGGAACACCTCATTTTTATTCAACGCTTGTCATTTTCTTGCCGCTTGAGCGCTTCTTTTTATCTAGCTACGATAATTACATGTACCGGCGACTCGGTTTTTTCCCCCTCATTCTGATGTCTTACTTCTTCTTCACCGGTCCGAGGGCGCTCTCGCTTTCTTGCCATGAAAGGTGCAGCCAGCAAATGGTTCAACTCTCCCAAAAAACATCAAAAAGGGACCGAATGAAGATCATTCTAGCCAGAAATGAGGATTTTCTAAAAAGAAATCCAAACGCCAATCCTTCAGTTGTCATGAAGATTCAATCCAACAAGATTATCGCTCGTCTCGAAATTGAGACGCTCGAAAACGAAATCCTCCCGCTGTCCGAATTTATTGAAAAAAAAGGGTGTAAAAAATGTCTCTAAATAAAAAACGGAAATTCAACAAGCTTCTGATCAACCCTGGATTTCAGCTGAGGTATGTTTTTTGGCTGACAGCAAGCGGTTTTGTTCTTGTCGCAATCAATGCGCTCATCGCTTTTTCCTTCATCCGGGAAAACTACATTACCCTTGTGGAGCTTAGTCCAATGACCGATGAAACGAAAGCATTGATGCACACGGAACTCCAAAACCTCATTTTAGGGCTCTCTGTTACATCGTTATGTTTTCTCGGCTTGATCACCTTTCTTGGACTTGTTCTCTCCCATCGCACCGCAGGCCCTCTTTATCATCTCAATCGGGTCTTTAATGAAATCCAGGCAGGGAATCGAAAAGCCAGGGCGAAATTCAGGCAACAGGACGAGTTCCAGGAAGTGGCCCAGTCTTTCAACAAGATGATGGATAGCATATCAGCCGGAAATAAATGAGATGCCTTTTGGTTTTGATCATCTGCTTTTCACTCCAATCACAGGCAAAAGCGGCAAGCCAATCCCTGAGTCTGAAACAGGCACTTCAAATCGCATATAAACAGAATCTCGATCTTGTCCTCGCAAACTATGATTTTGAGGCGAACTCAATTAATTTCAGAAATGAATGGAGAAACTTTTTCCTCCCGAAAATCAATCTGACTCTTGAAAGCAATACAGCTCTCACACTGGGCGCTTATCCAGGAACTCCCGCAAGCACAACTTTGCCGGCAGGAAGAAGCACCGGCTATCCCGCAGGATCGAATGGGGCCTCTGCAACTCTCTCACTTGGCGAATACACCGTCTTCAACTTCTTCAAGGACCGGATCCGTTACGACATCGCCCGACTTACATTCACTCGGAATACGCAAAAGCTTGCGGAAATCAAACGGAACATCACGTTCGGAATCATCGCAAAATACTTTGAGGCGAGACTCAATCAGGAAAAACTTCAGGCTGCTGAAAAGTCTCTTCAAATCGCAAAAAGCATCGTGCGACTGGTTCGCTCGAGGGTCGCCATTGGCCAGGCCACTCCAACCGAGTTAAGCTCGGTCGAGGTCGATACGAATTCTGCCGCTCTTCAGGTAAACACTCTCCAATCAGAACTGGAAACAAAACTTCTCGATCTGAACGCCGCTCTCAACCAAAACAGCTCTGAACGGTTCATTCTCACCACCCCTTTGAGTTACACACCAATGAAGCTCTCTTTCACAGAGGCGTTCGGTTGGTTCAAGGAAAACTCTCCAACTATTCGTGATGCCAAGCTTGGTCTTGAATCTGCTCGTGGTGCTCTTGAAATAGCAGAAAAAGACTTGATGCCACTGCCGAAAGTGACACTGAGCGGTCAGGCCGTTACCTATGGCAATCGTTACGGGGGCGGAGGAACAAGCCTCAATCCCGCAACAGATCCGCTTGATCTTCGGGCCATCGTCGCACTGAACATCCCAATCCTTGGCCCAGGCGGCTTGTTTAACAAGGACAACCTCCGCCTTACTCAGATCACTCTTGATCAAAATGAAGTCAGAATGCAACAAACCCTTATCGCAAATGAAATCTCAATTCGTGCTGCAGTATTTCAGCTTCAACAATTAGAGGATCGCCTGAAAACTCAAAAAGAAAGTCTCGTGGCTTCCGCCTCACTCCTTGAGAAAACCATGATGGAGGCCTCCGGACAAAAAACAAATCGTCTGGAGCTCCGAGATGCACTCGACAAAGCGAGGAGCAATGAATTGGAATACCTGCAAGGAATTTTCTCTTATGTTCAGGCAAAAAACGCATTCTATAACCTGATCGGAAAGGACTTGGAGCCAGAATGATAAAAACAATCCTTGCAGCGCTCTTGTTTTTTCCGTCGGTAACAATGGCACTGCCACAAAATCCAATGTACCCCGAGAACATTTCCCATCAGTGGCTCACCGGAATGAATCGTTTTTACCATCATGTCGACATAAGATTTTCTCCGCGAATGATAAGACACTATGGTGCATCTTATCGTTTAGAATACAGTCTGGGCGGAAGGGCAATCGACCTGCAGGGAACATTTCTTTTGTCCTCTTGGGATGCAATGTCCGTCCCCCCCAATCAAACAAGCGCAGAAACCGATCCGGGTGGCTTGATCACCGATCCCGGCACGGAGGTGGGACGCTCACGAAACCCGAAAGACCCTTGGAATCAATGGCTCATTGAGCTTGGATACAGTTACCGGGGGCGACTGATCCCCATAGAAGCAAAAAAATGGGTACAAGCAGCCCGGGTTGCCTTCGGATATACCGGAATCAGGGATGTGAACCAGGAAAAAAGCTATTCAGGGTTCTCCGTGAATGTGGAATTCAGCATGTTTTATGCTTTGAACCCAAGATTCCAAGTAGGCCCGAAGTTCAGCTATCGCTATGGCTGGGCCCACCTTAACGGAGTTCCAACCTCTAATTTTACAAGAATCCCCATTGCTAGCTTTGATGCCGCACTTGGGGTGGTGTTTTAGTTCTTCCGAAGCATTTTCTTCACTTCGAAAATGTGCTGGGTTTCTTCCATGATTTGTCCCCGTGCAAACTCCTCGAGCGCAATATCACCGGCCTCTACTGCGACCTTTGCCAGATCATGATAGAGACGAAGGGACTCTTCTTCGAAGGTGAGGCTTTCATTCAAAATTTGGTCCACGCCGTGCTTATTTGACTCCTCCATCTTTGCAGCCAGCACCGGTGGATGTCCGCCATATGAAGTGATCCACTCGCCGACGGCAGTGGTATGGGCAATGGATTCGGAGGCCTGATCACGAAACCACTTCTGGATGGGAATCCGGTTGTGTCCCATGATCATGAAAGAATAATGAAGGTACCGGACTATGCCGGCCATCTCAGATTGAAAAATCTTATTCAGACACTCGATGATTTTTTTTTCATTCTTGCTCATAAGGAAACCTTAAACTTTAAGTTGGCAATCGAAAACCAAATTCGGAGGTCTGAAAAAAAACCACACTCCCCATCGGTATGGATCCATGTTAAAAACAAAAAGTCCGAAGTTCCTGGAGAGGTGTGAGAGTGGTTGAATCAGCACGCCTCGAAAGCGTGTATACGGCATAACCGTATCGAGGGTTCGAATCCCTCCCTCTCCGCCATTTGGAAACCTTGAAAACTATCGAATGAGGGTACTTGGCTCTACCACAAAACAGGGGGAATAAAGGTTTTACGTTAAGATTGGTCTACCAGAACTAATTTTAACGAAAGGAAACCCCTATGCCCCCAGAAGCCAAGGAAATTCTCGGCTTACCCGACTTAAATCACATAG
>JAGWXK010000147.1 GCA_018969905.1 Bdellovibrionales bacterium
TTTCCGCAAAAGTGCTGAATGTGCGAAGTGCCTCCGGTTTTCTGATACGAGATGACGACGGATTCCATTCTTCCAGGCTTTCCTTTCTTGATGGTGTAAAGCCAATCCTCCTCCCACTCGAGGGTGATGAAAAAGATGGGTTTTACCCGAACCTTGATGTGTTGCTTTTCGATGGCACCCTTGACGGTCTGACGTTCCATTTCGACCCGGGTGGTTTCCCGGTCGCGTGTGGTCATCGGATCAAGGAGTTTCTCCAGGATGAGAGAGACCGATTGATTCACGCGTCCTGCAGCAGAGGCCCAATCAGTACCGGTCTTCTCGTCTTTCCCAAAAGCCTCAATTTCTTTGCCAATCTCAGGAAATGCCACGGGGGCTGGTTTCAGGGTGCGCAGGTTGGGTTTGCTCAGATCAAAACAATGACTGGGCAAAGATTCCGCTCTGCCATGAGGAATCGCTTCAATGGGGAGGAAATAAAGCAAAATCAGGGTTAGTGGGCCAAAAGCCATCGCAAAGATTCGAAAGCATTCACCGTTCCGCCCGTGACTGAGAGACTCTCGAATGGAGCCAGGCGTGGATTTGTTCCTGAGTCGGATCCGGGAACCTCACAAAGAAGTTCCGGATAACGATTTACGTTTGAGAAAATCGCTGCTTTCACATCACGGTAGTCTGCAGATGGAACTCTTCCCCAAAGAAGAGCAGCCACTCCCGCCACCTCCGGTGCGGCCATTGAGGTTCCATCCAGCGATTTATAACTGTTTCCAGGGGCCGTCGATACAATGCTCACTCCGGGAGCAAAAACATCGACAGAGGTTTTTCCGAAATTTGAAAAGGATGCAGGTAGAGTGGCATCACGCTTAGGTCCGGAAGCTCCAACCTCGATCCAGTTTTGAACTTCATGAGGGCCGGTAGTGGACACATTCAGTTTCCGGGTCGGGTAGTTTTCCTCGATTTCGGTATTCTTATTGTCATTCCCTGCAGCATGAACCAGCAAGACTCCATTGCTTTCCGCGTAGAGAACGGCCTGGTCTACAACTGTTTTTTGCGGTGAGTAGGATTTGCCAAAGCTCATATTGATGATTTGCGCGCCATGATCCACGGCAAACCGGATTGCATTGGCCACATCCTTGTCCCGCTCGTCGCCATCGGGTACAGCACGAAGAGCCATGATCTTAACATTCCGGGCCTGACCCTCGATGCCAAAGGAGTTGTCCCGGTCGGCCGCAATGATTCCGGCCACATGGGTTCCATGAAGCGAGTCAGGTCCCGTGACATCGGGGTTCCCGTACCCCTTTTCTTCGAGGTTTTCCGGGTCATCGCCAATGATCTCTGAGGCATTGAAACCCGGGTTCAGGTGAAACTTGAGCCGGGTGTTGAAGTAGTTGACACCTTCCCTGATCTCAACTGAGGTGATGCCATTGGAATACACGACGCGAGCAAGAGACAAAGCGGTTCTCGCCTCCGGATCGTCCGTTGAGAAGGCGTCCAGAGCCTCCATGGTCTCGGCTTTCAGTCCCAGTTTTTTCAAAAGTTCGATCGCAGAGAGAAAGGCTTCATAGCGAATCAAACTCTTCGTTGTGGATTCCACCGCACTTGTCAGTTCTTTACCTGTCTTTTTCAGTAGCGCGGTTTCCTCCGGACTCAGAGCGCCTTCCGCTTCCTTTCGTTTCAGTGAGGAGTAGACCCGGGCCAATTCAAGGTTGGTTTCATTGAGGTTTCGACCGTCCTTGTTGCCGATGAAGTTCCAGCCGTACACATCGTCTATGTATCCGTCACCGTCATCATCGATGCCGGGTTTTCCATTCAATTCCGCCTCGTTGGTCCAGAGTTTTTCGCGGAGTTCGGGATGGGAGATGTCAATTCCACTGTCAATGACCGCCACAATCACAGGGCTTCCCCGTTTTGGTATGCGGAATTTACGGTAGACTCGATCGGTTGAGGTGCCCTCGATTTGATCGAGTTCCGGATCACGGGTAGCCCAAATGCCTTTTTCAAGCCCTCGCGCTGACTTGAAAATGGATTCGCCCTTGTGGTTTCTGACTGAAAAAAGGGTCTCCAGTTCTGCTTCCGAGGATTGCCTCAATTCCTCCACAAGTGCCTCCGGAATCGGTTTTGCAAACGCAGCATAAGGAGAATTCAAGTACAGGGTGGAAAGAATCAAAATCGGGACATTTTTCATGTCGCGAAAGATAACCAAATGGAGGCGGGGGCGTCAATACCAAAGCAAATTAATCTGTTTATGGGGCGCCTGATTCCCCTAACGGTGGATGGATCGAGTGAGGGCTGCCTCAACTCGAATCCAGAGGATTCTGGAATATTTAAATAAAAATGGTTGAAGAAGAACGAGTTGCAGGGAAGAGAGCAGGATCGCCTGAGTCATGGAAAGGCCAAAACCGAAGACGGATAAAAGGAGGATCGGGAGCGCGAGGAAAACCCCCAAAAAATATGCCGCGATCATGGCTCCGATGAAATACCCGGACTCGCGTTCAAACGGCACCTGGCAAACCGGACATGACTTGTGCATTCGGATCAGGCTTTTAAAGATTCTTCCTTTCTCGCAGTGGGGGCATCGATTTGAAAAGAAATTCATTGTTTTCTGCCGCTCAACCGGTCATACCCGGATTGAAACCGTTTCCACTGGGTTTCGAGGTCTCCTGTGAATCCAACGGAGAGTCTCAAGAGGCCCGGCGACAAATTCATTTCCCTTTGCTCCTCTTTCGGAATCTCACTTGAAGTGCTGACAGACGGACAGCTCATCAGGGTTCTTGAAAACCCCAGGGATACCGCATAAAGACCGAACTTGAGGTTCTGCAGTTCGGTTGCAAGCTCCATTGCGCGTATCGACGTTCCGCAGTCGACGGTCAACATACCCCCGAAGCCAAAACCCTGATTCATATGGTCCTTCATCAAACGGTGTTGGGGATGCGATTCAAGCCCAGGATAAATAACGGGAACCCCGTGATTTTCCATCCTAACGGCAAGAAACTGTGCGGATCTAGAGTGGGCTTCGACCCGGATCGGAAGATGGTCCAATCGCAGGTACAGTTCGTGGGCGATTTTCGCATCCATGACAGGCCCCGTAAGCATCACCGAGCCCGAGTTGATGTTGATCAAGCTGAAGATGAAGTCACGCGATCCGGCGATCACTCCTGAGATCATGTCGCTTGCCCCGGAGATGTATTTCGTACAAGAGTGAATTACGACATCAGCTCCGAAATCAGCGGGGGTGATGATGAGTGGAACAAATGTGTTGTCCACAACGAGCTTGATTCCATGGCGGGTCTTGATTTCAGAGAGCCCCTTTAGGTCAGCCATCCTGAGAAGCGGATTGCTGAGCGACTCCGTAAAAAGAACCTTTGTCTCGGGAAGAATAGCCTTCTCGACCGCATGAAGATCATCCATGTCGACAAAACTCACCCTGATTCCTCGCCTCGGGAGCAGGTTTTTGAAAAGGGCGTAGGTCCCACCATAAATGGTGCGGGAGGCTACAATATGTTCTCCTGAGGAGACAATTTGATCAAGGGTGCATGCGATGGCCGCCATACCGCTTGAAACTCCAAGTGCCGCCTCGGTTCCTTCCAGGGCTGAGAATTTTTTTCCGAATGCGGTAACAGAAGGATTTGAGTGTCTGCTGTAAAGGTAACATCCTTCAAGTTCACCATGGAAGGTGCGTTCCATGTCCGTTGGGTTCAAAAAAGTGGAAGTGGAAGCCACATCGATTACTGGTACCACGCCACCCTCTTCACCGAAGTGCTGGATGTCTCTCATTTCCTGGATTCGATTTTTCATTCCGCGAATGCTAGCCGAAAACAGAGGAAAAGAAAAACTCCTATTTGGTGCCGAAGTTGCAGTAGTTCTTTTCAGGGATGCAATATCCTCGATCCAGTCGAACGCCGGTATTTCCGGATTGGTCC
>JAGWXK010000044.1 GCA_018969905.1 Bdellovibrionales bacterium
ACGACTCCGCCTGATTCTTCCAAAAAGCGGTCCCAACCGCAAACTCTCCGCCCATACGCTCTGGCTGGGCTCGTTGGTGGCACTTCATTTTCTGATGCTTGGAGCTTGGAGCTTCAGGTTCAGGCCAAGTCCGCCCCTCCTCTCGGCGGTGATCGTTTTTTTTGCGGTGTCCTTCATGGATCGACTGAATGGTCGAATTCCAAGGTCACTGGCCCTTGACTTCGCTCACCTTGGTCGATTGCGGTTGCGACCGATGTTTCAAGGTCTGCTGATGCGGGCGGTCTTGATTTCTGTGATCCCGATGATCCTTTCGATTTTGCTTCTTTCGGGATTCTCAAGGTCATTGCTACCTTTCACGGCGAGCCTCGTCCTGCTGGGGCTTCAGGGGCTTCTCAATCAAATCTGGATTTACAGTTCAAGCGGAATCGAATCTCGGGGTTCCCACCCAGTCCGCTGGTCGGTTGCGGCTCAATTGCTCACATTGGGGATGCTCTTGATTGCGGGCTCAAACGCGGTTGTCGTTTTATTTTATTTGGGAAGCATTTTGAGTATCGTACTCTCGATCCAGGGCCTGACTTGGCGGGAACAATCAAAAAGCCGCGAGAGCGGGATTTTGGTCAAGTTCGATTGGGATCCGGTTCTTCCAAATCGTGTGGCATTCCGGAATTTCGTGACGGAAAGAAAATTGGAATGCATTCATCTTGACCGGAAAACAAGGGTTGTCCATTTTGCCGATACTCAAGAGTGGCTTCGGACCCTGGAGTCATTCCCCTTGAACATCCGAAACTGGAAGAAGATCCGCACCCTTCCCGCACGACCTCCGATCAAGCCTCCGGTCGATGCCAAGTTTTACCGGCTTGATGTTTGGGGATTCTGGCGACCGCTCGTCCAGTCAACGCCCCTCACCCCCGAGGAGAGCCGGCACCTTCACCTTACCCAGCGGAATTTCAGGGAGTTGCATCTCTATTCGAGTCAAAAGCAAAGTTGGAAACATGAAATACATGGGGGAATCACCATTTGGGCCGGTCCCCGTGATCATTCCGGAGTAACACTTTGGTTGCGTTGATTCTGCTGATTTTGCAAACGGCTTTCAATCTTTCGTCGAATGCCGCCTATACCTGCAGACCTGAAAACCGTAGAAACGGCGTTTCTTATCTGGACGCTCAAGGCAAGGTTTGGGATGTTGCCGACCTTGAATTCGAGAACACTTCCTACCTCGATTCCTATTTGGCCTGCATGAGATTTGTTGAATCCCTGCCGGAAGCCATGCACCTTTCAGCGAGCCTCTTTCCTCTCGAGCCCCGCTCCCAGAATCTTGCACGACTGGATCTGTCCGACCCGCTTCCTCTTTATTGTTTGGCCAGTCCGGGCTGCAAGCTTCACCCCGTTTACGGGTTTTTCAGGCCATTCCAGTTTATCAAATCCATTCTCAAACCCGGCGTCCTGGAAGGACTCAATGCATGCCAGGCCAAAACCCCGGAGTTCCCGCCTCATGACGAAACCAAAGAATTGTCGGACCCTGTCCCTGCTTTTCAGAGTGTTGATCTGGGAAGGGTCATTTCCATTCCGGAACAAAACATGGAGGAGTGGCTCCTCAATGAGCTTCGCGTGCGAAAACCCAAAGAGGTGGTGATCAGTTCAATGATTCTCTCGGCAGCAATCATGAAATCGGTGAATGATTGGCTCGTCAAAAATCCGGAGTCCGAGGTCTGGGCTTTCTTTTCTTTCGGTTTGCAAAGTCTCACCCCCGAGTTTCCCGATGGGTTTTTGGGGCTCTCGCACCGTCTGCACTGGGTGCCCGTATTTCAGACATCCGCCAATTCAGAAACCTTTCACATCAAGGGAGTAGCTTTAAAGGGCAAGACAGCCTCCACCTGGATTTATAGCGCGAACCTGAGGCGATTCAGGGAAGAAAAGGTTGCCGATCGGATTATTGAGATTAAAGGCGGGATTCCTTACCGATCCTTCATCGGCATCTTGCGACGAGTTCTCGAAGAGCAATGCACGGATGTGGAGCAGCTCGCCTGCTCCACCGGGCTTCGGTTTGGTGTTCAAGCGGATCGCTCAAAACTCGTGGGTTCATGGGTCGAGGGCGCTTGCTCGAGCAAGACCTCGTTTGGGGTGGATGATGCAAATCCTTCGATGAAAGCTGCATTTTTTGAACAGGGCGGGGACGAACGTGTGGAAACCGGAATTTTGAATGCTGTTGAAAATGCAAAAAAAACGATCGAAGTTTCATCGCACATTCTGAATGATTCCCGGGTGACTGATGCCTTGTTGGATGCGGCGGATCGCGGAATCCAAGTCAAGGTCTTGGTTGGAACCGAACCCGGGTATCGTCGATGGCTGAAGCGTCCGAGCCGAAATTTTGTTTGGTTCAAGAGGACTCGCGGGGCGGGCACAACCTCCCACGCCAAGTTCATGGTGGTCGATCGGGAACTGGCGATCTGGGGCACCGGGAATTTCACGCAGACAGGTCTTCATAATCCGCACGAAATTTTTCTTTTCAGTAAAGATCAAAAATTCATTCGAGTTCTTCTGGATTACCTTGAGTTCTACTCCGGTTCTGAACCAGGAGCCTCATGACCCCCGCGCGATTCGCTCATCAAGCCGGGAGGTGATCTCGCGGACCGCATGATCAAATCCGCTCTTTAGCGCAACGCCTGCCTCGAACTTGTGTCCGCCGCCACCGAGCGCCATCGCCACCTCGTTCACCACAATCTTGCCTTTTGATTTGATCGAAACGCGGGTCGAGACTCCGTCGTCCTCTTCGCGGAACATGCAAACCACTTCTGCATTTCGTAGGACGAGCAGCATGTTCAAAAACGACATCGTGTCATCTGCGGTGGCATTGAATTTTTGCCGAAGCTCCAGGCGCATCTCCATCCACGCGAGCTTTCCGTTCTGAGAAACCCTGGTGTTTTGAAGGAGCGTGCCCAAAAGCTGGATGTGGGAGAGGTCCTTCGTACTATAAATCTGTTGGTAGATTTCATCCGGACTTACGCCGAGCTTGATCATGTTGGCTGCAATCTGATGGCAGGTCGGAGTGGTGCGTGCGTAGCGGAAGCTGTTGGTGTCGGTCATCACCGACACGTAAAGTCCGATCGCCATCTCGCGGTTGATTTCGGTAAGACTCAGATCAATGAATAATTCGTACAAAAGCTCGCCAATGGAGCTTGACTCATCATCCGATACCAGCATCGCGTGCTCCGGATAGGGTTCAATTTGCTTTGAACTAAGGATGTCTGGGTGATGATCCAGGAATACGATTTTTTTTGCGCGATCCCTAAGTTCACTCCAGGTTTTTCCAAGCCTGCGCGGGTCATTTGTGTCCACGATGACCCAGAGATCAAACTCATTCCAGGTTTCAGAGGGCTCGGGCGCTTTTAGAAAAGCTGCATCCGGATCCAAAAATCGATACCGACCGGGCAGGGGATCGGGGTTGTGAACGCACACCTCTTTACCTGAGCATTTCAGATAGTGATAGAGCGCAGTCTCTGCGCCGAGTCCGTCACCGTCAGGTTGCACGTGTGTCGAAACCACGATGCGATTTGCGCGGGCGATCCATTCTTTGAATTTTGCAAACTCCGGATTGTTTTCGCTCAAGGTTCACCTCGGATGTGCCGAACTTTAACTCAGCATGGCTTCTGAGAATATGACAAAAAAGATCGACCCTTTATACACCATT
Source organism: Bdellovibrionales bacterium (assembly GCA_018969905.1). Lineage (GTDB taxonomy): Bacteria > Bdellovibrionota > UBA1018 > UBA1018 > CAIMNF01 > CAIMNF01. The sequence continues at coordinate 3,689 of JAGWXK010000044.1, forward strand.
TTCGAACAACACCTCTTCAATTTTCAAGACCCCAACGCAGACCGGGGAACCTTTGTGGAGGGGATCGTCAAGGAGTACATCACGCACCTCCGGAATCTGGGGCTTTCCGTTCCCATGGAATGGCAGGAACATATTTTCGAAGAATTGTTCTTTCAAGTGAACTCAATGCTCGTTAAGAAGATATACGGATGTCATACGATCGACGAATACACCGCCAAGGCGACGACGGCCCAGAAGCGGCGGGCGAAGACCCAATATCAGAAGCTCACACGAGCAAGTCGCAAGGCAAAGAAGGAAGCCGCCTGAGCTCCACTCCCAAGGTAGCGCTCGTTCATGATTGGTTGAACGGAATGCGTGGAGGAGAGATTGTATTCGAAGCGCTTCTGGACCTTTATCCCGATGCGGATGTCTATACTTTGATCTATGAACCGCGCAAGCTCTCGCCCTCGTTGCAAAAAAAGCTCGCAAGGACCCGCGTTCATGCCTCGTTTTTGAATGTTCTAAAGTTCACCCGCAAGCGGTACCGCCAGCTGCTCCCGATCCTGCCCTTTGCGATCCGGTCTTTTGATTTGTACCCCTATGATCTGATTCTTTCGTCCTCGCATTGCGTGGCGAAAGGGGTGCGAAAGCACCCGAGCGCGGTCCATGTCAGCTACCTGCACGCGCCCATGCGCTACATGTGGGATCGGTTTGAGGACTACTTTGGAAAGGGGCGTATTCATCCGTTCTTTCGTTTGATTGCAAAGCTGGTCAGGCCTTTTTTGCAGGCTTGGGACCTTAGAACCGCAGCCGCTGACCGCGTCGATGTGCTGCTCTCGAACAGCAATTTCATTGGAGAGCAGATTTCACGCTGCTATGGGCGAACGGCGCGCACCATTTATCCCTTTGCAAGGCTTGATCGCTTCAAGCGCGAGCGCAAGGCTGGGGGCTTTTACCTGATGGTCGGGGCCTTTGCGCCCTACAAGCGCACGGATCTTGCGATCGAGGCCTTTGCGCGTCTTGGGCTTCCGCTCAAGATTGTGGGATCAGGGCAGGATGAAGATCGTTTGCGCGAGCTTCGGGATTCTCTTCGTGCACGGAACATTGAATTCATCCGAAATGCAGACAATCAGGAAATCGAGCGGCTCTATTCCGAGTGCAAGGCCTTTATTTTTCCAGGTGTTGAGGATTTCGGCATTACCCCGCTTGAGGCGATGGCCTCGGGTGCACCTGTCATTGCCTATGGTCAGGGTGGGGCATGCGAAACGGTAACCCCTGAGACCGGGATTTTGTTTTCTTCGCAGACGGTCGAGAGCCTAAGCAACGCGGTGATGGATCTTGAAAGTGGGAGGCGGCATTTTTTTGAGAACGCATGCCGCGCACGCGCCGCATTTTTTACGGAAGCGCGCTTTAGGGATGAGCTTCAGGGCGCAATAAGTGATGCGCTTTCGAGCAAAGTCTAACGGATACAAAGTGGCCCCTTTGAGTGGGTACGATGGGCGACCTCTGGAGTTGATTCTCTTGGAATGATGAGGATTTGGCCGACTCTCGCGAGTCAGGATTGACAAAAGCGAGGCCGCAGGACGCGGCTCGGAGGCCAAACCCTCATCATTCCAGAGGAATCAGCTGCAGCGCTTTGAAAAACGTACCCACTCAAAGGGGCTGCTTTGTAGGTGTCTGAATCAAAATGTGGGCATCATTCGACCTCGGTCAAAAACTGTCGCATCCTCAACTTTTTGAACCTAATTTCAAAACTAACGCTCAAAGTAAACGCGTCGTGTATATTGACTTCGTTGCGAGTTTGATCGTTTTATTTTTCCTTATTTGAACTCCAGTAAAATAAAAAAAACATTATTTTCATCGGGAAAAAGGACTCTTTATTGAATCGGGCCTCGGGTTTTGTTTTCTCATTCCGGACCTTGATGCTCGGATCAATGCGTCATGAAAATTACATTTTTACGCGTGAGGATAATTGACATTGGTCGGCACTTTCTTCACCCTGAAGGTACAGACAAATAACCCGTGAGGTTCTCAATGGTGAGTGCCTCCAACCACAACAACGAAAAGGAGTGTTTTGGTCATGAAAAATTACCTTACACTAGTATTAGCATTGTCAGTTGTATCTTCTCCTGCATTCGCATCCCGTGCTCGTCTCGAGTCACTCGGCGAAGGCAAAAACGGATCATATTACATTGATGATTCCCGTAACATGTTCCTAAACCCAGCATCTATCGTTCGCTACAAGAAGAAGATGATGCTCGAGCTTGGTAACAACAACACCGATGCTTTGGTCGATGGCGTAAGTGCGGCGAACAGCCGTCCTCAAGGTGGTTTCACCAACACTTTTGGTGATTTCACCTACGCGCTTTATCTGAACAATACCTCAGATCGCGCGATTGGGACTCTTGGTTCTATCGGTGCAGCGGTTGCTCCTTCTGATGCAATCGAGTTTGCATTCGCAGGCGAAGGCTCTGTAACCTGGGGCGTGAGCGTTCTTCACGGTGGAAACCGTCGTGGAGCGGATTACTCTCGCTACTGGGCAGCTCGTTTCGGTGTTGAGAAGGATGCATTCGCACTCTTCGGAACCATTGGAATTGACAGCAAGGCATCTAATGCAACATCACTTCTTACTGGCTCTTCTACCGCTATCGATGTGAAAGGCAATACCAATATTGACCTCGGTGCTACTTACAAGATGGACAATATGACCCTCTACGGTAAGTACATCACCACTAAGGCTACTTGGACAGCCGCAGGGACCACCGCTAACGAAGGCAAGACCAATGTTTTCGGAATCGGAGCTGGATGGAAGAAGGAAATGACAAAGTCTACCAACATGTTCGCTCGAGTTGAGGCAAATTCTGCTAAGACAGAAAACAGCAATCAGGCTAACATCGCAGCAGTTAATAACCTCAATGTAAGCGCGTGGAACGTTCCAGTGGTTCTTGCTGCTGAAACCCAAGCTCTGAGCTGGCTAGCAGTTCGTGGATCCATCTCGCACTCTCTTCTTGGTCAGAACCTTCTGAATCAAACTGACCTTGCAAACAGTTCAACTGTTTCTGCCGGTATCGGTATGACCTTCGGTGACCTTGTGATCGATGGAATGGTTGCGACTGGTGCGACTGCAGCAGCGTTCAACACTACTGAAAACATCGGTTTCGGCACTGGCGCGAACTCCGGAAACAACTTCGGATTCGGCGACAACATGATCAGCCGTATCGGTCTTACTTACAACTTCTAATTCGGTCTTGAATTAGAGGCGTAAGCCAAAAACATAGGCCCCCGGGAAGGTGACTTCTCGGGGGTTTTTGTTTTGGGTTTGTCGGGTCCGATTTCCTTGGGGTGTTTCTTGTGTTTATCCACTCGATGAACTGCGCTTATTTTGACTTGGGCTTTGGCCTCCGAGCCGCGTCCTGCGGCCTCGCTATCGTCAGTCCGAACTCGCGAGAGTCGGCCAAAACCCAAGTCAAAATAAGCGCCTCGTATCGAGTGGGGTGAGTAGATCCACCCCAAGGGAATCGGACCCGGCAAACCTGAGAATCAAGAAGCGGGTTCCCTGTTTAGAGCTGCATCACGCAGCCTCGCTTTGCTAGAAGTGGTGATTGACTAAAAGCATCATGGTGGCTGACTAAAATTACTTTTGACACTGACCAAAAATGAATACATAATTTAACTATGAGTAATTTTTGGGAAATTCCAGGCTGGGAACATGAGGATCGACACTTAAAATCCATCCGATCCATGCCCTTTGAGCGAAAGATTCCATTCATGCCTACCGAAAAAGGGCTGTATATCATCCGGGGTCCACGGCAGATCGGAAAGTCCTCCTGGCTGAAGTCTGTTCTGAGTCACTACGCAAAAAAGGAAAAGTGTTTTTACCTGAGCTGCGAGAATCTGACCGGACATCGGGAGCTCGCAGAGATTCTTGCATCCGTGAGAGACCGGAGAATTGTTTTATTGGACGAAGTCAGCTTTGTAAAGGATTGGGATCGCGCCATCAAGCATGAGGTTGATTCCGGACACCACCACATTCTGATGGTGACGGGGTCTCACGCGCACGACCTGAAAAGGGGCTCGGATCGGATGCCGGGGCGCTTTGATGCGGGCGGAGAGTTTTCGCTGTTGCCGATGTTGTTTGATGAGTTCTGCGAGATGCGGAAACAAGCGGGCTGGAAAAGCAATGGTCGCATCGAGGATTTGAAGCTCTACTTTAAAACGGGCGGTTTCCCGGCTGCAGTTGCTGAGGCAGGGGAAAAGGGTGCCACCCCGAGAAAAGCCATGCAAACCTATTTGAAGTGGTTGGTGGGAGATGTTGTCAAACTCGGGAAACAAGAAGCATTTCTGAAAGAGATCCTCATTCAACTCGCGATTTGTTTGCAAACCCCGATCAGCTTTCAAACTTTGTCGAAGAAAACCACGATCGGCTCTCACAATACTGTTCATGAATACATATCAATCCTGGAGTCCTGCTTCGCGCTGAAGCAGCTCCATGCGGTTGATTTGGATACCGGCGCATATCGTTTCAAGAAGGATCGGAAATTTTATTTCACCGACCCATTGCTGTATTGGATAGGACTTGAGATTTCAGGGAAAAAGGCGCCCGCCAATGCGGATGAAAAATTGGCCGAGCAGGTGGCCCATGAATACTTGAGCAGGAATCATTCCCGCTTCGGGTATTTCAGCAATAAAAATGGTGAGGTGGACTTCATTCTGCCTGGAGAGTGGGCTTTGGAGGTGAAATGGGCCACGGCTGCAACCAACTTATCGAAAGCGTATTTGAATCTTTCACTTGCCAATAAAAAAGTTTGGACGATGAGCTCATTTCTAGAATAGGTCGTGAAGGGTTGCCAAATCACGCAGGGCCCCCGGGAAGGTGACTTCTCGGGGGTTTTTGTTTTTGGTTTGCCGGGTCCGATTCCCTTGGGATGTTTCTTGTGTTTACCAACTCGATGAACTGCACTTATTTTGACTTGGGCTTTGGCCTCCGAGCCGTGTCCTGCGGCCTCGCTATCGTCAGTCCATACTCGCGTGAGTCGGCCAAAGCCCAAGTAAAATTAAGTGCCTCGCATCGAGTGGATTGAAGAGGTCCATCCTAAGGGAATCGGACTCGGCAAGTATGGGCGATTAGAGACTATTCAGCCATGCATTGACTTGCAAAAAAACAGTCCCCAAGTTGTCAGGTAGATCCCGGTATTTCTTCCGATGGTTTTTCCAGGCTTGATCCATCCCCGGGTTTCTCCAAGCGGGATCAAGAGTAGAGCTGATCTTGCGTATTCGGAGCAGGCTTTGAAGTCGGTCCGCATCGATGGAAACTGAACTTTGACTGAGTCGCCAGAGATCGTCATAGTCTTTCATTCTGGAGTTACCGGATCCGAAGCGATGGCACGCAGCCAGTTTGTCGAGGATTATGTTTTCAATCGTCGCGGATCGGATCTTGATCTCAGGATTGATGGGAGAACTGATCTCATGAGCATCGGTGCTGAAAGTATAAACCAAATCCACCTCGAAACGATTGCTTGCCCCCTGATCAGTTCGATAGGAAATTCCGAGTTCTGCGCCAAGCTTGCCTTCTTGCTCCACCTCCTTGAAAGAGTTGAGCGAAAACGAGATGTCGGATCTCAGGTCACAGGCATTTTCGATCAGTTGGCGTGCTCGCGAATGGCTGTCGATTCTAAGGGTGGTGAGGTCGAGATCGAGTGTGGCCCGAGGGGTGCCGATGTAAATCCACAGGAGATTGCCCCCCTTTAAGACGAACTCGTCAGAAACCTGGTTGAGGTTCTCCGTAAAACGAAGGATGACATACTTCAGAAATGCCTGGGCTCCAAAAAGACCACGCTTGGTGGCCCAGGATCGAGCTTTCGCAAGTACCGAATTTTTGAGGGAGTCAGGCATCCGCAATTTCCTGTCTGAGGTGAGAGAGTACCTTCGTCTTTGCGGCTCTGTCATAAGCCTGAATTTTTGATGGATCGATCTTTTTTGCAGCAATGTACCTCTTGAGTGCTCTGAAGAAAAGCGCACCGGCGGGATCCAGTCTGTATGCCTCGCAGAGGGTGCGCTCCCGGTCGTAAACCCTGATCCGAGCTCCTTGAAACTTGAGGGTTGTAACTCCAACGAGGCGAGCATTGGGCACCCGATGAACTTGAAGCATCTTGTTTCGAATGCTGGTCTCGCGGGAAACATCGACATCGATTTTTTCGATGAAGTCATTCCCGAATCCATGGATTTGAAGAGCGGTTAGGCCTGAAATGATGGCATCGGAATAGTATTTTGCGGTCGCATGAACCGCCGCCACAAACGGATCGAGGGCGGTTGAGGCGTAAATGCCGCTTCCTACTGAGATGATTTGTCCGGCCTCCGTCATTCTGCGGAGTTTGGTGCTGCTAGCGCCTAGTTGGGTGAGCTCGGAGTGGGTCATGATTTTGCGGCTCTTGAGAGCGGATAAGACGGGATCTTGTTTGACTTTGGAACGCATGTAATAAACTTACCACAAATTATTATCTTGTGGTAAGTTTATTACATTTAACGTGGATTTATGCCCAGCGAAAGCAAAGCTAATATCAATGGTATATAAAAATTAAATACTTGTTATTGTTATTTTTATAATTTGTTTTGTCAATTATATTTGACTAGATTCCTTATTCATTTGATCATGATGATGTGGATGAAAGTACACTGAAAATCATCATGAACCTAAGGCGGGTGAGTCCTGCTGAGCTTGCAAGGCGGGCAGGGCTTTCGAGGCAGGCCATTTCCAAATGGAATCCGAATCCAAGGTGGCAAACCATTCAAAAAGTCGCTCAAGCACTGAAGTTGGCGCCAGAACAGCTCACTCGAAGTCTGCTCTCGGGCATCTCGCCCGAAGAACAAAAGCGCGTGATCGCGCTTACCCTTTGGGATCATCTGTATCCTGGGCTTCCTGACTTCATTGCGGCGCTGGTTCGACAGGAGCGGAAAGCTGTCGCCCGCTACATTCAAGCTTTTGGAATTCTGAATGCAGAGAAAGTGTTTGGAAAATGGGTGTACCAAAAGTTCGATAGCTATTCCGGGTTCTTACCCCCGGCCCTGAGAAAGGACTTGAGGCAACTGTGTTTGACTCTTCAAGAGATGCACCTGATCTAGAAATTGCAAAGCGGGTTTTGCCAAAACCTCTCTACAAAGCCATCAAGCACCTTTTTGCCCAGAGGCTCCCCGATGTCGCTTTGGTGGGGGGCACTGCTCTTTCCGGATTTTATGCCGGGCACCGTAGGTCTGATGATCTGGATCTTTTTTGTAAAACCGAACTTGGCAAGATCACCGCTCTCCAAGCTGTGCGATCCTTGAGTACCCAAGGGGCAGTGGTTCAAGAAACCATGAATACTCCCCACTATTTCAGGGCGCTTTGTGAGTGGGAGGGGCACTCGTTCACGGTGGATGTGGTTCTTGATTCCAATTTATTCCGAGTGGGCGAATTCTCCGCAATCGAGGGTGGCCTTGTCGCGAGCTTGAAAACGATTCTTCGAATGAAGGCAGCCACTCTTGTGAGTCGATGCAGTGAAAAAGATCTCTACGATCTCTACTGGCTTTTCCATCATTTGAAGCAGCCATTATCCATGAAGGAGTTTTGTGAGCTTGCTCAGTCTGTGGATGCGGGAGCCACTCCTGAGGGAATGCTGCTGAGTTTGGCGGGTGCGCAGATTTCCAAAAATGCCTGTGACTTCTGCACTCAGGAAACCCCGGCACAGGGTTTTGCCAAAATCCAAAGCCTTCGAAAAGAACTGATCCGGGACTTAAAGGATTACGGAACCCATAACGGTAAAGCCGTTCTTCAGGACACAATCAAACGAGCAAGGAGACTCTAGGCGATCTCCTGACAGCGAATTTCTCGGGAACCATTCGATTGACGTTAGATATCGATATGGCTGCTTCCTGACGGATTTCAGGAACGGCTCCTTCCAGCGAAGGGTTTTTCCAACATTGAAATCAGATATGCTTCCCGCATCGATCTGATTGCACTTAAATCCGCAGCTTATGTGGGCAGGGGCAAGGATGATCCGAAGGATTATCAGGATTTGCTTCTTCTAGATCCGACCAAAACTGAGATGGCTGCGGCGGAAGCCTTCATCCGCCGGTATTTTTCACCCCCGACGCTCAAATTCCAGCGTGAATTCGAGGAGTCCTTAAATGAACTTAGAAATCTCGCAAAGAAGTGATTTTGAGTCGAGGCTGACCTATCTGGGTGGAGCTTTGTCGAGTGATATTTTGGAAACTCGAAAAAAGTATATCGATCTTGAGAGGTTCTTTATTGATGCGACACTCTTCATGAACTACGATGCAAGGGTGACCCAGGCCTTTTTGAATTGGCTTACGCGCTATGGTGTAATCTTGTGTCCATCCAAAATCAGACGACTGCTTCAGGAGAATTCCTTTGACCCTGCTGTTTTGAGAGCATTTCTGTCCATCCTGATCGAAAATGACCCAAGACCGAAACGATGGGATATCCTGAAGAGAAAAGCAAAAAAAGGTGAGGGTCTTTTGTTTTCGCAGTTGCCCGTGCCGAAAGAGTCAAATCCCCATTTTTAAAATACGGTTTGAAAGCACCTTTGATGCCACCCAATCAAGACAAGTATCTGCTGCCAAAGAATGCCGTGTTAAAACAATGTGCCGAGATCCGAAATCGATGCCTCATGATTGGCTCCGTTGCCTCGGACATTCTAAGTTTCATGGGAAAGCACCAAGAGCAACTCACACCCTACCAGATCGCAAAGGAAATCCATCATCACCGCGCCCAGGTTTATTCGGTGATTCATTCCATGGAGAAACTCGGCACGTTGAGTTTTAGGTTTTCCTGAGATTGAATCGATCCCGAATCACGCAGGGCCTGCGCCCGGCGCGAGCCTGACAAGATCATACGAGCGCGAGCCCTTTCGCCACACTTCCACGACCGCAGGGCCCACCCAAATTTGAGAGAGCTGTTCCGGGGTTCGTACCCACTCGCCATTGATCGACACGATCACATCCCCCACTTGAAGGCGGTCGCGAAGATAGCCGCAGGTTTCACAGCTTCGGGTGACGAGTGCGCCTTCGATCTCGGATGGAATGTAGTGCATGATCCGCTCTTTTGGACCGATTCTACTGACCGCGATTGCACCAATGACCATGCTTTCCTCGGCTGGGGAGGACCGCAGCGCCTGAAGTGCCTCTGGACCGATCGAATCCAAAACCACAGAAATGGTCATCTTCTGACCAAAGCGCCTGAGATTCACAGGCACTTCCTGTCCAACGGCAAAGGACTCAAACAATCCCCGCTCGGTCGGGATGTGGCCATTGATGTTCTCGATGATGTCGCCCGCTCGAAGCCCCGCATGATCCGCAGGTCCACCGCGGGTTACATGCGTGATCACCACATCGGTCTGGGATGCCTGCAAATGGCCTGCTACTCCGGAATCAATGTAATTGCTGAAATTTGCGCAAAAACGACACGGCATCTTAAACAAGAGCCGCGCTCCCTCGGGAGTGAGTTTTTTGGTCCAGGAGGCGTGCTCCTGACTTGCCCGTTTCACTGAGAGCTCGGCTTGGGCCACCTTGAGCTTTGACTCCAGATCCGCGATGCGTTCCTTGAGAACGATGTTCTCCAGTTCGGATTGCTGCCTTTCGCCGAGCTGCGCTGCTTCGGCCTCGGTTTCGGTGCGCGACTTTTGGGCAAGTGGCGTGCTTTGGTTTTGAAAGGTGTCCTTCATGTCCTGCATTCGCCCCGCGTCTGCATAAAGCATCACGAAGAATCCAAAAAGCAGTGTCATGAGATCCGCATACGAAACCAGCCAAAGCTCTCCGTGCTCGGGGCCCGCGGAATGTTCATCATCGAGGTGCGTGAGATCCGCAAGAACTCTCCGGGTTGTGGATGATTCCGGAAAGGATTCAGCGGAAAAACTTAGAGTGGCTCTCATGAAACACTCCGTTGGTGAATCGCCGTTTCCTTGGCAGGAGTCGGGAATTGGGTCTCAAAGTGATTGTGTACGTCCTCGCGCTCATTCAACCGCAGAAAGCTCACAAGCTTCTCGCGCAAAACCACAGGATCCTCGCGTCTGTGAATCAGGATCAATCCATGGACCATCAAATTCCGAAGCTCGACATCTTCCATCCCGAGCCGATTCGCGTAATCCGAAAGAGGAAGCAGAATGAAGTTCGCAATCCCCACTCCCCAGAATGTAGCAACCATTGCAGTCGCCATCGCGGGACCCACCGATTCCTTTCCTCCTGACCCAAGCTGCGACATGAGCGAGATCATTCCGGATGCGGCTCCAAGCAGCCCGAATGCGGGGGGAAACTTTGCAATGGCCGCAATCGATTTCGCATCCTCGTTATAGGTGCGCTTGAAATGATTCACCCGAAGTTCCAGAACTTCCTGAAGTTCGGACTCGTTCAGATGCCCTTCACGAATGAGGTCGATTCCCTCTTTCAAAAACGGATGGATGCGTTCCGGAATCATTACGCGAGAAGATCCCGCCTTCAAAATATAGGCATGCGCTGAAATCAGGGTCTTGATGAGATAAGACTTCGAGCGTTCATTGCGGAACAGGGCTCCGCTCACAAAAAATTTCGCGATGGCGCGGATCCGGCCCGGGGGGCTTGCGATCAGCGCGGAGGCAAGGGTGCCAAGCACCACGATGATGAGTGCGTGGGGATCAAAAAAGAGTGTTGGACTTGAAGAGCGCCGGATGACACCCTCAACCACAATTCCGACCCCGAGCAACAGACCAAAGACCAGGTTTGCGTTCATGAAAACCCCTCTCAATGAGTTTATCTGTGTCTTGTGCGACGCGTCAAACAAAACACGCACCACGGCTGTTTGAATATAAAGATCAATGGTTTCATTGGTTTAAAATCAATTGCTTGACTTGGCGCCGTGATAATCGGTAGGCTGCCCGCCTATGCTCTATTCGCTGCTCTATCCGCTCCACGAGAGCTTTGGCGTCTTTAATGTATTCAAGTACATCACCTTTCGATCCTTTGGCGCCATGATGACGGCGATGATTCTGAGTCTGCTTCTGGGGGCGCCGTTCATCCGGTGGCTTCGCGCAAAGGCAATCGGTCAAAGCATTCGTGAGCTTGGCCCTGAGTCCCATTACTCCAAAAAGGGCACGCCCACGATGGGAGGGGGATTGATCCTGGGCTCGATCCTGGTTTCGACTTTGCTTTGGTCTGATTTGAAGAACCATTATGTCTGGATTTCGCTTTTTGTTCTGATCGGCACCGGGATCATTGGTTGGATTGATGACTACAAAAAAGTCGTCATGAAAAATTCGAAGGGCTTGAGCGCGAAACAAAAACTCGTATTTCAAACTCTTGTGGCACTGATTGCGTCTTTTCTTTTGTACCAGTTCCGTGATTCGCCACCGGTGTTGAAGTTTCCTTTTTTCAAGGACCTCTCGCTGGATCTAGGGTTGTTTTACATTCCCTTTTCGACCCTTGTCATTGTGGGCGCCTCAAACGCGGTCAATCTTACCGATGGTCTCGATGGCCTTGCAGTTGGGCCCACCATCACCACTTCCATTACCTTTGCCGTTCTTGCCTATTGCGCCGGTAACTTCGTCATTGCGGAATACCTTCAAATCCCATTTGTCAGCGGAGCAGGGGAGCTTGCGATCTTTCTTGCAAGCACCGGCGCGGCCTGTCTCGGCTTTCTCTGGTTCAATGCCTATCCCGCTGAAGTCTTCATGGGGGATGTGGGTGCGCTTGCACTCGGCGGGGCTCTTGGGGTCGCAGCGGTGATCACGAAAAACGAGCTTTTGCTCGTGATCTGCGGCGGGATTTTCGTTTTGGAAGCGGTAAGTGTGATGATGCAGGTTGCGTCCTTCAAGCTGACAGGCAAGCGGATCTTCAAGATGGCGCCACTTCACCATCATTTCGAGAAAAAGGGCTGGCATGAATCCAAGGTGACGGTGCGCTTCTGGATCATCTCGATCATGCTGGCGCTCGCAACTCTTGCAACACTCAAGCTGAGATAAATAACAAAGAAATAAGTAACGATCTGGAAATGAGGATTTAAGTCATGAGTAAGTTCAAAGGAAAAAAGGTATTGATCGTAGGATGTGGCTCTTCCGGTGTGGCATCAGCGAAGTTCCTGGTAAAGCAGGGCGCGCGCGTCATGATCACCGACATGAAACAGCGAACCGAGCTTGCCGAACCGCTGAAGGTCCTGGGTGACCTCAAAGTGGAATTCGAATTCGGCGGTCACACCGAGCGTTCGTTCATGGGTGCAGAGATGATCATCGTAAGCCCCGGTGTGAATGTTGCTCATCATCAGCTTTTACAGGCCGTAAAGGCAAAGGGCACGCATGTTACGAGCGAAATCGAGCTTGCAGTGGGCGAGCTTGAGCAGCCTTTGATTGCCATCACCGGAACGAATGGAAAATCAACGGTAACGACCCTCATTGGTGAGTTGTTTAAGGCGGATCAAAAGCCTGCTTTTGTTGGCGGAAATCTCGGAACCCCCCTCATTGAGTATGTCACCGAAGGGCAGGCGGGTCAGGTTGCGGTGTGCGAAATGTCGAGCGCGCAGCTTGAGCTAACCGAAAGAATGGTGCCTGCGGTTGCGGTATTCACGAACATCGATCAGGATCACCTGGATCGCTATGGAACGATGGAGAATTACGTAAATGCGAAAAAGAGATTGCTCAAGGTTTGTGACCGCAACTCTTGGGTGGTGTTGAACTACGACGACCAGGTGGTTCGAGGGTTTGCAAACGAATGCAACGGCAAGATCATCTGGTTCACCATGGAAGACCCCATGAAAAAAGGCGGCGAATTTGCGGAGAAATTCTTTGGCGCCTATTTTGATGCTGCCAAAAACTCCATTGTGACCAAGCTCACGGGCAAGGACGAAGTGTATTCGCTTGAGCAGTTCAAGCTTTTCGGAGACCACAACAAGCAAAACCTGATGGCGTCCATTTGCGCCGCCCGTGTGATGGGGGTGAGTCAGCAGGCAATTCAAAATTGCATCAATCAGTTCAAGGGTCTTCCGCATCGCCTTGAATACGTCCGTAAGAAGGACGGGGTTTACTTCTTCAATGACTCGAAAGCCACCAATATTCAGAGCGTTCAAGCCTCATTGAATGCCTTTAAGCGGTCTCCCATTATCCTGATCGCAGGTGGAAAAGATAAGAACATGGATTTTGCCCCCTTGGCGCAGATGGTTCACTCCAAGGTGAAGCTTTTGATTCTGGTCGGAGAGGCAAAGGAAAAAATCAATCGGGCCCTTGGGGATTTTGCCGAGACGTATCTGGTGGGAACCTTTGAAGAGGCTGTACTCATGTCTTTCCAAAAGTCGCGGAATGGGGATATCATCTTGTTATCGCCGGGATGTTCCAGTCAGGACATGTTCCGGGATTTTGAAGAGCGAGGGGAATATTTCAAGAAACTGGTCAATCAGCTATAAGCGTTTTTTTGAGCGACAGCCGGCGGGCGACCTGATGCTTCTTGTTTTGGTCGTTGCGATGGTGCTGTTCGGCCTTCTGATGGTCTACAGTGCCTCTTTTATTTTCGCCGAGGAGCGAACCGGAGACGGCTATTCCTTTATCAAAAAGCAGCTCCTCTATGCCGTGATAGGCATGGGCGCTCTTTTCATGGCATCCCGAGTCCCCCATCAGCGCTGGTATCAGTGGGCCCCTGCCGCAGTTTTTGCTGTCCTTGCAATGCTGGTGCTCGTGATGGTGCCCGGAATCGGCGCTCGCGTTGGCGGGGCGCAGCGTTGGATCAATCTTGGAGTTTTCAGGTTTCAGCCCGCGGAACTTGCAAAGCTTGTGGGTGTGATGTTTGTCGGGCGACAGCTGGTACGTCACCAGCGCGAGCTCTCGGACTTCAGAAAGGGAGTGATAGCGCCGATCGCTCTCCTGATACCGGTCATGATCCTCATGCTTCTTCAGCCGGATTTCGGATCTGTGGCACTTCTTGCCGGAACCACATTTGTCCTGATGTATGTTGCCGGAGTTCGTCCCCTGTTCCTGTTTGGTGGGCTTTTTGGAGGCCTTGCCGCAGCCGTTGCATTGATCGTGACCTCTCCGTATCGACTGGCGCGGGTCATGACTTTCATCGATCCGTGGCGGGATCCTGCAGGAAAAGGTTTTCAGGTGATTCAATCGATGTTGGGTCTCCATAACGGAAGCTTGCTCGGACAGGGGCTTGGAAATGGAAAAGAAAAGCTCTTCTTTTTGCCCGAGGCGCACAATGACTTTATTTTTGCAGTCATCGGCGAGGAGCTTGGCTTCATCGGGGTCGCCGGGGTGATTTTTGCATACATCCTTTTTTTGTATCGGGGTCTCAAGATTTCCTGGAACGCGTTGAATCAGAGACAGGATCGTTTCGGGTTTTACCTGGGTTGCGGGATTTCACTTCTGCTTGGGCTTCAAGCATTCATCAATATGGGGGTGGTCATGGGGCTGCTGCCTACAAAAGGACTGACTCTTCCCTTCATCAGTTACGGAGGCTCTGCTCTTACTTTGAATCTGATGGCAATTGGAATTCTTTACAGCATCTCGAAGGCGAATCAAGGATCCTTCCATGAAGTCGATTGAACGCCTGATCGTGGCCGGCGGCGGAACCGGTGGACACATTCTTGCCGGAATTGCGATCGCGGACGAGTGGGTGAAGCAAACCGGCTCAAGGGATTCCATTCTGTTCGTGGGTGCGGAGCAGGGGCTCGAGGCAAGATTGGTTCCAAAACATGGATATGCCTTGAAACTTCTGAAGATCGGGGCGCTGAACCGTGTCGGATTCAAGACCCGGATTCTTACAATGCTGCAGCTGCCAGTCAGTTTCCTGAAGGCGTTCATGATTCTTCTTTCCTTCAGGCCTCACGCAGTGATTGGAGTGGGTGGCTATGCGTCCGGACCAGTGGTGTTGCTTGCGAGGTTCCTGGCCCCGCTCTTTGGATTCCGCACCGCGATCATCGAGCAGAATTCGGTTGCGGGGTTTACAAATCGAATGCTCGGTCGTCGCGTTCATCACGTGTTTTGTGCGTTTGAGGGCGGGGCTTCCCAATTTGACAAGGCAAAAGTCACAGTTACTGGAAACCCCATCCGGTCTTCACTCAAGCTTCTGCCGCCGGCCTCGATCGAGCCGTTCACGCTGTTTGTCTTCGGGGGTAGCCAGGGTGCGATGGGAATCAACTCCTTGATCCTGGACGCACTTCCTTTTCTGAAAGGGTACGGCATCCAATTCATTCACCAGACCGGCATGAAGGATTTCGAGCGGGTGCGGGCGGGTTATGAGCGCGAGGGCGTTTCTGCCAGGATCGAGAAGTTCATTGATGACATGGTTTCTTGTTATCAGAGTGCAAGTTTGGTCGTATGCCGCGCTGGTGCATCTTCCATGACAGAACTTGCGTCGGTCGGGCGTGCTCCGATTTTCATTCCGCTTCCCACTGCTGCAGACAATCATCAGGAAAGGAATGCAAGGATTTTTGAGGAACAGAAGGCAGCCTGGGTGGTGCCTCAGGGGTCGATGACAGGTGGGCATTTTGCCGAGTTGATCTTGTCGCTGAAAACCGATCCCGACCGAATTGCCGATGTGGAAAAGCGAATTCGTTCGTTTTTCCGGCCGGACGCGGCAGAAAAAATCGTAAATACCCTGAGAGGCTCATCATGAAGAAAGCCCATCAGCTTCATTTTGTCGGAATCGGTGGCATCGGGATGAGTGGCATTGCGGAGATCTTCCTGACCCAGGGGATGAGGGTTTCCGGCTCGGATCAGACCCGGAGTGAAACCACGGAACGATTGGAAAGGCTTGGAGCAAAAGTGTTTCTTGGTCATGACCGGAGCCATGTACAAAATTCCGATGTGGTTGTGATTTCGTCTGCGGTCAAGGCCGACAATCCCGAAGTGCTTGAGGCACGTGGCCGAGGAATCCCTGTGATCCCTCGGGCCGAGATGCTCGCCGAGATCATGCGCGGAAAGACGGGGCTTGCGATTGCCGGAACCCATGGGAAGACCACAACCACCTCAATGACAGCACAAATCCTGATGAAGGCCGACCTTGATCCGACCGTCGTGGTGGGGGGCAAGGTTCAGGCGATCGGGAGCAATGCGAAGATGGGTTCCGGAGATCTCGTGGTGGTCGAGGCAGATGAAAGCGATGGAAGTTTTCATCTGCTACCGGCAACCTTTGCAGTGATCACCAATGTCGATACGGACCATATGGAGTTCTATCAGACACGCGAGAATCTCGATCAGGCGTTCGTGGATTTTGTCCGGAAACTTCCGTTTTACGGGCGGGTCTGGGTCTGCCTGGAGGACCCGGGTGTGCGCTCCATCCTGCCCGCGGTCACCAAGCCCTATTCCACTTACGGATTCACCGAGAATGCGGATCTTTTTGCAAAGAATCTGCGCACCCAGCCGGGTGGCAGACAGATTTTCGATCTTCATTACCGGGATCATCCGGCTGGCCTGCATCGATTCTTGGGTACAATCACGCTCAAGGTGCTGGGTCGACACAATGTTTTGAATGCGCTGGGAGCGATCGGAGTTTCATTCAGCGCAGGAGCGGATTTCAAGGCGGCAAAGGCGGCGCTTGCCGAGTTTCAGCATGTCAAGCGCAGGTTCGATGAGAGGTTTTTTTCGGAGCGCTCCGGGATCCGGATCATAGATGATTATGGTCATCACCCAACCGAGATCGAGGCGGTTCTGCAGACCGCGCGTCAGACCGAGCCGGGCAGGATCATTACGGTGTTTCAGCCCCATCGGTATTCCAGGACACGGCTTTGCTGGCGGGAGTTTCTTTCGTGCTTTTCGGAAACCGAGGAGTTGATCCTGCTTCCTGTCTACGCCGCAAGCGAAGAGCCGATTGACGGCGTGACTTCAGAAGCCCTTGCGGTGGCAATCACTGCGGTGGCTTCGGGGCGAAAACCGCGGGTTCGAGTCGCCAAAACACTCGAGGAGGCGGCCCTCCTTGTGACAAAAGATGTCCAGTCCCGCGATCTGATCCTGACCTTGGGGGCGGGCTCAATCACAAAGCTTCCGGAGCTCCTGATCCCTCTTCTTTCGTGAATGCTCAACGAAAGGAGTGGATATCATTTTAAACCGCCGCAGTGTAAAATGTAAGCATGTCCCGTACCCTGCACACCTTTGTTTTGAGCGACATTCATCTCGCCGACGCCGAGCTCGGGGTGCCTGGAAAATCACTCTGGAAACGCTATAAGCGCCCGAAATTCTTCATCGATCAGAGTTTCAAGCGGCTGCTGGAATACCTTGAGACCCAAACTGGAGGTGCGCCGTGCGAGCTGATTTTCAACGGGGATATTTTTGATTTTGATTCCGTCATGCGGCTTCCGCTTCATACGAGTCTCCATCTTTCCTGGCTTGAAAAAAAGCGGGGGCTGTTCCCTGAGGAGGAAAAATCCCGATTCAAGATGGAAGTGATTCTTTCGGATCACCCCGTTTTTGTCCATGCGGTAAGGGATTTCATTCAACGTGGAAATTCGGTTGTGTTCATTGTGGGGAATCACGACATCGAGCTGCACTGGCCAATGGTTCAGAAGGAGGTCCTCAAGGCTCTCAATCTCGCCGCAGAGGAAGAGGCCAGGGTCAGGTTTTGCGAGTTCTTTTTCATTTCAAACGGGGACACGGCTGTGGAGCATGGAAACCAGTATGACGATTATTGCGTGTCGAGCAATCCGATTCACCCGTTCATCAAGAAAGGGAAGCGAATCCAGGTCAGGCTCCCGTTTGGAAACATTGCCGGGCGCTACATGACCAATGGAATGGGGCTTTTCAATCCGCATGTGGAGAGCTCTTTTCTGATGGATCTTCCCGAATATTTCCGCTTCTTTTACAAGTACGCGATTCGAGTTCAACCCCTGATCGGGTTTACCTGGCTTTGGGGGGCCTTTGTATCGTTCTGGGTTGCCATCACTGATGGTTTTCTGCCGGCGATGCGTGACCCTCTCTTTGTCGAGCAGAGAGTCCATGAGGTGGCCGGAAAGGCGAATGCAACGCCTGAAATGGTCCGCACTTTACTGGAGTTGAAGGTCCACTCCGCGATCTTCAATCCTCTCAAGATTGCCCGCGAGTTGTGGCTTGACCGGTTTTTGCTTCTGCTATTGATCGGATTCCTCAGTTTTCAGATTTACGCGGTGATTTATCTGATGTTCCCGATTTCGAAATTCTGGTTCTTTTTTTTCTTCCTGCTTTTGGTTCCTGGGTTGATTTTTTACGCCCGGAACATCAAGAGCGTTGTGATCGAGACCATGGAAGAGATATTCAAAAATGCACCCATGGTTGCAAAAATCACCCAAACCAGGCGGGTGATTTTTGGTCATACTCATCGCGAACTTCATACGGCGGTGGACCAGGTGGAGGTCATCAATACCGGAACGTGGTCTCCGGCTTTCAAGGACCCTGAGTGTCGTGAAAGTTTTGGTAAGAAGTGTTTTGCATGGATTCGCTATCCGGAGGGTGATCTGACCCGGGAGCGCGAGGCCGAGCTGTTTGAATG
>JAGWXK010000045.1 GCA_018969905.1 Bdellovibrionales bacterium
CCCGCACGGCATTGAGCAATGAGATCCGGGGATTGCTTTCCGAATACGGGGTCATTTTACCGGTAGGGATTCAGCGGCTCAGAAAAGCGCTCCATGAGGCATTGGAAACGGCCCTGCGCGACGGATTGATCAACCCGGGTCTCCAGTGTGTGCTGCCTGGAAAAGGAAATGAAAAATCATCGGGGCTTGTTTCCTTCTCAGATCTTTCTGTCTCGGGTGGAACAGCGAATGCTTACAATGCAATGAGGTGGCTCCTCAAACGATGAATCTCTGTTTCCATGCCAATAAACCTGATGCTCACCCCTCATTATGATACGGATGCCCCGAAAGGTACGACAAAGCACGATACAGTTGCTCGGTCAGGATCAAACGCGCGAGCTCATGCGACAAAGTCTGGGGCCCAAGACTGACCTTGCGATGAGAACGGCTCAGGATCGCATCCCCCAGGCCAAGACTTCCCCCGATCAAGAGCACAAGTTCTCCGCTTCCACGCGTGGCAAGCTCCTGAAGGTTCTTTGCCCACTCCCGCGTGGGGAGTGCTTTTCCAGTTTCATCAAGGCACCAAAGTTCAGGGTTTTTTCCGGCTTTTGACTTGAACCCGGGGCTCTCGAGTAACTCAAGTAGAATCGCAGCTTCTTTTTCTGGAATCGAGGAGCGCAGGGTTTCGGATTTCTCTGGAACCGGAATGGGCCTCAGTTCCACGACCTGAAAGTCCGTATAGCGGGTGAGACGTTTTGCAAACTCGCCGACCGCAAGATCAAGGCCCGGAGTCTTCAGTTTGCCAAAGCAAACGAGCGTGATTTTGCGCATGCGCTTTGGTCACCCCTTTGTCAGTGCTGAATGGAAGTGATGAACAATTCTTGCGGGATCGGCACGCGTTTAGCGTGACTCCAGAGTTGCTCAAGATCATAGAAATCCCGAAGCGCATCCAAAAACACATGAATTACGATATCGCCGTAGTCCACAATCACCCAGCGACCTTCGCGATAGCCCTCGACCGAAATCGGAGCGAAGCCGCTCTCTTTCAGGTCGATCACGATCGAATCGGCAATTGCCTGTACTTGGCGATCCGAGGTGCCGGAGCAAATCATGAAATAATCCGTGAACGAGGACTCGCTTTTCAGGTCGAGGATCTTGATCGTTTCTGCTTTTTTGTTTGCCGCGGATTGAACACTCAAAAAGGCTTTTGCAAGCGATACTTCTTCGACTTCGATGACGGTGGTTTGTTCAGGTGCCATAAAGATGATTCCTTTTGATCCAATCAAAGACCGATGCCTCGATGGGGAGATTGGGGGATTCAGTGGGACTGACTCCGGGTTTCCGAAGCAAAAAATGTTCACGGATTTTTGTGGACGAAACTTCGGGTGCGTCCGTTTCTACAAAACGCAAGATCTTGTCTGAGCCCTTGATCCGCCACTCTCGCGCATCCGGTGTGGCGATTAGAATGGATAGGGATACGAGTTCCTTTAGGGCTGCTTCATGATGGATGCCTACGGGTTTTCTAAGCAGCACAATCCAATCGCAAAGGGTGAGAACGTCCGGAAACCTTGACCAGGATTTCAGTGCTTGAAACTGGTCCGTGCCAATCACAAAGGCCATGCGTTCAAGCTTTGAGCGCAGTGCGGTCAGAAGCTCGAAGGTGTAGGTGACTTTGAGTTCTTCCTCGATTGCGGAAACTTCTGCGATCTCAGAAAATGCAAGGCGTGCCATCTGGAGGCGTTCGGAATAGGGAGTGGTGACATTCTTTAAAGGTGTCCCAAAGGAAGGCACCACCATCACGCGAGAAACGCCCGGGTTTTTAAGTAGGCCCTGAATGGCGATCTTGTGACCAAGGTGGGGAGGGTTAAAGCTTCCGCCGAAAACGGCCACGTGCCGTTCAAAAGAAGAACTCATGAGGAAAGCTTTTCCCAAAGAACATGGATGATTTCATGAATTCCTTCCCCCGATGCACAGGAGATCGAAAACGGCTCTTTTGGAAGGAGGGTGCGACCTGTCTTCTTCAAATCTTTTTCAAGGAGTTTTCGCCATTCGGTTTTTACATCGGCAAGGAACTTCGGCTGCCCGATGAACAGATCCGCCTTGTTGATCACAATGACTTCGTCCTTTTCGCCAAGCTCCGGGTTGTAGAGCTCAAGTTCCTTGCGAATCGCAAGGTAAAGTCTGTGGAGTTCTTTTGCGCCTTTTTTGGCAGAGGCTCCGGGCTCATCATCGGGGAGGGTGGTGAAATCAAGCAAGTGCGTGCCATCGAGCAAATGAACGGTGATTCGCGTGCGTTCAATGTGTTTTAGAAACTTGTGCCCGAGGCCCGCGCCCTTGTGTGCGCCCTCAATGAGACCTGGAATGTCTGCGACCACGAAGCTCTTGAAATCGGCAACTTTTACGACTCCAAGATTCGGGGTAAGAGTTGTAAAGGGGTAGTCAGCAATCTTCGGATGTGCCGCACTCATTCTTGAAATGAGCGTGGATTTCCCGGCGTTCGGATAACCAATGAGGCTCACATCCGCCAGGAGTTTCAGCTCCAAAAAGAGTTCCCGGGTTTCGCCCTCTTCGCCGGGCTGTGCAAATTTCGGTGCCTGAAAAACAGCAGTAACAAAGTGGGTATTGCCCTTTCCTCCACGGCCACCCTTGGCTGCGGTCCAGCGCTGGCCTTCTTCGGCAAAATCAAAGACGATCTCGTTTGTTTCGGCATCCTTGATGACGGTTCCCACAGGAATGAGTACTTCAATGTCCTCGCCATCGCGGCCTGCTTTATTTCGGCCAGAGCCTGGCTGGCCATTTTCAGCCTGATAGCTTCGTTTGAATCTGAAATCCTGAAGGGTGGAGAGGTTGGAAGATGAAACAAAAACCACCGACCCGCCTTTGCCGCCATCGCCTCCATCCGGACCGCCTCGGGGCACGAACTTCTCACGACGGAAGCTCACGCATCCGCGTCCACCGTGTCCGGCGATGATTTTGATTTTGGCTTCGTCGATGAATCGCATGGTTTATTCAATGTCTCGAAATAAAAAACCGGGGGAACAGATGCTGTTGCCTCCCGGTCTTTGAAAAATTCTAGGGATTCGTAGCCCGGGTTTCCGGATTACGCCGCGTAAACAGAGATCTTCTGGCGCTTTTGGTCCTTGTACTCGAACTTCACTACGCCATCGGTCTTTGCGAAAATGGTGAAGTCACGTCCAATGCCAACGCCTTTGCCTGGGTGGAACTTGGTTCCACGCTGACGGCAAATGATCTGTCCGCATTTCACGGTTTGTCCGCCGAAAATCTTCACTCCGAGCATCTTCGGATTGCTATCGCGACCGTTTTTTGTACTACCACCGGCTTTTTTATGTGCCATGACTGTTTCCTTTTTGGATCGGCCCTCTACGCCGACGAGTTGCCCGAGGCGGAATTTCTCCCCTCAGGGCGCCACTCTTGCTGGTTGATTACGCTTTCTTTGCCGTTTTCGCGGCAGTTTTACCTTTTGCTGCAATGGACGCCGCTTTTTTTGCAGCAGTCATCTTCTTGCGTGAGCCCAGAGTCTTGGTCTGGCTTGCAGGTCCTTTTGGCTTCAGGTTCGTGAAGAACTTCGCCATTTTCACTTTTTTGTCTGCAGCAGAAATCTCAACCTTCTTCGCGCCATCGGTAAGACCGGTAACCAGAAGTTGGGTCTGTTCCTGACGGTGACCCTGAGTGCGGCGGTACTGCTTGCGGCGCTTCATCTTGATGATGGTCACCTTGTCGCCACGGCCTTGAGCCACGATCTCAGCATCTACCTTCGCGTTGGCAACGTAGGGTTGTCCAAGCGTGATTTCTGAATTGGATTCAGAAGGAGTGCTAAAAAACAAAACTTTCTCAAATGTGATCTTAGAGCCGACATCTCCGGTGAGTTTCTCAACCTGAATGATATCGCCGGCTTGGACACGAACTTGCTTACCACCTGTTTCAATAACTGCGTACATAGACGATTAGGTCTGCCCGAAAGGGTCGCGGAAGTCAAGCATGGACATGAATCGTGCCAAACTTTTTGACTCGGGGCGGAAGCTTGATGCGGCGGCAGCCATCCCGAACTACGAACTCCCCTGTTTACACGGCGCGGGTTTTAGTGAATAGTGTCGGGACATTCAATAGTTAAAGGAGATTAGTCGACATGGAATCTTGGAATTCGTGGATGAATTCGCCGGTTATTTTTGGAGTGGTGGGCCTGGTGGTCGCCGCTTTTTTCTACTTTCGCGTAAAGGCGATTCCGGATGGCAACGAAACCATGCGTCGAATTGCAGGATACATCCGCGAAGGAGCCATGGCGTTTCTGAATCGCCAATACAAAGTACTCTTCGTGTACGCCGTTGCTGTATTTGTCGCAATCGGACTGAGCTTAGGATGGATTGCGGGTGCTTCCTTTGTTCTTGGCGCGTTCCTTAGCCTTCTTGCAGGCTTCATCGGAATGAAAGCCGCAACCTACGCAAACGTCCGCACGACCGAAGCCGCCCGAAGCGGAGTAAAGGCCAACGCGCTTCTTACCGCGCTCGATGGGGGCGCGGTGATGGGTCTGTCTGTAGCCGGCCTTGGACTCATTGGTCTCGGAGTTCTTTACATTGTGTTTCAGGAGCACGCAGACATCAGCCCCATTCTTCACTCTTTTGCAGTGGGCGCCTCCTCCATCGCACTTTTCGCACGGATCGGTGGCGGGATTTATACCAAAGCCGCAGACGTTGGTTCTGACATCGCAGGCAAGGTGATCGAAGGGATTCCTGAAGATGATCCAAGGAACCCGGGCGTTGTGGCCGATAACGTCGGTGACAACGTAGGGGATGTTGCCGGAATGGGTGCCGACATCTATGAATCGATGATCGCAGCCATCGTGGCTGCCATGGCAATCGCCATTACGGCGGCTGCGGGAAGCTTTCCTCGCCTCATTGAGGCGGATGATTCCACCAACAAAATGATCGCAATCGGCTTGCCTCTGGTTCTTTCAGGACTTGGCCTTGGCGTGTCGATCATTTGCATTTTCATTGCGCGCGCCATGAAGCACATGAATCCTGCGACCGTTCTTCGCGGATCCTTGATTTTCCCGCCGATTCTTTTGGCAGGGGTATCGTTTGTCGTAATGAACATGCTTGGGATCTCCCAGGCCGTTACTGCGATTCTGGCACTGGGTGCGGTTGGTGGAGCCGTGATCGGATTGATTACGGACTACTACACCTCGAGCACTCCCGTTGCCCGCATTGCCGAAGCATCGGTAACCGGGGCGGGTACCAACCTGATCCGCGGTCTTGCGGTCGGGATGGAATCCACTGCAATTCCGATGGTGGTTGTGGCGCTTGTGGCCTACCTTGCGAACAAATACCTCGGCCTCTACGGAATCGCGCTTTCTGCTGTTGGAATGCTGGGTGGTACTGCGGTTGTGATGACGGTCGATGCCTACGGCCCGATTTCAGACAACGCAGGAGGGATCTCTGAGATGTCAGGACTTGGAAAAGAAGTTCGCGACATCACCGATGAGCTTGATGCGGTTGGAAACACCACTGCTGCGATTGGAAAGGGCTTTGCGATCGGTTCTGCGATCCTTACCGTGCTTGCGCTGTTCTCGGCGTTCAACATGGAAGTAAACCATGTTCGCGAAATTGCAGGTTTGGGCGCAGTGTCGCTTGAGATCACGAACCCCAACATCCTGATCGGAATTCTGGTTGGTTCGATTCTGCCGTTTCTTGTGGGTTCGACCACGATGCTTGCGGTAGGACGTGCGGCGGGTGCGATCGTGGAAGAGATTCGCCGCCAGTTCAAGGAAATCCCAGGGCTGATGGAGCTTAAGGCAGATCCGGAGCCCAAGAAGATCGTCGACATTGCAACTGCAGCGGCGCTGAAGGAGATGATTCTTCCTGGCTTGATTGCAGTGGTTTCTCCGTGCGTAGTCGGCTTTACGCTCGGTGCTGCAGCACTTGCAGGACTCCTTGCCGGTGCCCTTGCCGTGGGCGCGACTTTGTCGCTCTACATGGCGAATGCGGGTGGTGCGTGGGATAATGCCAAAAAGTACATTGAAAAAGGAAACTTGCCTGGTCACAAAAAAGGCGGCGACGTTCACAAGAACGCTGTTGTCGGTGACATGGTGGGAGATCCATTCAAGGATACTTCAGGCCCAGGGATTGCGATCCTGATCAAGGTGATGAGCGTGGTGTCGCTCCTGATCGCTCCGCTCATCGCGAAGATTTGATGGTCTGCTGAAAAAACTCAGTTTGTAATCTGTTGGGTAATTCGGAAGTTCATAGGATCTCATGGTTAAGCCTCCAAGCCGCGTCCTGCGGCCTCGCTATCGGCACTCCGACCTCGCGAGAGTCGGCTAAACCATGAGATCCTATGAACTTCCCAGAACCCGACCGAGCAGCGATCAGTTTTGAGCGAGGCAACCCTTCGATCCGCATCCACAGCATTCGAGCCAAGTTTGTTACTTTGAGGCCCGGGAATTCCGGAGAACTTCCATGATCTCAGGCTTTGTTCTTTCATCCATCGTATAAAGGTTGTTGTAGCGAGTGAAGTCGCCCGTGTTCGGGCCGTAATCCATTGCCCACATCGCGGCTCCCAGGAATCCGCAAGCGCGTGCCTCCTCGATGAAGCTGTGCATGACCCGTGCCTGATCGCTCACGGGTGCAGGCTTCACGAGCCCGTATTCGCCGAGCATGATCGGTAGGCCCACTCGCTGCCACTCGGCACAATCTCCTATCGTACCTTCCTGGTTGTAGAGATGGATTTGGGCAAAATCGAGCCCTGTGTTCAAGAAGAGTTTCTTTGCCTTCTCGGGAGTGGGGCCAAAGCCGATCGAGGCCGAGAGCTTTGCCTGAAGGTGGGGAAAGTGTTTTCTAATGTAGTGAGTATTCATTGCGATGAATATGCGAAGATCAAGGTCCGTGATTTCTCCATTGGAAGTCGAGACCGCACCATCGGTTTCCCCCATCACTTCAAAGTGGGCGAGGGCCGGGTGGGCTCCGATTCGATCAAGCACCGGGTGAATCACTTTTTTCAGGTAGTCGATCATGGTTTCCGGGTTTTTCAGAATCAGGTTTTTGCCGTGGTAAAAATTGTACATGCCGGTTTCATTGCGAAAGGTGTTTCCGGTCAACATTCCGATTTGGACCTTGAGTCCCCGCGCGTGCGCTGAATCGAGCAAAAACTTGAGGCGCCCGATCCAAGCGGGGTCCGCTCCAAGCGGGGTCCGCTCCCTTGATCATTGAATCCCATCACAAACGAGAAGCTTCCTCTTTGCACTCAAAGGGTCTTCAAATATTCGATCAGGTCTTGTTTTTCCCCTGGTGCAAGCGTCACCCCGAACTCATGACCTTGATTTGACTGGCCCGTAAGGGTGATGTCGTAGATTTCGCGGTCATGAATCAACGGCTTATTCTTGATTTGATGGGGGCCTTTGACATTCAAACCAAGTGCGGATTCGCTGAAGCGTTCCCGTTCGCCTGCATCCCGAAGGGTGAAAAAGCGCGAGCGCTCCGTTGCTGGAAGAAGGAGCTCCTGGATATTCGGCACGGATCCATTGTGAAGATACGGAAAGCGCGCCCAGATGGCGTGGAGCCTTGGGGCCACATAGGAATCCTGATTCCGGGTTTGCTGGATGAGGTCGGAGAGGGGGCTTGAACGGATCAAGCCAAGGAAATGTTCATCGAGATTTTTCAGACGATCATAGTCGGTTTTGACCACTTTCCAGGGAATCACCCGTGGGGCTTTATAGACGGGAAGACTCTCTGAATCGAGCTCATAGGTGCCATGGCATTTGGCGCAGGTGTTTTCAAAAAGGATTTTTCCGCGTGCCGCGCGTCCGGAATCAATCGGGAAGGGATACCGTGGAGGCAGGAGGTCGCCCAGTGAGGCCTCCATCGGTTCCAGTCGATGGGCATACTCGCGCACATTCTCGGGAGTTTGCCCGGCAGCAAGTTCCACGGCAATGCCCCAGCCGGGAAGGAGTCCGTTTCCACCCGCATCTGCAAACTGCCCCACTTTCCGTTTTTCGCCATAGCCAAAAAGATGCGGAACCTTGACCGCACCTCTTGGCATGTCTTCCGGATACGATTCGTTTGCCATCCGGTAAAACCACTTGCGGATCACGCTGGTCGGAACCAGGCCTTGGGTCAGGTTGCTGCGCTTCGGGTCCTTGAGTTCCTTGGTGAACGAGATCGCGCTGTTTTCCACGAGTTTGTAGGCTTCTGACTTTCGTACTTCCGGAGTGATGGTTTTCCAAAACTTCTGTCCCAAAAACGCATCCCCGCCGATGCGGCCCACATCGATGTTCTTGTTGCCGATTCCAATGATGAAATGACCTGCAGCCTTGCCGCTGTGACAGGCCACGCATCCGAGAACACCCACCTTCATGCCCTCGTAAGGGATGGAAAAGAGTCCTACTGGTTCAAAACCATTCTGGGTGATGCCGTAACGGTGTTTCAGTGGTCCGAAATCCTTGCCGCTCGATCGGGAATACCGTTTTGCCAGCTCCACAAACTCGATGAGATCCGGAGAGATATGCATTCCGAGTCCCTTGTGGAAAAAATGAAGTTTCAGGAATTCTTCTTTGAATTGCTGATCCCTGATCAGGCGGGAATCTGATTTTGTGGTTCCGGCAGTAGAAAAAAGAAGGAGGAGCAAAAGAAAAACATTCCGCATGACTCCACTGAACCACGCAGCGCTTCCGGGCTCAAGGCCTGCCGCGTTAGGGGCTTGGAGGTTCGCTTTTTGCCGCAGGTTTTTTTGTCCAACGAAGAGCAAATATGAATCCGAAAATCCCCCCAAAAAACAGGGTAACGGCTTGAGCGATCCTGAAGAGGTCCAGTGCCTTTTGGATGGAAGGAGCACAGCTGTATCCTGGGTTCACAGGGGGTTCAAAGTACCAGACCATCAGGCCCGGCAAAAAAATCGAGGCAAGGGAGAGAGCCGCCAGTGCTCCGAGAATCGAAAACTTCATGCCCGTCTTTATGCGGCTCTTTGGCTGGTCCATGTTTTCTCCTCGCGCGGGCTCTCAAAAAAAGATCGATAGACTGTAAGAGCTTGCGGCAAAGTAGATGAACATGTTTGCAGATCCCTGAAAGTCTCCGATCAATCGAAGGCCAAAACACAAAATTCCATAAAGAAAAAGCGAGGTCAATAGCGCGTAGGGGAGAAGTTCGGGAACCACGACCGAAAGTGGAAAGCTAAGGGCCAGTATCGACTCGATTCCAGCAATCACCCAAAACTGCGCTTGTGAACCTCCGGGAAGCCTCGAGAGGAATGTGGGTTCAAAGGATTTCAAGAACCACTCGGGAACCTTCCTCCCCTTGATCTTCTCCCAAGCTGCGGTTCCGAAGAGAACGGTATGCAAAAACTGAATGGCAAGGATTGCAATTGGTGTGTAGTCGGTTTCTTCCATGGAAAGATCCTAGCCTGAGACCGGGGATGGATGCAAGGGCCGCTGATCGCTGTAGTTCGGAGGTAGGTGATCATTTATGGGGAATGGATGGTTTGTTCCTGCTCGCGCGCTGAAGGCGATCCGCAATCGCGGCAAAAATCCCAAAGGAGTGGTCAGAGGGCAGGTCCGCGATGATGACATCAATGAATGGATCACCATCAAGTTCACGAAGAAATGAAAAGAGGTTCTTCGCAGCCTCGACATCACTTCCAGTCGGAGAAAGAATGCGATAGGTTTTGAAGCGGTCCAAATCAAAATTGCTTTTCACAGGAGCATGGATCAGAAGACCAAGGCGCTCGCTTTTTCCAAGATCCTGTAAGAGCCCTGGGAGTTCCCGGTGGGAATCAATCGGTTCCGGAATCAGGATCAGCGGCTTCCCGGGAGCGTAATGTTCATCGAGCATCCCTGGAGCCTCGGGGTTCGCGGCGCGTATCGACGCAGATCGGGGAATTCTTCCGATGCAGTCTCCGATCTCTGTTGATGGAATTCCCCCGGGTCGAAGCAAAATTGCTTCACCGTTTTCCAGCTTAAGGATTGTGGATTCAACCCCGATGCTGCAGGGACCTCCATCGAGGATTCCCGCGATCCTACCCCCGAGTTCGCTTTCTACATGATCTGCAGTGGTTGGAGAAATGCGTCCGAAACGATTGGCGCTTGGGGCGGCAAGTGGAAAAGGGAGAAGGCGCAGTACCGACTGAAAGACTTCGTGGGCTGGTATCCGGATCGCAACCGTGGATTGATTTCCTGTAACGATGTCCGAAACAAGCGCTCCGCGGGGAAGCACCAAAGTGAGCGGACCGGGCCAGAATCTCTTTGCAAGGAGATCGATATGCATTCGATCCGGAGAGGACTCAAGTGAGGAATGCAAAACCCCGTCCCGAATCAGTGCGGGAACCAGACCCTCCGGTGCCGTGAGATAACGGCGGCTCAAATGTACAATCAAGGGGTCAAAATAGGGCCGGGATTTTGCCAAGAAAATCTTGCGTACGGAAGTCTCATCGAAGGCATTTCCTGCAAGTCCGTACACTGTCTCCGTGGGGAGTGCGACCACCTCGGAAGATTCAAGGAGCGCGCACGCAAGGGCGAGGGATTGAGGAGAATTGACAAAAATTTCGGTTTTCAAGAGGGCTTTGTCTCCGGAATCAAGGCGTCCAGAACACGCTCCATTTTCATTCCCCGAGAACCCTTCACAAGGATTCGGGCTCCGGGGGCGATTTGGGACTTAAGTGCGGTCGAAAGCTCTTCGATTCGGTCAAAGTGAGCTACATGAACCGGCATCAAACCTCCGTTCGGACTTTTTCGCAATTCCTCCATCAAGGACTTCATTCGGAGGCCGAAGAGCCAGACATGGGTGATGCCGAACTCGCGGATCGGACCGGAAATTTCGCGGTGAAATCGTTCTTCCTCTTCGCCCAGTTCCAGCATGTCACCGAGAACTGCGTGGTATTGACTTGCCCCTTTTTTCTGGACAAGAAGTTTCAGTGCGGCACAAAGGGAGGTTGGATTCGAATTGTAATGGTCTCCGATCACCTCGATGCCCTTTGGAAGGGAAAGGATTTCGGTGCGGCCGGAGGCAGTGGTGAATTTGGCGATGCCGGCCGAGATCTCATCATCCGAGAGTCCGAAAAACCGGCTGACGGTGATTGAAGCAAGAAGATTGTGGGCGTGGTGCTCACCGGGAAGCGGAGACGAGAAGCTTGAAACTCGTGGCGCGCTTCGAATCAGGAGCGTGCCGGTATCCGGATGGTAGCGTCCGGTGTGTTCGGCAAGATCCGACTCGCTCATCGAATAGGTGGGGTGTGGAATCCTTCCAAGCTCCGTGCGATGGTGTTCAAACCAGGATCTGACAAATGGATCCGAAAGATTGATCGCAAGAGGAATGGAGCGGGCGAGTCCGTAGTCGAAGGCCCTGAGCTCCTCACGGGCTGCGATTTCCACGGTTTTCAAATGGTGCAGGTGTTCTGGTCCGGTCCGGGTAAGGATCAGGTGAGTCGGCTCCACCAGGTCCAAGTGTTGATCCATGGCACCGATCTCATCGATGCCAATTTCAATGATCCCAACCTGATGATCTGCCTTCAGTTGCAGAAGTGTCAGGGGGATTCCCAAAAATCCGTTCTGACTTCCCTCTGTCTTCAGAACGGAATCAAAGCGCCCCCGAAGGATACTCGAGATCAGTTCCTTGGTGGTGGTCTTTCCGACCGCCCCTACAACGCCGATCAGGGGGATCTCGAATTGTTTCCGATATGCATGAGCGAGGCTCCTGATCGCGTAAAGCGAATTATCGACTTTGAAAAACGCACCTGAAGGATGATCTCCACTGCGTTCGCTGATGATAGCGCAGGCCCCGGCTTTGATTGCGTGAGAAATGAAATCATGACCATCAAAGGAATCCCCCTTGATGGCGACAAAAAGATCGCCGGGCTTTACAGCTCTTGAATCCGTCGTGATGGTTCGAATCTTCAGGTCATGCCCATTTGCGGGCAGCCCGAGAATTGAAGCGATTTTATGGGTGGTCCAGTTCCATTTCATGGGACGATCATACCTGATAAGCTCTGAAAACAAAAACCTCCCGAAGCCATGAGCTACGGGAGGTTTTCAGTATTTTATCCGATTTTGAATTACTTCGACTCAAGTTCTTCGTCGATGATTTCGGAGAACTGCTCGATCGGGAGTGCTCCTGCCATCAACTGACCGTTGATAAAGAAGGTCGGAGTGGATCGAACACCAAGCTTTTCGCCGTATGCGAGATCGCTCTTCACTGCTTCTGCGAACTTCTTGCTGTCAAAGCACTCTTTGAATTTCTTTTCATCCACACCGGCTGCCTTGGCATGTTTTGCAAGACTTTCAGCATCAAGATTGCTTTGATTTGCGAAAACGATGTCATGGAACTTCCAGAATTTTTCCTTGGACTGCTCATGAACGCAGAGAGCTGCTTCGGAGGCCGGTCCGGCATCCTGGTGCATTGGGAGTGGGAAGTTCTTGAACACGATGCGTACCTTGTTTCCGTATTTCTTCTTGATGTCGCTTACGATCTTTGCGCCCTTGCTGCAGAAGGGACACTGGAAATCCGAGAACTCGTAGATAGTGACTTTGGCGTTCTCATTGCCGGTGGAAGGCGAGGTTCCAGCTTCGATCTTGATGTTTGATTTCGGCTTCTGGAAGTAAACCTCTACTGGTGACCCCTTGGTGAGTTTGGCCACTGCGGTCTGAATCATTTCTTCCCGCTTTTGTTCCTTCATGTAGGAGAAAATTCTTTCTTTCACCTGGTCATTGATGTTGCTCTCGGGAATGTTCTTTTCCTTCACGAATTTCTTATAGTCCGAATCAGAGATCTTGATCTCGCCTTTCAGGACTTTTTTGCTGATGTAATCCTCGGCATTTGCGAGTCCTTCTTTTTTGGCTTCGGCTCCGAGAACGCGGTCGCTGATCATTTTGTTGAGGAGACCGATCTTTAGATCATATTCTTGCTTCCTGATTTGCATCATCTCTACTTGAGCTTCCGCAACCAGTTGCTCTTCGGTGATTTCTTCACCGTTGATCTTTGCAACTACGCCAGCCTTGGGGGCGTCCTTGAAAACCATATTTATCTTTGCTTTTGCGTTTTCCGTGCAGGCAACCATGACGGCAGCCGTCAGGATCGCAGCACTGAGAACGCCCAGTGTCCCTTTTTTGTTCATTTTGCTATGTCCTTTCGTAGCGTTATTGAGTGAGGCTAGCTCAATTAGAAAGTTTGTACAAGGTCATGGATTCGAAGAAGTCCCAGAGCAATTCCCGATGAATTTACTACAGGTAAAACACTTATCTGACTCTCGCGCTCTTCCATTAGCCGAAGGGCGTCGTACGCAAGATTGGTCTCCAGGACCGTGATGGGATTGCCAGTCATGATTTCAAAAGCCCTTAGGGAGAAGAACTTTTCTTTCATGCTAAGGGCTCGGCGCAAGTCACCGTCTGTAATGATGCCAAGGAGTTTTTGTGCATCCATCACCAGAACCGCTCCAAGTTTTCGTTCGGTTGATAACGCAAGGATTTCATCGACTCCCGCTCCCGGGCCCACCACAGGAGCTTTTGAGATCGGGTGCATCAGATCGCGAACCTCAAGTTGCAGACGTCTTCCAAGCGATCCGCCGGGATGATTCTTGGCGAAATCCTTCGCGGTAAATCCCCGCGCTTGCATCAGTGAAATGGCAAGAGCATCCCCGATTGCAAGGGTGAGGGTGGTGCTGGAAGTGGGGGCCAGGTTGTGTGCGCAGGCCTCCTCCGTTACCGAGCAATCGATCATGATTTTGGCCCTCTCGGCCAGTTTTGAAGATGGATTTCCGGTAAGTGCGATCACGGGTACGGAGCGTTTCTCGAAGTACGGAAGAAGCTCCACGATCTCGTCTGTGTTACCCGTGTAGCTGATTGCGATTGCAACATCGTGCGGACTTACCACACCAAGGTCTCCGTGAAGGGCTTCAGTAGGGTGAACATACACTGCCGGTGTCCCGGTGCTGGAAAGGGTGGCTGCAATTTTTGCGGCGATTTTTCCTGATTTACCCAAACCAAGAACAAGAACCTTTCCATTCTTACGGGAGCTCTCAAGCAGCAAATCCAATGCCGACTGAACCCGGTTCTGTTGATCAGGGGTTGAATCGAATCGAATGAGGGCCCGGCTGATGGCTTCGGATTCAATACGCAAAACCCGGCAAAATTCTTTGAAGCTCATGGCGGTATGCTACACTAAACTTCATGAAACTTGCCCTGAAAATTTTATTCCTGGGTCTCTGTTTTCCCGCCTGTATGTCCGCTTATCTGAAATCCGTCGGCGGTGACTCCGAGCAGGTGTTTTCGAAGGTTTATTTAGGGGATTTTGTTCTGGCCTGGGAGTCGGCGGTTGAAGCGTTGAAAACTTCTCCGATGGAGATCGTCAACCGCGAGAACGGCTCTCTCCAAACGAAATGGATTGACAACACCGCAGAGCGGAATCTGATTGATTCGGCGGGATCAGTGAATCTTTACTTGAAAGCCCAGTATCGGTTCAGGATCACGCTTGCGAAGGGGGTCTACGAAGGCAGGCCTTCGGTGCGAGTGAGTGTTCAGAAGGAACAGCAGATCCAACGGGATGTTCTTGAGGGATGGATTCATCAATCCACCGACGGGATTCAGGAAAATTCGCTTCTCTATCGGATCGGAAAAGTGATGGATTTTAAAATAAGGTTTCAAGAGATTGAAGCCAGAAAATTGAAGCGTCAACTGGAAGAGGCCAAGGAAAAGGAGTGATTCGATTGCCTCAGGAATTCAACAGATTCTCGAATTCCTTCAAAAGGTCCTCATCCGATTTGGCAACTTGAAGTTCTGATGCCGGAGCTGTAGGCGCATTCCCCGCAGGAGCTGCTGCAACATTCGCCGCCGGTACAGCATCGGCTTCCTTTGGTTCAAGGCTCGTTTCAACCGAGGAAACAAGATTTTCGAATTCATCCTTGGGCGGCTGAATCGTGGGAGCCACCACCGGTTGAGCCAAGTGCTCTGGGGGCATCACGGGCTTGCCTTCTAACAGAGCGTCGATTGTACTTTGATCCAAGGCTTTTTTGTCTGGTTTTGTTTCTGCTTCAGGTTCCGGAGAGGCAGTGGCAAGTATCTGTTTTTCAATCACCTCTGGCTTCATGCCCGGTTCAGAAACCGCGGTGAGCGCAGGAGCCTGAACCGGAAGGCCGCTCCCGAGGTCTTCAAGTTTCTTCTTCAGTTGCAAATTTTCCTGCTGAAGACGTTTGAGATTTGCAAGATCGTCTTCGAACAGGGAGTACTCCTCGAGCCGTGCCTCGAGTTCCCTGATTTTTCTCGGGAGTTCATCCGAGTTTCCGCCTCCGTTCCCTGCAGATTGCATGGCTTTCTGGTTTTGCCGCAGATTCTCGATTTCCTCGAGTAGTTTGGTTTTTTCGATATTGATGTTTACAACAATGCTTTCTTTCTCGGTGAGCTGGTTTTGCAGCGCCTTCAGGCGCGCTTCAAGGTCTCCGCCGAAAGTAGCGGTGGCGGACTGAATGAGTTGAACTGCAGGCGAATCATGGGATTCCGAGGTTGGGACATTGGGGGAGCTTGTGTTGGCAAGGTGAGCTCCCTCATTGGGCATACCATTAACAAGTCCGAAAAGCTGGGTGCGAACGAACTGGGCCTCGTTGATGAGCTGGTTCAAATAAACTTTAACCATTGCGGCCGGAATCTGATTTCTGGCGGCCCCGAGTCTGCGCTTTTTGATGACCCACTCGTAACAGTAAATGGCCATCAGAGTGAAAATCAGGGCTCCACCGAGGAGGAGCAATTCTTCTGTGAACTTGGAATAGAGATAAATGAATGAATTCATAAATTTGTGTCCCTCCTGGACCCTGAAAACCCCATATCCTTAGTATAAAGTCGGAAATACGGAAGGTCAAACCCCAGCAAGCGGCGGTTACGCCCGGATGGCAAAACTCTGACGAATCCCGTGGAGTGGAGCGGGTGGGCTCTGATAGGGTCTCGAAATCATGAAACATCCAGAGTTCTGGCTTGCGGGGGCGGTGGAGTCGGCGCTTCAAGCAGGAAAGGTCATCCGCAAACACTATCTGAAACCGATGAAGGTCCGGGAGAAGGGACGCTTGGGGCTTGTGACCAATGCTGATGTGGAAGCGGAGGAGCGCGCTCTTCGGGTATTGAAGAAATGTGAACCTGGATTTGCTTTTTTGTCCGAAGAAACCCACTCGAATGGCGAGAAAGTCGAGGGACAGGAGGGGCTTTGGATTGTGGACCCGCTTGATGGAACCACCAATTTCGTGCACGGATTTCCGATGTTTTGCGTGAATATCGCGCTCCAGGTGGGGACGCGCATTGAAGTTGCGGTGACCTATCATCCGATCCTCGATGAGCTTTACACTGCAATTCGCGGCAAGGGGGCCTTTGTGAACGGGAAGCGAATGCGGGTTTCGAAAACCCGGAAAATGAAGGACGCCCTTCTTTCAACAGGCTTTGCGTATTCCGCAAGAGACACGCTATCGACCGAAATGAGCTCGTTTGAACGCTTAAGCCGAGCATCCCGCGCGGTGCGAAGACCCGGGTCGGCAGCACTCGATCTGGCCTACACTGCGCGAGGAGTTTTTGATGGGTTCTGGGAGCGAAATCTTGCCCCATGGGATGTGGCCGCGGGATCATTGCTTGTGTCGGAAGCTGGCGGAAAAGTGAGCAATTTTACCAACGGAAAATTTGAAATCCGGGGCGCCGAAATTCTCGCCACCAACAAAACCCTTCATTCAGCCATCCTGAAATCAATCTAAGCCAGCTCGAGCTCCCGCTTTACGAGTTCGCGAAACGATTCCGCAAGGCGAGCCGCGATGGGCCCTGGTTTTCCTTTGTTGATTTTCTTTCCATCAATGTCGAGGACTGGAAGCACTTCCTTCAGCGAACTTGTGACGAAAACCTCATCGGCTTCATACAAATACTCTTTTGGAAATCGGACTTCGCGGACGGGAATGCCCTGTTCCACACAAAGATCAATCACTGCACGGCGGGTAACGCCATCCAGGATTCCTACATCGAGCGGAGCTGTCGCTACAATTCCCCGATTTGCATAAAAGAGGTTATAGGTTGTTCCTTCAGTGAGAAATCCCTGGTGATCCACCATGAGTGCGTCATCGAAGCCGGCATCAGCCGCACTTAGATATGCAAGAAGGCTGTTCAAGTAGTTCCCGGATTTCATCGCGGGATCAAGCGCCTTCGGGGAGTTCCGGATCCGGCTTGAGATTTGAAGTTTTGTTCCTTTGGAAAAGGGCTTGTTTGGAAACATGGAAATGGGCTCCACGATGATCACATAGAGCGTGGGTGTTTCAAGATTTCCAAGGCCAAACCCGATCTTTCCGCTCCCTCTTGAAACCACAATCCGGACATAGACGTCTTCGGATGCGCGCCCCGGCTGCGCCCGATACGCATCGATACTCTTAAGGATTTCGCGGTGATACTCGTCGGTACTTTGGGAGAACTTCATGGAGCAGAGAATCGCGGATTTCTCCATTCGTTCGAGGTGTTCCTTCAATCGGAATGGCTTTCCATCATAGGTCCGGACGACTTCGTAGAGGCTGTCGCCGTAGAGAAAACTTCGATCAAAAACCGAGACATTTGCCTCCGCGAGGGGTATGATCCGACCATTCAAATTGATGAGGGTTCCACGTGAATTCATGGCCCCATCCTAACAGGTTCGGACAAGGTTTTTGAATAGATTATGATCGAAAATTCGGAGTCACTTCTGCCTCGGGGCAATCTGATCGCCCTCACCCTCGGGGTGGAGGAGGAATCCCTTTCAGAGCTCGATCGTCTCCTGGATACTCTCGGCGTGAAGACCGGAATCCGGGTCAATGCTCCCGTGCGAAGAGTGGTGGCGGGGACCTATTTCGGAACCGGCAAACTCGATGAAGTGAAGCTCATGGCCGAGGCCCACGCTGACCCCATCGACTTGTTTGTTCTTGATGTGGATCTGACTCCGCGCCAATTGCAAAATATCGAAAAAATTTTGGGTAAGCCCGTGCTCGATCGAACCGGGATCATTCTTGAGATTTTTTCCCGGCATGCCAGAACCCGCGAATCCAAGACCCAGGTCGAGCTGGCGAAACTCCAATATGTACTGCCTAGACTTGCGCACCTTTGGAACCACTTTGAGCGTCAACGGGGCGGAGGAGTGGGCAACAAGGGGATGGGCGAAAAGCAAATCGAGGTCGATCGTCGTTTGGTGAAGCGCAGAATCCAGATCCTGCGTGGAAGACTTGAGGAGATCGAAAAAGAGCGGGTCGTGCAGCGGACTTCGCGCGAGAATCTTTTGAAGGTGGCACTGGTCGGGTACACCAATGCGGGCAAATCCACACTACTGAATGCGCTCACCGAAAGTTCGGTGCTTGCAGAAGACAAGCTGTTTGCCACGCTCGATGCAACCGTGCGTGCGCTAAATCCCGACAGTCACCCTCCGATCGTTGCGATCGATACGGTGGGGTTCATCAGCCGGATTCCGACCAACCTCATCGCATCCTTCCGTTCGACGCTTGAGGAAATCCAGGAGGCGGATCTGATCGTTCATGTCGTCGATGCTTCCTCCACCCAGGCCCGCGAGCAGTACGAGACCACCTGCTCGGTGCTGAAGGATCTTGGCTGCGAGGAAAAAGAAAAGATAGTGGTGCTGAACAAGATCGACCTGATCGACGGTGCCGCGCGCTTGAATCAGGCGAAGATTGCGGTTCCGGGTGCGACGCGGATTTCCTCGCTAGATACTGAGGCCGTCAAGAAATTCCGCAATCAGCTTCTGGATCACTTCAAGGGCAAGATGGAGACCTGGGATTTGCTGATCCCGTATCACGAGGGAAAGCTTCAGGCGAAGGTGCAGGAGTACGGGGCCATCAAGCAAACCCGCTATCTTGAAAAAGGAGTCTTTCTACAAGTGATGCTGGATTCCACGATTGCTCGGAAACTGGATGTAAGACGCTATACGACCGCAAAACGGGAGGAAAAATGAGTGAGGGGGATCGGGGATTGCGAGGGGCAGGGATTCTCTTTTTTTTCGGATTTGGAGTCATGTTGTCTTTTCTCGGGAAGGCTTTCGCCGCCGAATCGTTTCGAACTCCCGCAAAGCGCTATGGTTCAGCCTACAGCATCAAGGTTGCGCTTTATCGGAGCGGGGTCGAGTTTGTGGTCCCCATGTGGGTGAAGCCCGATCAAAAGGAAAGTTCGATCGATCCACGGCAAATGGTCTTCATGGGATGGACCTTCAAGGATTCGGTTGCCGAGGATGTCGTGATTTCAGGCCGGCACTTCGGAAAAAAACAATTCAAGACAGCGCGCTCGGATTGGGTCGTAAAACCTGAATATCCCAAAAACTGTTGCATGGGAGTGATCGGACAGGATTTCCTGAAACAATACCGTTTGCGTTTTGATCCTGCATTCCCCGCGCACATTGAATGGACCGGGAGCGCTGGAAACTCTTCCATGAGCCAAAATGCAAAAACCGAGCGGGAGTTCGAATTGCGAATCCACCCCCTTTTCTCGGTTCGCTCCGAGGTGATCCGTGTTGGAGCGAATCGGTATGATCTCGCCGCTACGCCGTTTGTTCTTGATTTTCCACTGAGGACTGTTTCTTTCGAAAAAGCCGCGATGGTGCTTCTTCCGGGAAGATCGATGCCTTTTTTAAAGGTTGATTTTTCGGTGCGGGATCGCGGTCTCAGTCTGGTCGAAGTCCGCATGGGCGATCGGAAAAGTGCAATGGAGCTGGGTTTGAAGGAAGGTGTACGCATTACGGAGTTGAACGGAGTGCCCGTATCGGCAATGAGTTACTACGAAATCGAATCCCTGCTCAAAGGGCAAAAAGGGAGAGCCCTTGAAATCGGATTTCTAAAGAACGCCCCCAACGCGCAGAAAACGAAAGTCATGTTCGACTTTGAGAAAAATGAGTTCACAAAACCTGGATCGATTCAAAGTCCTGCTCGTCGGAACTAAGATTCCCGAAAACATCGGAGCCACTGCCCGACTGCTGGAAAATTATGCAGTAGGTGATGGGGGGCTTGTGGATCCGCAGTGTGAGTGGAAATCCGGTGTCGCTCAGTGGATGGCAACAGGGTCATCGCGCGAGAGGCTGAAGTCGATTCCGGTTTATTCCTCACTCAAGGATGCGGTTTCGGACTGCAATGCCGTGGTGGGGTTCACGGCGCGTGCCGGAAAGACTCGCAAATTGAGTTTAAAGCTCGAGTCCCTGTCTGAGGCGCTCCCGGGCAAAGTGGCTCTTGTGTTCGGTCGTGAGGATTTTTGCCTTTTGAAAGAAGAGATCGAGGTCTGCACACATCTCTGCGCGCTGGATACCGGAACGAATTTCACGGCGCTGAATTTGAGTCATTCGGTTGCTGTTGTTCTTTCAAGGATTTTCAACGATGAAAATTCCTCCAGGCGGGGGCATCATGAAGTCGCAACAAGCGCAGAGCTTGAACCTCTTTTTTCCCATCTCGCCCAAAGCCTTACCTCGCTGGGCTATGTGGGAGAGGGAAACCCTGAGCGGGTCCTTTTGAAACTGAGAAAGATTTATCAGCGGGCGGGGTTGAGTCGCTCGGAGATCGATTTGCTTCGAGGTATTTGTAGTCGGATCATTTTACAAAAGAATCGCAAGTCAATGGCTGCTCCTGGCTCAGATCCATCTCAGGAATCCGACTGAGGAGTGAAGCCGTGATTCCACTTCCACTCTGAAAGAGGAGTGCAGTGTTGATCTTGAATGTCATCTGGACCGCTGAGCTTTGTATTTCGAAAGCCGCCACTCCTTGCTCCGGGTCTTGCGCCCTTTTCAACTTGAGAGCCTCGGTTGAGCCTGCTCCAGCAGGATCGGCGGTTTCGTAAAGAAAGGTTCCGTTATTGGAATCGAGGAGGGTCACCCGGACCCGGTCTCCGGATTGCCCCTCTGGAAACTTGCAATGCAAGATTTGGGAGGCGTGTGCGAAAAAAGGGACAAGAAGTGCAAGAGTGGGCAGGACATTCGTGCGAGTCATGAGACTATGCTATTTTGAGCGGAGCACAAGTTCAACCGCCTTTTTTGCGAGGTCAAACTCAAACCCGCTCGAGACCAGTTTTTGAAGAAGCTTGGTACGGATCTGATAGGGATCCGTGAGCTTTTGAATCGAGGAGCGATTCATGGTCCTTACGGCAAGGGTCCGGGCTCTTTCGAGTTCTTCCTCGGGACTGAACTTCATTCCCGGCAGTTCCTCAGCGATGCCCCGTTCCTTGAATTTTTGTTCGATGTAGCGTTTTCCTTTTCCTCGTCTCTCATAATCCCTGTGAAGGATTCCGGCGAATCGTTCATGGTCGATTATTTTTTTTTCCTGGAGTTCATCCAGAACGCTTTCGCACCAGGACACCTGCTCCGGGAGATGCTCGGAGGGGATCCTGTACTCGCGCATTTTTCGGAGGAAATAGCCCTTTAGCTTTGACCTCGATGTCTCGCGCTTGGAACAATAGAAGAGTGCGAGATCCAGCCACCATTTTCTGGATTCGGGGATCCTAGAGTTTTTTTCCATGGTAGAGCAATTCAAGATAGGTGTGATATGCCTGCTGCACCTTTTTCAGCTCTGGAAGGATTTCACGGATGAGAGAATGAAACTGGTCATCCGGACGGCTTGACTTCAAGAGTTTCAGAGCATCCTCGGCCTGGGTTGATACCAGGTTCAGATTGGAGAGAGATTCCACTTTTTTTCGATGCGAGACTTGTCTTCTCGGATGACTCAGTTTTTCCGATTGGATCTGGATATCGCTCTCAAGCGTCATTAGCGCCAGCTTCTTTTGAAGTTGATCCAAGAAAGCTTTGCAAGAGTCGGAAAACAAGTTCATGCCGTTCGCCGTTCGCGTGCATTTTGAAATCGGGGATTCAGGGCTTGTCTCATCCAGGATCCGGCCCAGTGCAAGACCCGCACGAACAACACCGTTTCTTGGAGATTCCGGAAGCGATGCCATTCCCCGGCTGAAGAGGAGTAGGCTCAGGATGATCCAGGTGAGTCGTTTCACGCGGGTGAAATTATCGTCCGGGAAGGGGTTGGTCAAGAATAAATTGAACTAATTTAATTTATTGAGATTGATGATGAAATCATGAATAATGCTGATGTTTTGTGTTAGTTTCGGCGAACATGAAGCGAACCGTGATTGAGCATGACGGGGGTTCATTTCGTTGGATCGATGTGG
>JAGWXK010000046.1 GCA_018969905.1 Bdellovibrionales bacterium
TTCCGGAGCCGATACGGCCCGCTACGAGCAGACTGGTGAAAACGGGGCCCATTTCCCGCAAGATCGAAAGAGAAGTGATTTTTGGAACGTAAAGGGTGCCGCCGAAGCGTTCGAGTCCGTATCCGAATTGAAGGGCCATGACAGATCCTGTGGCAACACCGGTGATCAAAACCAAAAGGAGTGACTCCACACCGATTGAATAACTCTGTTGGAGTATCAATTTCCAGGGTAAAGGGTACTCGAAAAAACCTGAAAGGGTTTGTGCGACAAGCCTTCCGAAGCCGCCTGCGAAACGTGTGGCGCTCAAGACACGGAAGCCAATGCGTTGGGGGAGTTGTGTTTCGTTCACTTCAGTTCCAAGGTATCACGGAACCGGGCGAAGGCCGAGAGTTCTTGCTCAAAACTTTCCACCGGACTGAGATAGACTAGGTCATAAATGCAGGCGGGACTCTTGACGACCATGATTTGAAACTTGCGATCGCGACCGAGATACTTTCCACGGGCTGTTGTCTGTAAGCCCGGGAGGTTTCTGAATTCGAAAGAAGCCTGGTGTTCGATCTTGAGATTGTCCCATTGGGATAATAGCACCTTGGTGACTTTTTTTATGTCTCTCTCGCCTCCCAAGCCACTTCGGCATACGGAGTTCAAAGAGATTACGGCGGCGGTGGCTCTGGATTGCCAGGCTTCATCGGGTACTTCGGAGGAGCGCTCCGAGGGATTCCGTGGGTCGATTCTCTGCCAGCCCATGGCTTCAAGGGAATGGGCGGGTGTCGGGGGATTGACGGATTTTTCTTCGATCGGCTTGACTTGTCCAACCAGCACGCTGCAGGAGGAAAGAAAAGTGAAGAATGGGATCAAGTAAAATGATTTCATCGGGTTATTCCAGTCTAAAAGATGGGTGTTGAATTGAGAAGTGCAAAAATCGTTGCTGAGGAATTGGAGATTGCAGTTGGGAGGAAAATTCTGCCACAATAGGAAAGAAGTACCCGGGAATTTCACGACTAGGAAGGGAGTGATCGGTACTGTGAAGAAAGACGGACTTTCCAAATTCATGGTTTTATCCCTGACAGCTTTTTTGGGGGATCATTCATTTTCCGCTCAATTTGACGGTTCCATTGAACTTGCAAGCCGAGGGTCGCACTCCCGGCTTGAGCTTTCAATTGATTCCTCCTTTTCGCCGAGATTCAC
Source organism: Bdellovibrionales bacterium (assembly GCA_018969905.1). GTDB lineage: Bacteria > Bdellovibrionota > UBA1018 > UBA1018 > CAIMNF01 > CAIMNF01. The sequence goes on from JAGWXK010000046.1 coordinate 1,189, forward strand.
GGATTCATCGAAAGGTTTTCGAATCGAAATTCCCTCGGCAACCCTGATGGATGTCGGGGTTCCGTTTGGATCAGAAAAGCAATTCAATGAATACCTGGAAACCATTCGGGACGAGAGGATTTCAGGTATCCGTGTACGCGAGCTTGAATCAAGCCTGGTAGTGGAAGGGGACTACAGGTTTCCTGCCGGTAAGAACGCACTTGCGACTCCGAAAATGGAGCATTTTGACTTCAAGAAAGAAGAAGCAGGGCGTTTTGTCGTCGATTTTTTTTATCAGAAGGGACCGACTCTGGCCGATATCGAGAGAACAAGAAAAGAAAGCAAGGGCATCAGAGAGCGAGCGGCGACCGAGCTTTTGAAGAAAAAGGAGCTCGAGAAGAGAGTTGCAAGGGAAAAGCGGATTCAGGATGGAAGAAATGCAATGATGTTCTGCGATCAACCTTTTGATCGGACGACCACTGTTTTTCTCAAGTTCCGCGCTGAGCATCCGGGATTGAGTTTTTCCTCTTATTTTCCGGAAAAAATTCCCGATCATCGGTTCAGGTATTCGGATCCCTTGGAAAAGGGTGAGGCGGCCGACATGGTTCGACTTGCACTGAAACTGAGTCGCGAGAACAAGCATGCGCTTACGGTTCGGACGGTTGAGTTTCTCGAAAAGGATTACCCAAAGTCGCGCGACTTGAATGAAATGTTGTTTTTAAAAGCCAACGCCTATTTCAGAATGGGATATGACGATCGGGGCAAGGCCCTATTGCAATCACTTGCGCGAACAGCGAGAGGTACGGAAGTCGGCTTGCAAACTGCAGGGTTTCTTGCGGCACGAAGCTTTCAAAATCAGGATTGGCTTGCGGCACTTGAAGCCTTTCTCAATTTAAAGAAGGAAATGCCGGAACACCCGTTGGTTTGGTTGTTCAGGTACGGCATTGCTGAAAGTTTGTATCGGATCAAGCAGGGGGAGCAGGCCCAAACGGAATATGAATGGCTTTCGAAGAATGCGCAAAAGCCGGAGGTTCGTGCGGAGGCTGCATTCAAGATCGGAGACATTTATTTTGAGCGCGGCCAGTTTGCACAGGCAGTGAGTGCATATCAAAATGCGATTAAGGGAAGGGAATCCTATCTGCCATCCTATCCCGCGGTACTTCTGAATCTCGGGGAGAGTTATTTTCAGCTCGAGGAACTTTCGCGTGCCGAGGATTTGTTCAAAAGGTTCATGGATATCGCCTCTGGAAACCCGATGGCGTGGAGGGCTAGTCTTCGCCTTGCTGAAATCAAAGCAATGGGTGCCAGCCTGAATGCTGATGCCGAAAAGGCCTTCATGGAAACCATCAATCGCTATCCGCTTTCTCAGGGCGCATTGATTTCCCGTATACGTCTTCTTCCCTGCGGGAGACATGGTGGATTCGATTTACCGGCGGCCGAGCGCTTGATTTCTTCTCCCGAAGTGCTGAACTTCCCCTCTGATGGAGCGATTTATCCGAGTCAGTTCCGCGAGCTTGCAGGGTTGACCGAGGTGCGGATGCTGATTTCCTTTGGTGAAAATCAGAGGGCGCTCGAGCGCGGAATGGCGCGTTTGCGTGAGAATCCGGGAGTGGAAACTCGGAAACTGATAGAGCAGGCCATGATCGGCGGGATCAAGTCCATCCTTGAGAAAAAACTTGGAGAGAAGGATGTATTTGGGGCAATCGCCTTTTTCGAAAAGTACGGGGATTTTTTGCCCTTGCCGGCGCATGATCCCCTCGCAGATGATCTTAAGATTCGTCTGGCCACTTTGGCTGCCGAGAGAAATCTCACCCAATTCGCACTGAAGATCATTGAACCCTATCGCCGGATGAGCGAAGCGGGCCAAAAAGAGGTGCTTGCGGCCATAGAAAAGCACGTGACTCTTGAAGGCCTTGATGATCAGGAGGAGCGAAATCTGGTGGAGGCGAAAACTCTTTGGAATTCAGCCGATTTCACGGTTGAGGATGCATCCCGTGCGGATCAACTGGTTGCACGTCTGGGGTACATTCGGGAGGATTCGCGGCAGGCATTCGAGAAAAACCTGATTTTAGCTTTGTATTACCGGGAAAAAAAGGACTTCAAGAGTGCCCTGACCCATGCCAGAAGGTTGGGCAAACAGATGCAGGCTGTGTCGCCCGGAGGCAGGGTGCAGGTGGATGCCTTGATTGGAGACGTGGCCCTTTTGGCGTCGGATCTTGAGCTTGCCCGGGAAGGGTTTCGGCGTGCAAGAATCGGGCTTTCGACCCTCAAAGGGAAGGCGGTTGATTCGATGAATTTCCGTCATTTGGATGCCGCTCCCTCGATTTCATTCTTGGTCCAATCGGAAGGAGAAGTGCTTGAAAAGCTGGAAAAATGGAAAGAAGCGGTTGCTCTTTACGCGGAAGCCGTAGAAAATAAAATAGGGGGAAACCATATCCTTTATTCGCATGCAAAAGCGATTCTGAGGGATGGCGGCAAGGAGTCGGAAGGACGGGCCCTGGTTTCCCTGAAAAAGATTGAACAGAGTCAGGATGATGATGTTTGGAAACGTTTAGCGCAGGAAAAGCTAAAGGAAATTGCCAAGGAGGGCAAAGTCGATGGTAAGTCCAATCCGTGAAGTAAACCACAATCTTTCTCCGGGCCACATACTTGTGGGAGGTCTCTCGAGTGTTGACCGGCAGGTCAATGAACTGTTTTCACTTGCTGAGACGGTTGCGAAAAGCAAGGCAAGCGTGCTGATTCTTGGCGAGTTTGGAACTGGGAAGCGAACTCTTGCCAGATTCATTCATGAAAAAAGTGCCCGCAGCTCCCGTCCCTTCTACATTATGAATTGCAGGGAAACAGCGGTCGGGGAGCAAGAGCTGCTTTTCAGAAGTCTTGAAGAGCAGGCGCGGGGATCGACTCTGATTCTTGCTGAGATCTGGAAACTCACACCGGCGGTGCAAATGAGGTTGCTGGATCTGATCCAGTCAGGAGCTGATGTTCGTATCGTGGCGACGAGCTCAAGGTCGCTCTCCAATCTCGTACGAAATGGTGATTTCAAAGAAGAGCTCTTTTATCGGCTGAATGTTGTCAATCTCAAGATTCCCAGTCTTCAGGAGCGCCTTGGTGACATTGAGCTGTTCGCGCGAGGAATCGTTTCCAGAATCGCCTCCGAGCAGGGAAGGCAGGGTCTTGAGCTTTCTCAAGAAGCGGTGCTTTTGATGAATTCTCATCGTTGGCCGGGGAATATCAGGGAGTTGGAGGCTGTATGCGAGCGAGCGGTGTTGCTTGCCCAGGGAAATGAAATCAGGGCCCGTGATGTTCAGTTTCAAGCATCGGGCGAATCACGTACAGCGGGCGAAAGTCCGAGCACCGTGTGGCGTCCGGGGAAGACTCTTGATGAGATTGAGCGCAATGTGATTCTTGAGGCTCTGAAGCACTTTGGGGGAAATCGAACCCATACGGCGAAGGCCCTGGGCATCTCCATTCGGACGCTCAGGAACAAGCTTGCCGAGTTCCGTGTCATGGGAATCAAGGCGTAGGACGCGAAAATGAAAGGGATTTTTGATACTACGATTTCCTCGTTGAACCAGAACCTGAATCTCAGACTTGAGAATCAGAATGTGATTTCTGCGAATATTGCGAATGCCGATACCCCTGGTTACAAAGCGAAGACCGTGAACTTTGAGCATGCCATGAGGGAAGCGATGAATACGCATGAGGGCGTGAAGCTCGAGGTATCTGATTCAAACCACTTCGGCTCCCGTGGCCCCGATGCTGTTGTGGCCGATGTTTATGATGACCCGAACGGGGTGGAGTCATTGGATGGAAATACGGTGGATCGGGCGGGTGAAATGGCCAAGATGAAGGAAAACGAGATTCTCTACAATGCATCGATTGAGGCACTGAGAAAGAAGCTCGGGATGCTTGAATACGGAATCACTGAGGGGGGAGGGAATAAATAATGGCTGATTTTTTTTCTTCTATGAGAGTGAGTGCATCGGGGCTCGACGCTCAAATGAAGCGGATGAACACTATCTCTTCCAATATCGCAAATGCAGAGACAGTTGGTTACAAGCGCAAAGACACGGAGTTTACGGCCAATGCCGATCGCGAGAGCTTTGGAGACATCCTTGAGAGCAAGATTGACGAAGCGGTTCAAGGAGTTCTTGTTACTGACGTGAAGGAAGACACTAAACCCCAAAGACTCGTTTACAAGCCGGATGACCCTCATGCGAACGCAGATGGCTATGTGGAAATGCCTAATGTCAATCCGGTGAAAGAGATGGCGGATATGATCAGTGCTCAACGATCCTACGAGGCAAATGTCACAGCGATCGGAGCCGCAACCCAGATGGCGAATAAAGCCCTGGAGCTTGGGAGATAAGGGGATCTAGATGAACTCGGTGCAAAACTCGTTTCGTCAGTTTGATCCGGACCTCGGGAGGGTCTCGTCCGACTCGATTTCGATTCGGCAGGAGGGGCCCGGGGCTTTAGGGGAATCCGGGGCTCCGGAGGTGAGGGGCGGAGGATTTCTCGAGACGCTTTCCAAGACTCTTGAGGAAGTGAACGAAGAGCAGGTTAAGGCGGATCAGTCGATCAAGGACATCGTTGCAGGGAAAAGCAAAAATATCCACGAGACCATGCTCCAGATCCAGAAAGCGGAACTCTCGCTCAAGACCATGATGCAGGTGAGAAACAAGATTCTTGAGGCCTATAAGGAAATCATGAGGATGCAGGTATAGTTATGGAGTTTATCAATCGCATTTCAGCACAGTTAAAAGAGTTTTTTTCCGGTCTTTCTGCAAGTCGGAAGCTAGGCTTGGGGGTGACTGGTGGAGCAATAGCTCTCGTTCTTGGGGCTTTGTTTTACTGGGCTTCGCACCAGGGGTATCAGCCCGTAACCCATGGTGCGATGAGTGCGGAGGATTCTGCGAATGTAATGCGGCTTCTTCGAGAAAAGAAAATCCCTTTCCAGGTTGATCCCAGTGGAAAACAGGTCATGGTGCCACCGGAGTATTTGAATGATTTGAGACTTGAGCTTGCGATGCAGGGATTGCCTCAGACCTCTGGAGTGGGGTACGAGTTGTTTGATAAACAATCCTTCGGCACCACCAGTTTTTTGAACAAAGTGAATCAAAAAAGGGCTTTGGAAGGGGAGTTGATGAGGTCCATCAACACGATCAAGGGCGTAAAGCGCTCTCGTGTGCACCTTGCAATTCCGGAAAAAACAGCATTTGTAGAGGATCAAAAGAAACCAACTGCATCCGTAGTGCTCGATCTTGAGGGTGGGAGCCTTTTGAGTGAAAAACAGGTTTTCGGAATCACGCATATGGTTTCTAGTGCCGTGGAAGGTCTGGACCCTGCCCACGTAGTAATTCTCGACTCCATGGGTAAGGAGCTCTCCAAGAACCCGCGCGACTCTATGATCGGGCTTACGGCTGAACAGACCGATTTCAAGCGTAAACTTGAGCTCGACTACCAGCGAAGGGTGGAAGAGATCATAGGGAAGGTAGTTGGGGAGGGGCACGTAAAGGTTGGAGTTACAGCCGATCTGGATTTTGCCGCAGTCTCTGAGACGCAGACGATTCTTGATCAGGACGGAGCGACCATCCGATCACAGCAGAAAACGAACGAGACCATGGATGGATCACGCCCTGTTGCCTCAGGCGCGCCGGGTGCCACTTCGAATACACCGGGTGAGCAACCCGGAGTGGTGGCTCAGAACTCAATCAAGAGCAACACTGCGAAAACGAACGAGGTTGTGAACTATGACATTCCAAAAACGATTCGCACGACTCAAAAACCCGTAGGGGTGGTAAGAAAATTGTCGGTAGCCGTACTGATCGACAGTAAACAGGTAAAAACCACTGGAGCTGACGGCAAGATAGAGACCAAAACTGAAGCATGGAGCGCCGAAAAAATTAAGGAATTTGAAGCACTCGTTGCAGGAACGCTGGCACTTGATAAAAAAAGGGGAGATACGCTCGAATTCAAGAATATGGAGTTTGTGACGGAGGATTTCGAGGAGGCTCAACGGATTCTCGATGCAACTGCCACAAGAAATTATGTGCAGAGCATGATTGTATACGGTGTCATCGGGTTGATTGTCCTCCTGTTCTTCTTCCTGGTCGTCAGACCTTACATTCGTTGGGTGACCGAGAACACAAGCGAAAGCGTGGAGACGTTCCTGCCTCAGACCATAGAGGAACTTGAAAAAATTCAGAAAAGCAGCACATTGGCGCAACTTGATGAGGTTGTTCCCGATCTTCCAGACCGTCTCGACCCTGAAAAGGTGGAAGGTGAGATGATTCGGGAGAAGATCGTCACCTTGATCGACAACAACCCTCAAAAAGGAGCCTTGATCTTGAAAGAGTGGATCTCGGCAAATAAAAAACCCAAGGAAGACAAAGGGAAAACGGCCAGTGCATGATCTCGGGGGAAGAATAAATGATTGAAGCACAGGACTATGAAAGTTTGAATGGACTGGAAAGGTCGGCGATTCTCCTGAATGTTCTCGGGAATCGGGTGACGGCTGAAGTTTTCAAACACATGCGGGACAATGATGTGAAGCGACTCGTAACCGCCATGGGGCAGGTGAACAAGGTACCAATCCCGGTCGTAAAACAGGTTTTGGATGAATTCTATGCCGAAATATCTGAAGAAGAGCAACTGATCTTCGGTCATGCGGCGGGGAAGGACTTCATTCTCGAGACGCTTGGAGAGGAGAGGGCGAAAACTGTTCTTGGTCAGCTTGCTGTAATTGAGGGGAGTCGTTCGCTCGAGGCCCTCGAACTTGTCGATCCCCGTACACTTGCCAACTTCCTCGTGAACGAACACCCTCAGACCACAGCTGTGGTTCTTGCTCATTTGAGTCCTGATAAGAAGTGCGAGGTATTGAAAAAATTGCCTGAGCCTGTTCAAACTGAAGTTGTGCTTCGTATTGCCAATCTGGACTTTATCTCCCCATCTCTCCTTTCTCAGGTGGACGAAATCCTCAAACAAGAATTGGCAACTCTGGGCTCGATAGACACCCAGCAGCTTGGTGGTGTTTCTCCGATTGCTGAAATGCTCAATGTGATGGATAAGAACACCGAGCAGGGAATCATGTCGCGGGTTGAGGAACGTGATCCTCAACTTGCCGAAGAAATCCGCAGACTCATGTTTGTGTTTGAGGACATCATCTACATTGATGATCGGGGAATGCAGACTTTGCTGAAGGAAGTGCCCAACGACAAACTCACGATTGCCATGAAAACGGCTCCCGATGAGATCAAGGAAAAGATCTTCAAGAACATTTCGAAACGTGCTGCAGATTTGTTGCGTGAGGATTTGGCTGCAATGCCTCCTGTACGACTCTCTGATGTGGAGACGGCACAACAGGAGATCGTAAACGTTGCGAAACGACTCGAAAATGAAGGAAAACTTATTATCAGTCGTGGCGGCGGAGAGGATGCGTTGGTCTGATGGACAATGACAGGGAGGCCTCCAGGATCCAGGGCTTGGAGCCCAAGGGCAAGACGGACGCAAAGGTGGAGATCAAGGCTTTTCAGCCCAAGCCATTGAATGGAAATGGGATCAGTGACTACTCTGAAACAAGGAGTAAGTTCGGTTCACTCTCCTCCCTCGAGACGAAAGATGGAGGAAGCTTCAATCTTCATCCCGCATCAAAAAAGTTTCTTGGGGTTGAAAAGCAGGAAAAGGATCATGTGGAAGGGGTTGTGCGGGCAGAGGTGGAAGCCCGAGTGAACGGGATCCGCGATGCTGCTTATCGAGAGGGATTGGAGTTGGGCCGCAAGGAAGGATTTGAAAGCGCTGAAAATGAATACCGGAAAGCGATCAAGCCGGTTCAAGAGGCTTTTTCCAACCTGCTATCGGAATTTGATTCGATCAAAAAGGAACTTTATGTTGCCAATGAATCCTTTCTTGTCCAGTTGGTCTATCAGGTTTCCAAACAGGTGCTTTTGAGGGAGCTCGGAACCGATCGTGAATACGTGAAGCGCCTTTTGGGCCACGTGATTGAGAAGCTTGGAGCCAAGGACCACATCAGGGTCAAGATCAGCAAGCAAGACGCTGAAAACCTTGAGACCATAAGAGATTTTCTGAAGGCACAGATTCCGGACCTCCGGAATCTCCAGATCGAGGGAAGTGATGAACTTGCCTTAGGGGGCTGTAAGGTGGAGACAGATCTGAGTCGCATCAACGCGTCAATTGAAAATCAGCTCGGATCCATTGAAAAATCGCTGGGTGAGGCATGAACCATTCCATATCGCCAAAAAAATATGAGGAGCGGTTGAATCAGGCCGTTCTTTATGATGAGGCGGGAAAAATCACAAGAACTTTGGGCCTTATGTACGAGGCATACCTGCCTGGCGCAAGCATAGGCAGTATTTGTGACGTGATCTTGAACGAGCAAGATGCCTATGCTGCGCCGATTGAGGCTGAAATCGTCGGTTTCAAGGACAAGCGGGTCTTTTTAATGCCATTTGATGAAGTTTCGGGCATCAATAATGACAGTATCGTTCGCCTTAAACAAAAAAACTCTTCTGTTCCAGTTTCCAGAAGCCTGCTTGGACGGGTGATCGATGGCAGAGGAATGCCCATTGACGGCAAAGGTCCTCTTTTTGGTCCCGAAGTTCAAGCCGAGTACCGGTCCCTTTACCGCCGTCCTACGGATCCGCTTTCGAGGACTATGATCGAAGAGCCCCTCGACCTTGGAGTGCGCGCGATCAATGGACTTCTTACCTGCGGCAGGGGTCAGAGAATGGGGATTATGGCTGGATCCGGTGTGGGAAAATCGGTTTTGCTCGGGATGATGGCACAAAAGACAGCCGCCGATGTAAATGTGATTGCACTGATTGGAGAGCGTGGCAGGGAGGTCAGGGAGTTTATCGAGCGTGACCTGGGCCCTGAAGGATTGAAGAGGTCGGTTGTGATTGTTGCCACCTCCGACAGTTCCGCATTGGTTCGAACGCGTGCATCCTTTTTGGCTGCGACCATAGCGGAGTTTTTTCGAGATGACGGGAATGATGTCCTTCTGATGATGGACTCTGTAACCCGTTTCTGCATGGCTCAAAGGGAAATCGGGTTGTCACTTGGTGAACCTCCAGCCTCAAAAGGGTATACGCCGAGTGTTTTCGCACAGCTTCCGAGATTATTGGAGAGAGCCGGTACAGGTCCGAACGGAAAGAGCATCACCGGTCTGTACACTGTCTTGGTGGATGGGGATGATATGGACGAGCCCATTGCAGATGCCGCACGCTCGATTCTCGACGGCCATATTGTACTTTCCCGCAAGCTTGCCCAAAGAAACCATTTTCCTGCGATCGACATCCTTGCGTCTGCTTCTCGGGTAATGAATGCGGTTACCTCGGAGGATCAAAAGCTCTGGGCGGGACAGGTGAAGGAATGGATGGCCATCTACCAGCAGGCCGAGGACCTCATAAATATCGGCGCCTATGCCAAGGGTTCGAATCCAAGAATTGACCAGGCCATTGCGGTTCATGAGCGGATTCAACAGTATTTACGTCAAAAGACGAATGATTCCGGCGATTTTTCAGAGTCACTGGGACTTCTTCACGGGATTTATCGTTCCGGCGAAGCCTTTGCCGGGGCAAATCGAAAATAGGGTAGTTGAATCGCTGGGAAGAATATTCCCTTTTTTCTCATTCGTATCGGCATTCTTTTCAGTCTAGTTATTAAACTCAATTTGTATAAAAATAAATCAAGGTATGGCTAAATTCAAGTTCCAACTCGAGTCCGTCGAAAAGGTAAGGTTGCAAAAAGAGCAGAAGATGCTTGAGGCTTTGTCTGAATCTCAGAGGGATTACTTGTCAAGAATTCAGACTAAACGCGAGCTTTTGACTAAAAAACAAATCGCATTCGAGAAAAAGAACGAACTCCTTTCCAGTGATGCAAGCATCAATGAGATCCGTCTTTCGGAAGACCACATTTCAGGGCTCAATTCCCAGATCGTCAAGGCCGATCAAGCGATCGTGCGCGCGAGAAGATTCCTGGATCAGGCGATGAGGAACTACATCGGAGCAAGGAAGGAAAGAATGATGATTGATCGCCTCAAGGAAAAGGCACTTGAGGAGTTCAAGATCGAGCAATCGCGGTTGGAGCAGAAGAATCTGAATGATCTGATCACAATGAGAGCAAGGCTCAATCATGGCCCGATCGATGCCGAGGAGGAGATCGCATGATTTATCGGTTGCTTCCGCTTCTGGCATTGCTTGCCTTCATCAGTGCTCCGATTGTGATCGGAAGTGCGGAGGAGGGCGAAGCCAGGACTGAAGGAAAGACTGAAGCCAAGGTGGAGGCGTCAGCTGCGGCGGAGGAAAAAAAAGATCCGGTTCCTGTGAAGAGAAAGGCCTCCAATGAGTGTCTCGCTTCCGAGGAGGTGGTTCAGGATCTTGAGTCACGCGAGAAAAAGCTCAAGGAGCGGGAAGAAGCCCTGAAAGAGAAAGAAAAAGAGTTGGCTTCTCAAGCGGCAGCTGTAAAGGAAGAACTTTCGAAGCTTGAAAACAAGAAGTCTGAGATTCAGAATGCGAAGCAGAAGGAGTTGGCTCGGCGCGAAGAACAGGTCAATAAGATGATTGAGACGCTTGAGGGTATGTCTCCAAAGGCGGCAGCCCAGGTTATTGGTGGAGTCGAGGATGAGCTCGCGGTTCTTGCTCTTGGTCGCTTGACGAGCGCCAAGGCCGGGAAAATTCTTGCCAACTTGAAAACGGAAAAGTCAGCACGTCTTACCGAAATGATGGCCTATGGTGGATTGGCAAAGAGAAAGGAGGGGGCGAAAAATGATTCCAGCGAACGTCGGCCCGCAGCTGAACAGTAAGAGCATTCCAGCACCTTCCGAATCCGGATCTTTGGCTAGTGCACCCACGTTTGGGGTTGGACAGAGTCAGGAATTCAAGCTCCAGTTGGATCAGGCAGTGAAGGGGGGGGGCGATCTCAGTGAGGGAGGTTTGGGAATCCCCAAGCTGCCGATTGAGGAAGATCAGGCGGTCAAAACCGCCCTTGAGATCAGTCGGGAAGAATCCACGAAAGAAGTAAATGAGGCTTTTTTACAGCCCCCTGCTCGGTTTATCGAGCAGGGATCTCAAAAATGCGTGACGGACATTAAACCGGAGGCTGTAGGTTTGGAGATGGGCCCAGTTTCCGGATTGAAGGGAGTCATTGTTCAAGATTCCCATAAGTCCGGGCCTGGTGCGGTTGTTCATTCCAAAGCGATCATAACCCCTTTGGATGCCAAGTCTGCGGAACAAGTTGAAATTGACACTCATCAGCTTGAAACTTCGGACTTCTTGTCTGAGAAAGAGAACTTAGGAGGGGTTGAAAGAAATCACCGGATCGTGGACGGGTTGGGTGTTTCAGTGGAAAAGCTCCTTTCGAACCCTTCGGTGAAGCTTGAGCGACTGGAAACCGGAATGGGCCCTGATTTGAAAACATTGCAGGGTGAAAGCAACGTCTCATTGCCATCCCGCGTTTCGACGGAGGATTTTTTGAGCCTTCGTGACTTGCGAAGGGACATGAGCAATAAAGAAGCAGGACTCAAATCTCCGGGGCCCGCCCTTGATCAGCCCTTCAAGGCTCCGCTTCATCTTGGTCCTGTGATTGAGGCCCCGGTGATCCATGGAGCTGGAGCAAAAACCATACTCTCGCATGATGCGATTCAGCAGATTTCTCATCAGGTGAATTTGCTTGGAAATGCGAGGCAGGATGGTGAGATCAAGATTCGTCTCAAGCCCGATCACTTGGGCGAGCTGATCATGAATGTGAAGTCTAGAGGCAACGAGGTTTCCATTCAGATTAAGACCCATGATTTAGAGGCGAAAAAGATCATCGAGGAGAGCATTGGGAGATTAAAAGAGTCTCTTACAGTTCAGAATTTGAACTTGTCGAGCATGGATGTCGTGACTCAAACCGTGCCGACGCAGAGTGCTGATCAGTCAACTCAGATGGATTTCAATCAGAATCAAAACGCTTTTGGTCGAGGCGATTCCCAGGGGTGGAATGAGACAGGGCGGGGAACCGGGCAAGAGTTTCTCTATGACGAAGGCCCTGCTCCCGTTAAACTGCAATCACGGGCTCCATCACGGTCAGGACGGGGCTTGGGTGCAGGAACTCTTGATTTGATCGCTTGAGGGGAGATGGGGTTAGATGGAGATTACACGCGCAAATGCAGGAATAGGAGTTCCCAGTTCTCCCGGAGCAGATTCCAAGGATCGGGAGCAGGCACTTAAGAACTCAATGGCACAGATTCAGGCAAGGTATGGTGAGAAGCCGAAAGAGGCGCGAGTTGCAAAAAAAGCCTTGGATAAAGATGATTTCATGCGAATCATGATCACCGAAATGCGCCATCAGGATCCTACCAAACCCATGGATTCAGACCGAATGGCCACCCAGATGGCGCAAATCACTTCGGTTGAACAGCTAAAAAACGTGAGCAATGCGATAGAAAAGATGGCAGACAAGAACAACGCCTCTGACCGGCTTGCCATGAGTGGTATGATCGGACGCACTGTTACGGTTGACAAGGGGCGCTTTGCCCATCAAAAGGGTACAATTTCTCCGATCAACTTCGAACTGCCGGAAGATGCGAATAGAATAAAAATCACGATTTTGAATGAACAGGGAGAAGAAATTGCAACTCGCGATCTGGAGCCCATGAAGTCAGGGATGAATGTGTACAGTTGGGACGGCATCACTGCAAGCAATACGCAGACGGGCTCTGGCACTTATCTCGTCCGTGTCGATGCGGAAAATTCGAAAGGTGGCAAGATCAAGGTTGATCCGATCTCCAAAGAAAGAATCGTGGGCGTTTCGTTCGAGGGTGGGGACACACACTTTCTCGTGGGTGAATCGAAGGCACCTCAAAAAGTTGCGTTCAAGAATGTCATTCGGATCGAGACGGGTTCCGGATCTCCAAAGGAGAGTCCGTCTGAGTCTGCAGTTTCTTCCGCGGCTGAAAAAGTCTCGGAGTCAAATGCTGATTCGCTACCCCAGGGCTTGCAGGAAAAGCTGAGAGCGGAAATGGCGGAGGCCGTAGAACCAGAAGGTTTTCCAAACGGCCTCAATGATTGATGGTATATTGAAGAAAGGAGGTGAGAAAAACATATGAGTAATCCGATTCTTTATCCAAATGTAAGCAGGATCCCCTCAAATCCGGCGGTCTCGGATACGAGAAAGAATCCCGCTGAAGGTCAGATTCAGAAGGGCGAGTTTGACCAGAGTTTGCAGAAGGCGATGCAGGTGCAAAACCCTGAGTCAATCCGGGAGTCGTCTCCGGCGCTATCACAAATCGGGCAAGGATTGAAGTTCTCAGCACATGCAACGCAAAGGTTGCGTGAGCGACAGATTCAGTTCGATCCGGATACCCTTTCAAGGATGAACGATGCGATCACAAAGGCCGACTCAAAGGGAGTGCAAGACACACTGGTGCTTACAGACAAGGCAGCCTTGATTGTGAGTGTTCCCTCCCGAACCGTGATTACTGCAATGGATCGTGGAAATTTGAATGGAAATATATTTACGAACATTGATGGCGCAGTTGTTATTTAAATAAATATTGTTTAATTATTAAAATTCGTGCTACGATTTTAGTAAGGACTGTTGAAGTAAAAAGCAAGGCTGGACCCAATAGGGAAGCCTGACTCCTCCGACTGACTGACGAGGGGACAACTAAAACAAAGAACGCAAGGAGGCGCTCTATGGGTATTCTATCTTCAATGTACACAGGTTACACCGGAATCCAGGGACAGGGAGAAGCTCTCTCGGTTTTCGGCGATAACATCGCGAACTCTGCCACCACCGGCTTCAAAACAGCCCGCCCGGAATTCAAGGATGCGGTGGCGAAATCACTAAACGGAATGGGGTCCACCCAGGCAACCGGTCGCGGAAGCAAGGTCGGAAACATCCGCACTGTTTTTTCTCAAGGAACACTCACTCAAACGGAAAGTCCGACGGATCTTGCGATCACCGGCAATGGATTTTTTGTAGTAGACGGAGTGGACGGTCGTAGTTTCACCCGGGATGGCTCCTTTCATTTTGACAAGGAAGGCAAGTTGGTGACCGGAGAGGGGGCAAAAATCCAAGGGTTCCAGGCGGATGATACCGGCAAGATTACCTCAAAAATGGGTGATATTTCAATTGATCGCGCAATTCTGGATGCAAAAGGATCTGGCAAGGTTGATCTTTTCGCTAATCTTGATTCCCGCGTAGACACTGCGATGAAATTTGATCCCGCAAATCCCGACAAAACCAGCCATTTTGCGACTGGCGTTACTGTTTACGACACCAATGGAGCCCCTCGTGCGGTTACCGTTTACTTCAACAAAGTGGATGGACACAAATGGGAGTGGAAAGCCATGGCGAAAGGCGAGGATGTCGAGGGCGGTAAGCCCGGCGAAATGAAAATGCAAGGCTCCGGAAGTCTCGTGTTCGACGACAAGGGGCGTCTCGCTGAACAGTCCACCGATAAGGCATCATTCAGTTTCAACAAGGGCTCAAAGTCTGATCAGAAAATTGAATTCAATTTCGGAAAAGACATCAAAAATGGTGGCGATGGGCTTCAGATCACTCAGTACGGTTCGAACTCTGAAGCTTACAAAACCGTTCAGGATGGTTACTCCTCTGGAACGCTTGGCTCAATGAAATTCGAGGACGACGGAGCTCTTACTGCTTACTACTCGAATGGTGAAACCATCAAGGTTGCACAGGTGGCGCTTGCGAAATTCGAAAGTCCTGAGGAATTGCTCAAGACGGGCGGAAACAAGTTCAAGGAAACTCGAAGTTCCGGCCAGCCCACCATTGGATCTCCTATGTCGGGCGGACGTGGCCAGGTGTCCTCAAAAGCCCTCGAGGCGTCCACAACCGACATTGCCAACGAGTTCATCAACTTGATGACCGCACAGCGCAATTTCCAGGCGAATAGCAAGGTGATTGGCGTGGGTGACGAGCTTCTCGGTGAAGTGATCAACCTCAAGCGGACTTAAGACTGATCTGATGCTGAATTGATAGAATAGAGCAAAGGGGCGGCCGTCAAAAAACAGTCAGTCGTGCGCGCTGAGTGCACGGAAGACGGCCGTCCCCCTCCTTTTTTAAATCTGACTTATAAAATAAATTTTCAGATCCCTTGTGATTTTGGCGTTCACCATGCAAAATTTAGAAAGAGGCAGGACGCCAGAACATGTCAGAAGAAGCCAAAGATACAAAAAAAGCAGAACCACAGGCAGAAGGTGGCTCGGATAAAACGGGAAAGCTAGGACTGATTCTCGCAGCCATAAATCTCGTTTTGGTTATTGGCATTGGTGCCGTTGTATTCCTGCAATTTCAAAAAGAAAAACATAAAGAGTCCCATTCAGACATTGATGCCCACGCCGAAGCCCACGGAGGATCCGGAGAGGGGCACGGTGCTGAAAAAGCTGAGCATGGTGGGGGAGAAAAAGCTGAAGGTGGCGAGCACGGTGGAGGTCATGGTGGTGGCGGTCACGGCGCCCCAGCAGCCAAAAAAGGGGATCAGCTCGTAACGCTGGAGCAGTTCACGGTGAATCTCGCGACGAGTCCGGGAACACCACCACGTTACGCTCGGGTGATTATCGCGCTTGAAGTTCCAAGTTCTAAAACTGCGCAGGAGATCACTCAAAAACTCGCGCCAGTTCGAAACGCGATCATTGATTTATTCAATTCCAAACGTCCTACGGATTTACAGGGCGGTGAAGGGCGGAATTTTCTCAAGGAAGAGATTCGGAATGCCCTGAACAGTTTTCTGATCACAGGCAAGGTGAAGAGTGTGTTCTTCAGCAATTTTGCTGTGAGCAGTTGATGAGCGGAATCGGGCTAGGAGGGCTATGAATCAGGTATTAAGTCAAGCCGAAGTCGATGCACTCTTGAATGCAGTGGCCGAAGGGTCAGTGGATACGAGCGGCAGTGCGACGGCGGGCAAAGACACGAAAGCCAAGGAGATCCAGGAGTACGATCTTACCAATCAGGATCGTGTGATTCGCGGCAAGATGCCGACTCTTGACCTCATCTATGAGCGTTTTGTTCGCTTGTTCCGAATGTCTCTTTCGAACTCACTTCGCAAAATCGCATCAATCAGCATTATCTCAACCGATCTTTTGAAGTTCGGCGAGTTTGTGAATACTCTTCCGATTCCTAGCTGTGTCGGGATTCTCCGATCGGAAACTCTGAGAGGACCTGCGCTTCTTGTTTTTGAGTCCAAGCTTGCATATGCGTTGATTGACAGTTATTTCGGGGGTACGGATCGACCCTATACCAAAAGCGACGGCAAGGAATTCACCAGAATTGAATTGATGATCATGAACAAGGTTCTCACTCTTGCCATTGCCGATATTGAAGAGGCTTGGGCCCCGGTCCATAGGGTTGGGCTGGTGCATCTTCGTACGGAGACCAATCCTCAATTCGTGGGAGTTGTGCCCCTGTCAGAGGTCATCATTTCCACCACCTTCGAAGTTGAGCTTGAGAATGCAAGTGGAACCATCTCGCTTGTCATTCCTTACTCCACCATTGAATCGATTAAGAATAAGTTGAATTCCTCGTTTCAGTCGGACTCCGATCGGGCGGATCGTGTGTGGGTTGAGAATCTGGAGGAACATATGCGGCAACTTGAGGCAAATGTTTCAGTAAATCTTGGGGAGACCAGTATTACTGTCGGAGACCTCGTGAACCTGAACATCGGCGATATTATCCCATTGAACCAGGACTGCGATGGTGAGTTGGAATTGAACATTGAAGGGGTTGAAAAATTTAAATGCTTTTTCGGCGTTTCAAGGGGTACGCGAGCTGTGCAAATCACAAGGCCGATCGAGGAATGAAAAGGGAGTGATGATATGACGACACCAAACTTAGGAAAAATTGAAGGCGGAATGTCCCAGAATCAAGGAAATGCACCCCAGGAAGGAGTGCATTCGCTGGATTTCATTTTGGACATACCACTTAAGGTAACCGTGGAGCTTGGACGAACGAGGATGTCGGTCAGGGATATTCTTCAGCTGGTTCAGGGATCCGTGGTGGAGCTTTCCAAATTTGCGGGCGAACCACTCGAAGTTCTCGTAAATGACCGTCTCGTGGCTCGGGGTGAGGTGGTGACTGTGAACGAGAAATTCGGGATCAGATTGACCGACATTCTGTCGCCGATGGAACGGATCGAGCAGTTGAAGTAATAACGAAGTTATTCCATTCATGGATGAAGGGAATTTTTTGATGAAAAGCCGAGGATGGCAGAAAAAAGCAGTTTTTTTACTGATCGCACTCATCGCCAGCAGGGGTGGAGGAGGTGCAGCGGGTTCTCCCTTGAGTGTAAGGGATATTCAAATCGGAGAGGGATCCACAGCGAAGGTTCTGCTTGACGGTATACCTTCGAAGGGGGCGATTCAGCTTGAATATGTCCGGGACATAGTTCAATTCTCACTCCAGAATACAACGATTTATCCTGCTAAAATCTTACACGCTGATGCTGCCGCGGAACTCCCTTTTTCTAAGATTTTTGCATACCAGTATGCCCCCAATCTCGTACGACTCCGCTTCACAGTTGATGGAAAAGCGGAAGCGTACAAAGGGAAGGTGAATTTCGAGTTCAATGGGAAAGAGCTTATGATTGCATTTCCAAAAGAGAAGGTAGGACTGTCCGCGGACCTGACGGCGCATCAGGAGCAATCCCTCCTCTCAAAAGTTCTTGGGAGTGGCCAAAAGGAGGAGGATTCAAAGACTTTGGCGGAGCCGGTAAAATCAAGTAAGGGCAAAACTCGTCTTGGCGCAGCACCGAAAGCGATAGAGCTTGGGGGACAAACGCACGGACCATCGGTGTTTCGCTCTTTGTTCGCGATGTTCTTGATTGTGGGTGGTCTCGGGCTTGTTCTTCTCTACGTCAAGAAGAAAGCTGGATCGGTGCAGGCCAAAAGAGTGGGGGATTCCTGGCTTTCCGGAATTTTTCCCGGAGGGAAAAAGTCCAAGGCGTTTATCGAGGTGATCGCGAATCATTCGATCGGGCCTAAGCAGAGCATCACTGTTGTGAGGATCAAAGAGCAGCAGTTTGTTCTTGGTGTGACCTCGGACAGCGTTCAACTAATCACCCAGCTTGATTCGGATGAGGCGGACCTTGATCTACTGGAGGATCCAAAAGTCGCTGATTCCATCGGTAAGATTTTTGGGACGACGGTTAAATCAGAGCCCAAGATCATGCCTGCCATGAATTTTGATTCAATCCTGAGATCCAGCTCCGCTGCGAGTGCAGTGGTTGCGAAAAATGCATATCAAAGTCAAACTGCTAGCAAACTGGAGGCAGTGTCTTCATTGCCTACAGGACTCAAGGCTGCAAACGGTGTTCGAGATCAGATTCGAAAGCGCTTGCAACAGGGAGTGGGAGCGGATCGATGAGGAATTTCAGGAATCTGGGTCCCCTAGGGTTTCTGTTGGCGATAAGCTTTCTTTTTCTTGGAGCTGCAGCGCATGCTGCCAAGGGGGGCGTGGCTTCCGGATTCTCCCTTCCCTCCATTTCGATGAACCTTGGGAATTCAGGTTCAAGTCCGAATGAGTTGGTCAATGTACTGAAGATCGTATTTCTGCTGACAGTCCTTACTCTTGCCCCAGCCATTTTGGTGATGATGACATCATTCACCAGGGTGGTGATCATTCTTTCTTTTCTCAGGCAATCCCTTGGGGCCCAACAAATGCCACCGAACCAGGTGATTGTTGGACTTTCACTATTCCTTTCCTTGTTCATCATGGCTCCTACATGGACCCGCATTCAGGAAGACGCGCTGAATCCCTATCTCGAGGAGAAAATCGACCAAAAGGCAGCATTTGCAAAAGCGGAGGCACCCCTACGGGAGTTCATGTTCGCGCAAACTCGTGAAAAGGACCTCGAACTTTTCCTTACGATGTCGAAAATCGCTAAACCCCAGAGCAGAGATGAAGTTCCAACCTACGTATTGATTCCATCTTTCATTGTGAGTGAACTGAATACTGCCTTCCAGATGGGATTCATGTTGTATCTTCCTTTTCTCGTAATTGATATGGTCGTCTCCAGTATCTTGATGGCCATGGGGATGATGATGTTGCCCCCGATGACCATCTCGCTTCCTTTCAAACTTCTGTTATTTGTCCTTGTAGATGGTTGGGGTCTCGTTGTTGGCAGTATTGTAAAGAGCTTCGGGTAAGGGAGGAGCAAATGACTGAAGAAATGGTGATGCAAATCGGGCAGAACGCGATTACCACGATGGTCTATCTGGCCGGGCCGGTACTCCTTGCGGCTATGGCTGTGGGTATCGTGATTTCGATCCTTCAGGCGATCACACAGATCAATGAACAAACACTCACCTTTATTCCGAAGATGATCGCTGTGATCCTGACGCTGGTTGTTATGGCCCCTTGGATGCTTCGAGTTCTTCAGGATTATGCAATTTCAATCTTCGGCGGAGCCGGGGAGATGATTCACTGATGGTTTTTGAGAGCTGGTCGGCTTCTGAACTGCTCTCCTTCTTCATGGTGCTGATCAGGATCAGCACCATGATCATGTTGCTTCCTGTGTTTGGTGACAAGGTTGTTCCATCCACTGTAAAGGTTCTTTTGGCGCTTGTTTTTTCCGCGGTAGTCTTTCCGGTTTTGAAGTCCGGCGGAATCATTCGAATTTCGGACGCTGAAGTCTGGTCTTCCACGGCTGGAAAGCTTGTGCTCACCCTTGCGGGCGAGCTTCTTGTTGGAATCGGGGTCGGTTTCGCGTCCCAATTGGTATTTCATGCTATTCAAATCGCAGGAGATTTCATGTCCCAACTGATGGGTTTCAGCATGGCTTCAATGTATGATCCCCATACTGAGAATCAGACGGTGGTTCTTGGGCAGATGTTCGGCGCGCTTGCAATGCTTACTTTTCTTGCTCTGGATGGTCATCATCTTTTGTTTCGTGCCATGGTTGAAACCTTTCATCTGATTCCACAGGGCGGGGCCGGAATGAGTGAGGCATTCAAAAACTCCATGTTGAAGATGGTCGCCAACACACTTCTCTTCGGAATTCAACTTTCGGCTCCCATGGCAGCGTGCATGTTGCTTGTGAACATTGTTTATGGGGTTCTCGGAAAGGCTTTGCCTCAGTTGAATATCCTGACTCTTTCAATGGCATCGAGTGCGTTGATTGGTGGATTCGTTCTTTTGGCGACATATCCCGGCATTCAATCCGGAATGAGCAATATTTTTACGGGATATTTTGATGATTTGAAACAATTCCTGGTGGTATATGGCGG
>JAGWXK010000047.1 GCA_018969905.1 Bdellovibrionales bacterium
CAAGCCCGTTCCACCCGATCTTGGTGAAATAATTAGCGCTTGAAACCCCGTCTTGCTCTTGAATCTTTTGAGAATTTCTGTGCGTTCGGCGGCTGTTTTCTCGCCATTAAAAACCTCGACTTCCAACTGAATATTCTTGGTTTTTCTGTACCAGTCAGCAATCAGATAGGCCAAACTTATCTGTAACTGAATTGTGTTTGCGAATATTACTACCTTTTTCCCAAGTTCCTCGGAATTATTGGAGATATCCTCCAAGATATCAAAAGTGCGTTGAAGCTTAGGGCAGAGATCGAATAATGCCTGATGATTTTCCCAGCAAACCCTCGTTTCGGTTGCCAACCACGGGCTCGCGCAAACTTCTAACAAACTTCTAATTGCGGCCAAACGATGTCCAGACTTTAGCGAATTGTAGATGCCCATGTACTGTTCGTAAAGAATCCTTTGAGATTGGGACATTACAACTGAATGGAAATTAAAAATTCCATCTTCCAAACTCTCAACCGAGTCATGATGAATTATCTTGGGTAGACTCTTACCGTCCTTGTAAATATCACTCTTCAAACGACGCAACCAAACTGGCTTTAATGCTGATTCAAGCTCTTCGCGAAGCAATGATCTTTCAGGACTTCCGACATCAAGGCTCTTAATTTTATTTACGAACCTTTCACGAAAATTAGCCTGATCACCTAGCTTCCCTGGGACTGCAAAGTCCATTATCCCCCATAAGTCCATGAGGGAGTTTTCAATTGGCGTTCCGCTCATCGCAACATAGAAATCAGCATTTAATGCTTTAGCCGCGTTACTCTGCAGTACGCCGACGTTCTTTATCTTCTGCGCCTCATCCAAAACAACCGTTGAAAATTTAAGAGAAGCTAGAATGACGCTCTTCGACCGCAATGTCTCATATGAGCAGAATACAATCTTGCCATTGCACCACTCCTGAATTTTATTGATAGAATCTTTAAGATCAGCGCTGATTGCACATTGATGAAATGGTTTCCCTGTTTTGGTCATTTCCTCTGTTACAAGAATTGCCTCATCAGCAAGGCGACGATTATCTATGCGAACTGGACAATCCTTAAAATCCACACAATTCAAAGCATTTGGAACCAAAAACGCCTCGATTGCATCCTTCTTCCATGAGTCGTTTATCAAACTCATGGGAGCGACAATAAGTACTGGTTGATTGGGATGAGACTTTAAAATCCGATGTGTGATTAGCGCGAGTAACTGAATGGTTTTCCCTAACCCCATATCGTCAGCCAGAAGCGCACCTTTATGAACCCCCTTATCACCACTCTCCTGGTGCTCTGAGAGCCAACGCAACCAAGAATAGCCAACCTCCTGATGAGGCTTCAATGCAACCTCACCCTTAAATGCGATAAGACCTTCTCTTGCTGACACTGATACAGATTTCCAATCCCAAGTGGGAGCCCCCCCCGTTCTTAACGCAGCCTCACCAATCTCCGGCGAAACATGGAGCCGCTCAGACTCCACCTTAAGCTTTGGTAACCCCTTACGTAGAGACTCCAAGGGGATGTCATTTGGAACTCCTTGCTCATCAAACCACTTAACAATCACCGCCTCGCTTGCCTCAGCTGCGGCGATTGTTTCCAACGCTTTTGGAATGTCCTCTTCCAAGACCTTTGGTGAGTTCTTGATTTCAATCGCCTTGCATACATTATGTAACTCAGTAAGACTTACCTCAGCGCCCAACTCCTCTATCAAAATCCTTCTCTCAAGTTGGGGGGGTAACGGTGTGAACTCCAAACCAGAATCAGCCAGAAGTCCTTCCTCGACCTTAGTAATTTCCTCAAATAACTTTTTATACGCATTTTTTAAAAGCTCGTATTCAGCTGGCATCGGTGAAGACTCCATGCGAAGGAATGAAGCCTTACCCGTCCTCAAAATGATCGAGGTTTCATCGAACCCTCCAGACCAATCTTGCCCTGAGCCTGTATCTGATCTATTTGAAACGTTTTTTCCTAAGATAAAACCGGCTACACGCTCAGAAAATACATCCTCGATAGGCACCCTGGGTACAGAGGTGAAAAACCTCTTGGGATCTGCGACCACCTCCTCCAAAAGGTCTTGGTTCTCACTTAGACCTCTAATGAATTGATATTCATTCCAGGCAGTTTCGCTAAATGCGACACGAATCCTTTTTCCGGTTTTATCTTTCTGAATTGGAATATGATCCGGCAAAGCATCGTCAGAATTACGTTCAAGCCTCGATTGAAATGAAAAATCCAGATCACGTTTATCCCAGGGAAGCACAGGTGCGATAACAGGACGATTCAAAGCATCTCGCGTAATTTCGTATGGCAGTGATTCAAGAAATATAACACTCTCTTGGGCAATAAACGTATCCAACTGCGCACCGGCCTTGATTGCGACTTCTCGCAATGAGGCGTATTCCTCCTTCCGCCGCCCAGAACTTTCCTTATATTCATCGCGCTGCCTAACAACCTCATGATGCTTGTATCGAAGTATTAATTTATGTGTCAGCGGGGTCAGAAAGTGAAGTTGGTCATTGAAGCTATAAAACGAACCAGCAACGTGCTCAGGAGTCACTCGGACGGCGAACCGATCGTAAATCTCTAGTCGTATCCTAAACTGAGGATGCCTATAATCTTCTATGGCCGAAACTCTTGCTCGAACTGCTTGATACTTCGGAATGGCTAACGCTCTTAAGTCCGAATCTGATAATCCAGTTTCCTGTGAAATATGTCCGAATGCGATTGCGTATATCAGTGGATATGAGAGAAAAATCCGATCGTCACTAATCTGGAAATGACACAGGCCGAAATCCTCCGGCTCAAACGGAAAAGCCTCTTCCTTACTTAATTTTCTGTCAATCGGAAGAAATCCACTCGAACTCTCAAACCTGAACAATAAATGATCAAACGTTTGCGACGAGGCACGAACATTAGAAGTTTCACAGGCATCACCAAGTTCATTAACAAAAAAGATCTCGACCCCAGTGTGGGTTGGCTGAACCTTTCCGACGCTTATTTTCGACAAAAGAACCTCCTCTGCTAGAACCGTATTGCTTCGATGAGCCTATCTGCTACACCCTGCCATCCTTTTCGATGCCAAATACTACCAGGAGCACCGGGCTCCGTGAGCCCCGCATAGGCCTGCCCGAGCTCCGGAACCCGCCAGCCATCTTTATTCCGAATGGATTTTTCAAAATCATTTGCCAAGTACAGCATCGCTGCATTTCCTCTGGGGGCAAACTCAACAATTACATACTGTCCAATCCCGAAAGCAACCGCGACGCGAGCCCTGCCGTTACGAAACTTTCGAGTCTCAACAAACGAGCAAAACTCGAGCTTTCTACTCCAATAGACCGCTCTTTCCAGCTCAACAGCTTCAAGGTCCTTTAAGACCTCAAGGATTACAGCATACTGGTTCAATATCTCCCGAACCGAAGGTAGCCCGTGCAGAATCCTTTTCTTGTCCTCATGGGCTTGCCTGAACCAATCCAAGAACACTCCAATTGGTTTTGATTTTGACAATACTTCAGTTCTCCACGAAGGCACACTCTCCAGGTAGCCTTCCAAGTATCGGTTAATCAAAGATGCCGCGTCCGAAATGTTCTCAAACCCTGCAAAAAAAACATCGCAAAAAGATTGCATCCGGCGATCAAGAAATTTAGCTGCATTCCCCCGATCACACAATCGGTTCAGGACTTTAATTTGCGCGGCAGTAAACAGACTTTTTTTGGAACTAACTGCAAGCCCTAAGACAAAATTCAATTGATCGGTCTCACCCTTGGCCATTCCGACCAAACTCTCTTGGGTAAAGGGCAGATTTCTACTTCTAAGTGCCTTAATGATTGGAGGATGGTAAACACCATCAAGTACTGACTGAGGAAGACGCAAAATCACCCCCACTGAATCTGGCAATTGGAAATCCTCGCAAAATCTTACAATCATCTTTCCGAGGAGCTCTGCTGACAGTCCAGCCTCAAACGCCCTCTGAAATGTCTCTCGCATTTCCATGGGGATCGCTAAAAAGTTTAT
Source organism: Bdellovibrionales bacterium (assembly GCA_018969905.1). Classification (GTDB taxonomy): domain Bacteria; phylum Bdellovibrionota; class UBA1018; order UBA1018; family CAIMNF01; genus CAIMNF01. The sequence continues at coordinate 4,029 of JAGWXK010000047.1, forward strand.
TAAGCCAATCATGCGATCGCCGTTCGTAATCGGTCTTCCATTTCGAAGCTTTTCAAGAAACAGCTCCCATAGCCTGGGCTGTTGCCCATCCAATGGGTCCACATCAAAGTCTCGTAGCTTCGCAACAGAGGAAATTAGCTTGGTGGGTCTAAACATTGAGATAGTTGCGAAGGTAAAATTACAAGCTATCACTTTGACTCCTTGATTACACTCTCCATCGCTTTAAAATCCTGTTTAATGAGGCAACGAAACTCGATTCTCTTGCTTCGCTCCTTGTCTTCTCCCCCATCAGATTTGGAGAGTGTCTTGGCATAACTCCTTCCAGTTGCAGTTAAAGCAGACTCCCTCCATTTCTGAAACTCCTGCCATTGCTTATCATCGAAACCAAAATCACCCCGCCCCAGATCCTCAATAATAAATCTTGCAGCACTATAAGCACGATCTTGGCTAAGCTTGAGGTTGTCTATAAAATTGGTAGAGTCTGAAGAAATTTTATCCGTGTTTGTATGCCCCTCTAAAACTAAATTCTGGATATTATCTCGCGTGGATTCATTTAAATAAAGATCACTAAGCCAGAGCACTGAAAATGTTTTCAAGCATGTCTTTGCTCGGGGTAGAAGCTCGGCCTTTCCGTTATCAAACCATCCAATTCGATTCTCCTCACCACCAGAATTTTGGCTCTTATCTTTAAAATAAGCTCTTATTGAGGTCGCTGCTCTATCAACCTCCCAAAGGACATCTTCGCAACCCTTGGCCCTTTCTACTTTCTCCTTCAGGTTTTCCAACATTTCGCCTAACCTCTGCTGGGTTTGAACTAGAGCACCGAGTCTCGCCCCAGCCCCTCCTGTATCCCTTTCTGCGTCTTTTTTATGTTTCGCATTGGTCATCATGAAGTACAGGAGAAGAAAAATAAATGCGAACGTTACCGAAGTCATAAGGTCAGCATAGGAAATCCAAACATATGACTCATTGTCCTTTTTACCAGCCATAAGAACTCATCATCTCTGTCGGTTTTCCTGCACACGATCGAGCTTCTCTAAAAAATCGTTCATCAAAATATTAAGATTCCCGACCCCACTTCCTAGCTTCTCTACCGCCTCGGCCATCGCTCCGTCAAACCCATCAAATGTCTGCTTTAAAACAACACTTTGTTTGGCGTTGTACTCATTGAATTGCTCAATGAAACTTGAGTTCGTCCGATCAAATTCTGAAATTGTTCCACTAAACTTTACCTGGAATTCATTTTGTTGATTAACAAAATTTGTAGTGGCCCCAACGAGTGCCTCACTTGCGTATGCGAAAACCTTTCCGGTAGAGGCGTTTGCCTCTACGCTAGAACTAATCTGCCCAATTAATGCGGGAAACCTCTCCGAAACCCCGCTTAATCCCTCGGCTGATTTGCCTATCGCCTCACTGGCCCTCTGAATCTGTTCAACTGAGTTTCTTGACGAAGCCTGAATTTCCTGGAAGGTAGAGCCTATTTCTCGCTGGACATTCTGAAGCTCGATCATACTCGCTGAAAAACTTCTCTGAATCTCAACAAACTGCTGAAGCTGTTCCGCAAGAATTCCAAAGCCCTTTGCGATGCCTTCCTTCAAACCTTCGTCAATCTTAATGTTTGCCGTGGCATTGCCTACAATACCCCTTGCAACTTCGTTACCAATGTCGATAGCCAAACTTTTTAATTGAGCTAACTGCTGGTCGGAGTGAGCGCGGATGTCGCTTAGGACCTCCAACTCCGTCTGTCGTGGAAAAGTCTGATCAATCAGATTTGTAAGCTCAATACAATGGGATTGCACCTTTTCTCGAGCCGCCTTTTCAATGATATTAAAAACCAGAGCCCCCGATACACCAACAATAGAGGCCAAGAAAGCTCCCCGCATATGCTGAAGAAAAAGACCAATTTCCTCATCACGCAACTGTGTGTCCTGCGGCAATCCCAGATATAATCCAAAAAAGGTACCCAAAAGTCCTAGACCCGTAAGCACACTAGGAACTGTTGAGAAAACTTCAAATTTTATTGAAGCTCTCCATTTTATTGTGTGAACAAGGTTGTCAAAACTAAAATACTCCGTCGCTGGACGTGTGGCGCTAAGAACAAGATCCTCTCCATGTTGCTTAGAAGCTACAGACTCAAAAAACTCTTGCCAGTGATGATAGATAGCACCCTCTTGTTTAAATATCCCCCTTATCGTCTCTGCTACACGTGGGTCAGCACCAGAGTTTCTTTCTATACCCTTTAAACCCCCAATTATTCTCTGAAGAGAAAGATCCAGGGGCGCGAGTCCCTTATTGAGTTCCCTAAAAGAAAAAATAAAAATTGCTATGATTACGAAAACAATGACAATTGGTACAACCATGGGGACTAACCTCAAGTTTTTACCTCTTAAGCCGGCAGAGGCGTAGTGAGAGGCTCTAAACCAATCATCCGAAAAAATGCAGCTCTTTGCTTACTGGAGGCGTTTTAAAAATTACTCGTCTTAATAACTAAATTATTCATAAATCAAAATTCCATGTAAAGCAGAAACATGTAGGGTCCCTATCAAAAAGCGCTGAAAAAAACGCCAACAAGCATCAGTCACAAGAGTCTAAATAGATAACATTTAGTGACATCCTCTCACCTCACCTCCACTGTCCGGATTACCGTACCGGTCGAGGTCTCCAAGATGAGGTTGGTTTTTCCGGATCGCTGAAGGGGCTTTAAAATCACACCACATCCAAGCTCTTTAGGGAGCGCCTCCAAATGCACCAAAGCCTCATTTCCTACCGCAGATACAAAGAGCTTTCCTTTGCACGAAAGCTTCTCCACATATCCAAACTTAAGGCGAAGCGTATCAGCCCCGGGCTCGGCCAAGAGGATCCCAGAAAAAATCAAACTCACAAATAAAAACATCTTCATCCCGCACGCCCCCGAATCATCCCACTTACCGCACCATAGAGCCGGTTTCCTAACTTCAACATTCCACCCCCGGCTCCGAAATCACCCGCCATCGCACCACTCACAATCTTGTGCGTGAAGGCCGGAATCGAAAGAATCAAGATCACCGCCACCACCTCTACCGCAAGGATTCGCAATCCTTGGGTTGAGTCATGAGCCAAATATTGCCGACCCACCATCGAAGTCACCTCGTGGATCACAATGATCAAGGGCCTCCAAAGGCAGAGCTCGATTGCATAGGCCACAAGATTCAGAAAGATCCTGGGGAGAATCGGAAAGAGTCCTGCCGCGATGGGGAAGATCAAGCGAATCATTTCGAAAAAAACCTTCTGGGATGCCTCAATCAAAAGATCCGCAACCATATAAAGAAGCTCAACAAAGGACGAAATCACTCCCCAAACCCCGCTTCGCCACACCTGACTGATCACTTCACCCGCATCCGGCAGTGCGCCCCCGGAATTCGCCCTGCCCGCTCGAATCGCCTGAACCAATTGCTCACTGAGCGTGTCGCGGTTCATGTGGCTGGCAAGATAGCTTGTGATCTGGTCAAAGACCTGGGTTAAGAGCAAGAACCCCGATTCAAAAAAGGTCACTCCCACAAGCCCGATCAAGACCGAGAGCATGACATCACTGAACTCGGCCTCTCCGCGAATCACCTGAAAGAGCGAGTATCCAGTGGCCCCGAGCAACAGCACATTGCCGACTGGCAGAAACAAGGTCGGCGAAACCATGGGAGCATTCATTTTAGCCCTCCCTTCCCCTTTCCCTTTTCAAGCGAGAAAAGAAAGACATCCCGGGACTTTTCTCTTTGAAGCATTTCCTTCTCGACCTGGGCCTTCTCAAGGTCAAGGAGCATTGCCTGAAGCTGCACCATTTGAGCCATGGTCTGAAGCTCAACCCCCTTTGCCATCATCTGAGCCGATGACGAAGAAGCCGTGATCTGGGCCGCGCGCCCAGGACTTGCCTGCCTTGAATCCTGCGCAAGCTGTGATCCTGTTCCAATCATCTCCTGCCCCATTCGATAAGCGGTGTCTCCCTGAAGCGACCCTTGGGCAATCGCAAGGTCAGCAGCCCTCAGGCGAACCCTCATCACCTGATCCACCCGCTCCTTAAGATCCTTCACCCGCCCAAGATACTCATTCAGCTCACGAATGGAGCGGATCGAACTTGGATCAAGCCCTTGAGCCCGATCAATGATGGCTTGAACCGTTTCAATCTGATCTACGGTTTTATCAATTCCCTCGTTCAAGGTGCGAAGAACACGGGTTTGGTCCTTGGTCGATGCACTGATCTGGGCAAGCTTCTCAAGCTCCATCACCTGTCCACTCACAAGCTTCAGAAGAGGCCCAAGCTCCATCCCGAACGCTCCATAGGCATTTCGAGCGGCAACTGCGATTGCAAGAAGCAGGGTCAGCTTACGCATGCCCCATCCTCTCGCTCGACCTGATCCCTTCCCGAATCAACTCCTCGCGAATATTATCGGTTCTGAAAATCCGATGCTCGCTTTCGCTTGGGTACAACCGGCCAAGTAGGGACACAAAGGAAGTCTTGATCACACACTCTGAAAAGGCCCCCTTCTCCTGTTTCAGGAAGCGAACCCTTTCCATCTCCACCTCATTCAATGACAAATCACCCCGGTAGGGCCTTAGATCTTCGCCCTGCCGAAGAAGAACGCGAATCGGCGTATTTTGGAGAATGCTCCGACCTGAAGGGTCATTCAAAAAGTCAGACAAGCTCTGAGTGACCGCAATGACCGCCCCATTCAACTTTCGGAATTCCCGAAAGGCCCTCTGAACCAGCACCGGCTCATCCCGAATGAAGTTCCAACACTCATCCAGCACCAGATAGACCGGGTGTGTGTTTTGTCTTTCCCGAAGATACTGCTCGATTCTCATCAGAAGTGTGCGAGCCCCGACTTTCTTTTCATCGAGGGTCAGATCCGAAAGTTCGATTCCGGCAAAAATACCGGGAGCGGACAGGGACTCAATCAAGAGCCCAAGACCCGCTCCCAGCTCCCCCAGATCCTGCGGCTCAAGATAGAGTCCGCCGACCTCCCTCACAAATCTTCGAAAGCTACGATTGTGATCCACAAACAGAACACTCATCGGAACCCCGTGTCCCACCATTCGGGAAAGAACGGATCCCACAAAGAAACTCTTCCCCGTTCCAGACGCCCCGATCACAAGCCAGTGAAGGGCCTCAAGCCTTGAATCCTGGGGCGAGAAGTACAATGGACTTCCCCGTATCGTGTTTAAAATGGGTGCGGAACTCTCAGCAGGATCAAGCAAAGTGGGAATGAGATCACTTGCAGTGGTGAGACGCATGATGTGGCTCCGGAAGTGCTTTTTTCGAAGCCCTAAAATCGAATCAAATGCCAAGTTGTGCTCCTTTTCGATATGGAAAAAACTCGCGTCCAATTCTGGTTCGGGCTCTTTGGTCTCAATGATCATCGAGAACTCGCAGAGTGCCTCATCCCCGCGGGACATCGCCTCAAGAACTCTGGATGCCTCCTCAAAGGTGACATCACTATCCACATTCGAAAGCCCCTCCCCCGCACGAGCGGAGCGTTTTCGCGAACCTTCGACCTTCTTCTTTGATTCCATGAATCCGATTCCGGTCACTCTGACATAAACCGTAAATGGCTTTTGAAGCCGATCAAACCATGCGCAAGTGATTGCAGGGTGAGTTGATACCGGAAGCGAAGAAAGCGAGTAAAGCCGACCAGACTCATGCCCGGAGGTGATTCCGTCCTTTGCCTCGATTCGATGGATGCGCGCGCCGTCCTTATGCACAGAAACTTGGAGCACAAGATCTTCTCCGGCCTTCAAGCGACCAAGGCGTTCACGAATCGTCTCCCTGCCCCGGATGAGCTCGATCTCATCCTTCAGATCCTGCGTTTCCAAAGCGAAGGGGCCATCATGGAATGAAACCTTTGCCCGTGACTGAGCCCTTTTACCAAAACGCTTCCTGAGACTTTCCCCAAGTCTCCAAAAAAGCTCGTCCTCCCACCCTGGAATCATGAAACGAGAGCAGATCCGTAAAGTGGCAAATCCCCCGAGCCCAAATCCAAGAGTAATGGTGTTCCCGACCTTGGATCCGGAAGAGAGCACCATCAGACAAAGCACCAGAAACGATAGCAACAAGAGCCCATTGAATGGCACCCCCATCACTAGCGGAACGCGCAATAGGTTTTTCATTGTGGGCTCGTGAAACCGCCTCATGAGTTTCTCACCTGATGTTGTCGCGGATATAGGCCCAGACCGCATTGATTGCAAGCAAACAGGCGCAGGCAATCACCACACGGGGGGTCTCATTTTTTGCATTCGGGTCGTTTTGAATGTGACCAAAAATATTCTTGGCAAGATACCCAAGCGAGAGAATGGGGAGAATCCTTGAGACAAAAGAATTCACAAGGCTTGAGAGCGTGCCTTCAAGACTTGCAGCCTCCGAGATCGAAGGAAACAGAACTACGGTGGACCAAAGTACCGAGTGAATCAGCGCGTTCATAGCTTTGGCCCCAGATATCGCGAAAGATAGGTCTCGATTTTCTTCCGGCGTTGATTTTGAAAGAACTCATAATCCCGCCTGTCCCCCAGTTGGCTTTCAACCTGCGGGTCGTAAACCCAATAAAACAACTTTGATAACACCCTCGCTACCCCGAGCTTGAGATTGGTTGTGAATCCGAGCATGATTGCCCCTCCTTTTTGAGGGATGATCCTGCAAGTCCGTGCCAAAACCATTGATCAAAGAAAGAAAGTAAATTCAGAAACTTAAGCGACGAGAGGAAGTCTCAGTATCAAAGGAGTCTCAATTCCCCGGTTTTCCATATCCTCTGGCAAGACCAAGCTCCTTGATCCGGCGAAAGAAGGTCGCTCTTGAGATCCCAAGAATCTTCGCCGCCTCATCCCGGCTCCCATTCGCTTGCTCAATCGCAAGGAGGAATCGTTTCTTTTCGTTTGCAATGAGGGAGGTACCATAGGCCCCAACCAGCCCCCGAAGAAGCCGGGTTCCGGCCGCGAACTCAGGCGCAGCCCGAAACACATCTGCCTGACGGATCGTGGTCCCTGAGGAAAGGTTGATGATCCGCTCTGCGGTATCTCGAAGCTGCCGGATGTTGCCGGGCCAATCGTAGGATTGAAGTACATCGATCGCATCTTGGGAAAACTCAACTGGCTTTTCCTTTTTCGTGAGTTTAAGCGAGGTCAAAAGCATCCCAATGTCTTCTTTCCTCTCTCGAAGGGACGGAATCCGAACGACATTTTTTGAAATCCGGTAGTAAAGATCCTCGCGGAACTTCTTCTCTTGCACTGCCTTCTGAAGATCAACATGGGTCGCGGCAATCAGGCGAAAATTCACCCGGCGCTCCTCATACGAGCCTACTCGCTGTATGGCCCTTTCCTGAAGAACCCTAAGGAGCTTGACCTGATTGAAGAGTGGCATCTCCCCGATTTCATCGAGGAACACAAACCCTCCGGCTGCTGCTTCAAATAAGCCGATTTTGTCACGATCCGCGCCCGTGAATGCGCCCTTCACATGACCAAAGAGCTCGCTTTCCACAAGCCCCTCTGCAATTGCTCCGCAGTGTAGGGGAATGAACGCCCGATTCGGCTCCATGGCTCGCGCGATGTACTTGGCAAGGGTATCCTTCCCGGTACCCGTTTCACCCTGAAGAAGGATGTCTTTTGCGCCTACCTCCAAAAGTAGCGACACCTGATCCCGAAGTTTCCGCATGGCCGTGGAGTTACCGATCAAGGGATTGATGTCCGAGTCCCTTCCCTTTGAGCTCATTTGAAGAACCTGTTCACGCTCTTCCCTTTGAATCGTAACCGAACGCACCGCAAGACGGATGTCATGAACCGTCGCAGGTTTGGAAATGAAGCGTGTCACACCGAAATTAAACACCTCGATCAGCTTTTGCGGATTCGTTTCGCCCGAAATCACAATCACATCAAGCCCCCGATCCATGCCCTGGATCATGCGAAAGGCATCCAAGCCATTGCGTTCATCACCCTCGAAATTCAAATCAAGGAGAACCACGTCAAAAAAGCCATCCTGAATCTTTGCGATTCCTTCATTGATCGTGCTTGCGGTCTCGACGATCGCCATTCCCTCAAGAATCAGGGGCACCTGATCGAGCCACAATTGATCATCATCAATTGCAATTACTTTTGGCAAAAGGCTGTTTCCCATTGTCCTATCCTCCTGTCCTCAAGGGCAAGCTCATGACAAACCTCGCGCCCCCCAAGTCTCCCGACCGCTCGGCCGAGATTGAGCCGCCATGGGCATCGATGATCTTTTTTGTGACCATCAAGCCAAGTCCGGTTCCCCGGGTCTTTGTGGTTCGTAGCCGTTCAAAAATCCGATCGCCACTTTGCTTGAGCCCAGGCCCCTGATCTTCGATTGCAAGATGAACGGCACCTGAGGCCTCGCGTCCGGTGATTCGAACCAATCGTTTCAGACTATCGGATGTTTCGCCGGATCGCGCCTTCTCGGAACAGGCCTCAATCGCATTCTTCACCAAATTCGAGATTGCCCGCTCAAGGTGAACAGCATCTGCTTGAATCGGAAGTTCCCGCGGCAGATCCAAACGGACCTCGACATCACTCTGAACCGCGAGATCGGCGTTGTTTTGGAGCGAGCTCTCCAGAATTTTTCGAAGATCGGATTTTTCCGGTCGAATCCTGAGTTCCCGACTGCCGTCCAGTACTCCCTCAATGATGGCTTTCATTTTCGGAATCTGTTGGGAGCAAGCACGAAACAAAAGCTCAAGCCTGTTTGACCTGCTCTGCCCGGCCTCCGTTTCTGCGACCAGATCGGTGGCAAGGGCCATCCCATGCAGATAAGTCTTCATGTCATGAAGGACTCCGCTTGCGATCTGACCGATCATCGCTTGATCCCGCTCCCGGAAGGCCCGATCAAGCTTTTCAGAAAGCTCAGCAATCTCGCTTGGCCATTGCGCGGGAGCCTCTTCCCCCTGGTAGGAATTCCGAACCAAGGCCCCGATCGGATCAATCAGGGAGCGATTCAGAATCCTGCGCTGAATGAAAACCCCAAAAACGAACAATGCAACAATCGGAATGAAGAGGGAAACGAAGTGATACGCATTAAAGGAATCCGAGAATACCGGCCCCTGCGCCTTGATCTCAAGATGCCCTTCCTTGCCAAGAGTCTCGGAGGATCGAATAAAGACCGAGATTTGCCGTCCGCTCTTCTTCGTACAAATCGTTTCAGTGGGACAAGGAACCTTGCCATCGAGCTGGGTGATGGAATCGAGGCGGTAAAGGCTCATTAGGTCGTCGATCACCACTTTTTCAACCGAAGTTCTTCCACCAATGACTTCGGCCGAGATCCTGCGGTCAATCAATGTGGCCTGAGATTTCAATTCCTCAGTTCGGAAACGAAGACTTCGTGAGTAGTCAAGGGCGCTGACCAGCGAATACGAGAGGAGCCCGACTCCGATGGCTGTTGCTCCAAGGACAATCCATGCGGTCTTGAGAGACCCTTTCAGGGATGTGCGCTTTTGGGCCCCGGAGGTTTTCACTTCAATTCACTCCAATGGATCTCTTGTAGCTGATCTCGCCCGATTTCAGGTCGTAAATGCTTACTCCCCAGGGCGCACTGAATTTCTTTCCGCTCTTTTGAAACGCCTTTGAGAATGCCTCAGAGTCGCGCGCTTTTGATCCGCAGAGCGTATCCGTCAGGACATTGAAGATTTTGAATACGGATAAGGATGGCCCGGCGTTTGGAATTTCCTCGGTCTTGAGTTTAAGAATGGCTCTGCCAAGGGAGAAGGACTTCAGTCCTGATTCAACCGGGGGAAAGCCCCTGACCGTGAATCCATTGATTTGATCGGATCGGGAGGCTTTTTGGACATATCCGAATTTCGAATCGCCCCAGCCATCAGCACCCACATAAAAGCCGAAGAATTCGCCATCAAGTGAGTTCATGACATGGATGGATGACTTTGAATAATTCGGAAGGAGAATGAATTTCACACCAGGATTTTTGCGAATGGCCTCAAGAACCTTGGTCACATCGGGAACATCGCCTGTGATGGTCAGCTCTTCGAGTTTTTTTAGCCCGATCGATTTTGCCTTGGCATCAAAGTGACTCGCAAAATCCACGCAGCTCAGGCAATCCCCGTTCACCACGCTGAGATATGTACTTCCGCCCTTGGTTCTTGCCTTGGCCTCCACTGCCGCGATTTCCGCCATTTTGGAATTGAGTGGCGCGATGGTTTGGTGAAGAGGGCCCAGAGCCCCCACTTCTGTTGCAGTTGCCATGAGACTCACAGTAGGAGTGCTCGCGGCACCACTCACCAAGGCGAGGTAGTGGTTGCTTCGCCTTGGACCAACGAGCATCCACGCTCCATTTTTTTCCTCGGTCTTGGCAAGCTCCTTTGCCTGCAAGGCATCCCCGGCATCATAGAAGGCGGTTTTCGGCTGCAGTTCATAGCCGCAAGTTTTGAGCCTGGCTTCGGTCAGCTTTCGGCCGATCTCGATTGAGGCTTCGAGATCTTTTTTGAATTTCTCCGAGCTTGTTGAATCTCGTGGGGACAGCGCCTCAACGAATGCAACCGGAACCCGGGTCAGGGCCCAGGAATGGGCGGAAAGGAGCGTGAGCAGGAAAACAAATGCGCTCATACCCGCTCCCACACGAGGGTAGCTTGGCCAAAGGATTCGACCGGGGTTTTCAGGTGAAGTTCGCGGCCTTTGATTTCTGCGGTTCGGAGCATTTCTTTTCCGATTCGGGCCGGGTTTGAGGCTTCGGTGACTTGGTGGCGGATCAGATCGCCATCGACCCGGTAGGTGCCGGAGTAGAACAGAATGGAGTCGAAAAGGTTTTCGGATGCGGACTGCTCTGGATCGTTCTCGACATCCTTGTTGATGGAGACCGACATATGGCCAGTCCCCGAGTAGATGAGGAGCCCGTGAACGCCCTTGCCCCAATCCGAGCGCTTCCCTTCGGGAGTGTCGATAAAAAACCACTTAAGGGTGTAGGTACCAAGCAACAGTTCCTGATTCATGCGGGGCGTTATACATGCCCAAAGTCAGATTGAAAAGGTCTTTTTGATACTGATCTCTTTTAAGTAATTATTATCACTTAAGAAAAACAGTTGGATTTGAGACTTTGGTGAGACTTTTGGAAGGACACAGCTCAAATTGGATCACCGTTGGGTTAAAGCAAGATGAGATTACCACCAAAACTATTTATCCTTTTTTCCCATTATGAGCGCCGAGATCGAAGCGGTAAAAACCCCAAACGTCCCTACCCCGATCGTCATCAAAAGAGCCCCAATAATACGCCCCTCAGTCGTAACCGGGTATCGATCCCCATATCCAACCGTGGTCACCGTTGAATAAGCCCACCAAAGAGCATCTCCGGCAGTTTTAATATTTGAATCGGGCGCGTCTTCAAACTGCAGAACCGCTATTGCGCTCAAGAACACTGAAATTACAGCAAAAAATCCTGCAGTTCCTAAACTGTTCGAAATACGATCCCTAAAGAATACACCATGAATTTCGAAAACACTCTTGAACCCTCTAATCGCCCTAATCAACCTAAAGACCTTGAACAATCGAGCGAAGCGCGCTGAGTCAAAGGTCGGAATACTGGCAACTAAATCCAGCCAATTCTGCCTGAAATACAGAATCTTTCGCTTTGATCTAATTAGACCAATAAAGAACTCTAGGGAAAAGAAAATACAAATCAAAAAATCCAATAATTGAAGTACTTTTTGGATCTCATTGCCCGTAGAAAACACGGTTGACACAAAAAGAATCAATATTGCTAGTACAGATATCACTAGATTTAAAATCGACCAGAAATTTGGCGCATTTTTAGTACTGGATTCCATGATCAATACATACCTCATCCTCAGTATATTGCTAATACCCTAATGATTTCCGCTAAGTTTTCCGAACAGCTTTCAGTGAATACACAAATAGTTTCAGCAATTCATACGGTGGTCACCAAACTTTCGGTACATAGCGAATCACATCGCACTTCCATTTACACATCGACTCCTTCGAACAAGTCATTCGAACTAATAACTTCAATTGAGAAACTTAAAAAGGCTCTTTTGGAGAAATCGTTTTCCAGAGAGAAGGATCCATCCCCCAACAATAATAGGGCTTTGCTACAAGCGATTAGGGAGTGCAGCTTAACTCTTGTGAGAGGCCTAAAGATGATACCTCCTCCAAGTAAGCCGCAGTTGAGTATCTTCGAATCAATTCATCGTCCCTTCGACGAAAACTTACATTCCGATTGCATAGCCAGGATTTTAGATCCACTTGTTACGGGAACTTTTGCAAAACTTTTCCTCTCCGCAATAGCTCGGGAAACCGAGATACCAGACACGCTAAACAGCATGGTTCCAATCCATAGTCGGCGAGAGATCCGCTTAGATCGAGTTGACCCAAAGCTACTTCAAAGCGAAATCGGCGACAGAAGAATAGACATTCTACTAGAAACTAGCACTTTTGTGCTCATTTTTGAGAACAAAGTTCATTCTTCGGAATCTGTAAATCAAACGAAGGATTACTATGAGGCAGTTTACAACGCCTATTCTACCGACTCTGCGGGCCACAAGAATGTTTACGGCATCCTGCTTTCCCCGGATGGTTCAATTCCTGATTCAGGAAACTTTAGAGTTTTGACATATTGGCAACTATACCAAATTCTTCATCAGACCTGTAAAGATCATTCAGACGGTCTTAAAAGCGACTTTCTTGAATTCTACATCAATGAACTCTACTCTATATTTATCAAACCACGCCTAATCGCGATTGATGAAATAAACAAATACTGGGAGAAAATTCAAAATGGCTGAAAGCAGAAGATTTTCCGAGGTTGGCATTGCCTATAATGACAATGTCTTTAGTCTCGACGAAGCTCGGGGGATTTTTGAAAAAGAGATCAGCCAGCTCAACAAAATTACAATGGATCATCTTTTTACCGCATCGAAGAGGTTAAATCAGGAGGATAGATACTCTAAAAAGTTTCGTTGGCAAGATCCGGAAGATGACTCAAGAGATCGTGATGGCCCTTGGTTAAATTTTACTTCTAGAGCCTCGATAGGCATCGACATTAAAACGCCAGGCTCAAAAGTATTCAGGAAGAACGTTGCTTATTTGTACTTCGAAACTGTTTTTGATTGGGACGACAAGAAGAAGTTTATATTTCAATGTCGACTCGAAAATCAAAACCTTGTCAGTGGAGACCTCGACGAAAGGGTTTTCGAGGAAGTACAGAAAGCAAGCGATAAGTTTCCCGGACATATTCATTACAAGGCAAACACGACCATCCTTTTTCGGCTCCCCATCAACGAAGCCCTTTTCGATTCACTCAACCAACAGGTAGACAATTCACTGGATATTTGTTTGAAAGTTTTTGAGAAAATATTTTCTGACGAAATGTATCGCAACGAAAAGGCGGAATAAAGATGGTGTAATTTCTGGCCATTGTGAAAGAGCGAAAATACTAACGCCCCTGGGATAGGCTTCCATCAAGGTCCGTTAGGGCGCAAAAGTCTATCGAGACTCTACCAATTGCTCCTGTGCCCAGAGTCCCACCTCGACATTACTTACCCATGCATATGCACGGGTCAAAATTTCGCAATTTCGCCACAGGCTGCCAATTAGACTTATAGACTTAGCGGCGTTAACCGCAGTGCAAGAATTTAAATCGAATAAGACTTTGAATTACCTATATTGATTCACTAGGTCTTTAGGAGTGCAGATATTTCGGTCTTTATCTGATCCGCTTGAGAGCTCAGCTCTGAATCACCGCTGTAACATCCCGCCCATTGGGTGTTGCCGTTCAACAATTGGCCATACTGACACTCATAGGTGATAATCGCTCGGAGGCGGGTTTCGGCTAGGGTGACCTGTAGATTTACTCTGATCGGCCACGCTACACCGAGCATACCTCGCTTCAACAAGTAGTCCTTAGGAGCAAAAGTGATGATCCCAAGGTCTTTGTCTGCGCTTTGTAACCGGAATCCCTGAGCTTGGGCGTTTTGAATAATCTGTGGCATCGCTTTCGCGACCTGAACCTTGAGGGGCGCATCTATCGTATCCACTCGCGCTTGCAAATCTTTTGGCGCAGTCGCACAACCGGAGATTAAAACTAGCACCACTAGACACAATTTACTCATATTATTCCCTCTGAATTTTTATGGATTCGATTTTAACACATCTTCGGCATCAAACGACTGATAAGATTTTTTCATCAAAAAGATCACGTCAGCCTCATGGTTTGGCCAAGGATTCAATGCGCCGTATCCTCCAGCACCCTGTACGTTATTTTCAAGTTGAAACCACCTGAAACCATTCTCAACGGTGATTTCAGCCGCCCGACGCAAGCATTTTTTATAAACATCAGTGGTTGTGTTGTAACCATTCCCTTGAAACTTAACATGGAACCGATTTGTAGTAATTTTTTCATCAGAGAAACCCGTACGAAACCCCTCGCCGTTGACATTTACCGGCTCCGCCTTTTTGTACATTATTGGGGAAGCGCAACCAGACACTAAGAACACCAACATTGCCCGAACTATCTTCGTCATAGGTCCTCACATTGAGAATACGATTAAATCCATGCTATCTGTATAAACACTAAAGGATTTGCTTTTTTGGTTTTATTTCCTTTAAGGGTGCTGACCCTCTTTACATGAAACCTGAGGGCTCGAACTAAACAAGGCACTCGAGGCCGAACAAAAGAATTTCTTCCCATTACAAATCGCGACCCAAGTCGGAGAACCTGATGCGATCTCGTCTTTTATTGTGATTTCGTTCGGGGCGCATCCAACAGATCCTGAACTTTGTTGCTTCCTAAGCTCAATAGTTGAGCACCCGGCTAATAAAAAAGAACAAAGCACAATTTGCATTTTCATATGATCTTGTTTCTGTACCTTGATGGGCTTAGTTTAAGTCTGACGCCATATTGAAACAGTATCACGACAGGTCGTCACTTTCAAAGCGTCCGACATTCCGGACAACCAATGACTCATTCCGTGCCTAAACATCCTTCCATGCCAAAAAGAATCCTGTTGGGTCTTGACCACCGTTGATCTCCCTAGGACTCAACTGGTTCCAGTGGATCCTCAAAATGATAGCGAATGGAGTCCCCATAGGCTAAAACAGGCCAAACAGCACCATCCGCTTAAAGCAAAATCCAACCTTAACCTTCTGGAGGGCCTATGTATTTAGCCATTATAGCTGTACTCAGTTTTCTGTTTATTATTTCACTTAAACGCTACTGGGATCTTCGTCGTGATTTCGAGAAGTATGTCCCTATTCGCGACCTAGATTCGGAGATTATTAGCCGTAAGGAAACCTCCAGTCTTCTAGAAAAACAGATAAAGGAAGCGGAGTCAAAAAAGGAGTCTTTAGAAAAATAAATCCGAATCTTAAACGACGACCACGATCTATTGAGTGCAGGTTTTTATAAGCCAAAATATGATTTCGCGAAAGCAAACCAATACTCTGATCGTTTGGACGAGATACGTATCAAGCAAAAGACCCTAATCAAAGAAAAACAAGCGATTGTCTGTGATACACAGTGGGAAGTTGGTGGCAGCAAGGCTGAGGGGAAAAAGATGATTGATCGAATCATCAAGCTGGGACTGTCTGCGTTTAATGTCCAGTGCGATAATGAAATATTGGATGTTAGTTTTGATAACATCGATCGTTCCGATACCAAGCTCAATAAAATAAGAGAAAACGTGGATAAGCTTCTAGAGCCAAATCGATGCAAGATTACCCAAGAGTTTTTTATGCTCAAGCTAGAAGAGCTCAGGCTCGCTTATGAGTACAAGGAAAAACTCTACAAAGAGAAGGAAGAGCAGAAAGCACTTAAAGAACAACAGAGAGAGGAAGACCGGGCCCGTAGAGAGGCAGAGAAAGCCCAAGCTGATGCAGAAAAGGAGGAAAGGCGATACGCGGAGGCGCTTGAAAAAGCCAGAGAGGAGCTGGCCAGCAAGTCAGATTCAGAGCGTGAGCGATATTCCTCGAAAATAAAGAGTCTTGAAGAGCAACTCCGCCAAGCTATGGAAAACAAAGAGCGAGCAAAATCCATGGCGGAGCAGACCCGGAAGGGCCATGTCTACATCATCTCAAACATTGGATCCTTTGGTGAGCACGTATATAAGATCGGGATGACCAGAAGGCTTGATCCCCTAGATAGGATTTGGGAGCTTAGCGATGCCTCCGTCCCCTTTGATTTCGATATTCATGCCCTCATTCAATCAGATGATGCCCCGGGGCTTGAACGCAAGCTTCACGAGACATTTGCCAATAATCGGGTGAACAGGGTAAATGAGAAGAAGGAGTTCTTTCGCGTAACTCTCACAGAAATTGCTGATGCATGTAAACTGCACCACAACTTGGATTTTAGGCTTACTCTAATTGCCGAGGCTAAGGAATACAGGCAAACAGCAGCGATGCACATATCCCAAGGGCCCGAAGCCAAATAAGCATTCTATCTGTATTGCGCCTTCAAAATAAGGGGCCATTGCAACTCCCAGGATGTTCTTATTTTACGCATCGAGCACTATTTCGAACCCTGTGCTGTTCGCTGATATAGCTTTTATTTAGGGGACTACCCTTCTTTTCGAAAAACGAGAATTCTGAATCATTTGCCTTATTGGAAAATAGATCGATCGCCTCAAACCCCTCCTTGATATTCTCCGGGCCACGACCAGGCCAAATGGTTCTTATATAGGTATGAATTAGAACAATACAAGTGCCTCTCAAAGAGGATTCCATGTGGCCCCCTCCTCGATTCCAGTCATCAAACTTAGAGCGTTCTCACCCCCACTTCTCCATCGCAAGAAGCCGTCGCAGCTCCTTTGCCATTCCACTCCCACTACCCCCAAGGAGCCGATCAATTTCCTGGTCTCGCAGAGCCTCCTCAGGGAACTGCTCGCAAAAACGCTCCCATTTGATCGACTGCTCTTTTTTAAACTCTGTCGCCCCGGCGAGCACCTGATCCTTGCTGATTTGCGCCTCCTTCGGAATGGCAACCCCTTGAGATCCACCACGGCGCTTGGCCTCGTTTAACACTTCCCCGATCGTGTAGGTCAAAAACGACAGCGGCGAATGGATGTGCTTTTCATGAAAACGAAAGCCCCCGCGTTTTAGGTATTTGAAAGCCTGGAGCACATCACACCGGCTTGCCGTTTTCAACAAGTTCGATAACGCAATTTCCTCAGCCTCGCGTTTTTTAGGCGCAAGAAGTTCTTTCAAATACGAATCAATCTCATCAAACCCAACGCCCGGTTGAGAGTGATTTTCAGAGGTTTGAGAGAAGCTAAGATCAGCCTCATTTTGAGCCACCTGCTCCTCCAAATTGATGGGGCCAGTGCCTCGTTTTGAATCACCTCCTCTTTGATTTTGGGCAGGCTGATTTTGAGCCGCCTCCT
>JAGWXK010000148.1 GCA_018969905.1 Bdellovibrionales bacterium
CTGGTCCGATTATCTGCGGCATTCCATCATTGAAACCGTGATTGAGAAGGACATTCTTCTCAATCAAACTGTGAAATCGCCTGCGCTATTCAAACAGGCGTTTGAGATTCTCATGGCTCATCCGGCTCAGGAGATCAGCTACACCAAGCTTTTGGGACAGCTACAGGACAAGGGAAACACGGATCTAATCAAGCACTACCTTCATCTGTACGAGGGGGCGTTTCTTGTGAAGGCACTTGAAAAGTTTTCAACGAATCCGTTAAAAAAGCGCTCTTCCTCTCCGAAAGTTCTGCCATTGGCTCCGGCCCTGTTCTACGTGACGGTACTCGAACCCTATTCAGCCGAAGATCAGGGCAGGGTCTTTGAGCTCCTCGTGGGCTCGCAGCTGGTGCGGACCGGGTATGAGCTGTATTACTGGCGCGATAAGAACCTTGAAGTGGATTATGTGCTGAAGAAAGGAAGAAGAATCTTTGCCATTGAGGTCAAATCGGGGCGGGGCAGGTCTTCAAAGGGTTTGGAAGCTTTCAAAACCATTTTTCCAGAATCGATCCCGGTTCTGATCACAATGTCGAATTACGCTGAATTTGAAAAGGATCCAATGGGCTTCCTTGAGTCGTTTGTGGGGTGAATGCACGAATCTGCTTTCTCGCGTCCCCTCCTGTCACAATGCTGCTCTAAAGTGCGTGCAAGTGTAAAACCATCCGGACAAGAGTTTCCTTGGCTCCGGACAAAGGCCGGAATTCCGGACTTCGCTTGTAAAGAGGGCCTCTTTTTGTGGATAAAACAAGACAAATGAATCTCAAGTCCCAGCTCAGGTTGTTTCTTCAATCCCGTGGAATCTCCGCAAGCGATCTTGCGCGCCTCTCCGGTGTTCCCAAGCAAAGCATCTCTGATTGGCTGGGCGGCACCGCTCCCCGCGACATTCAAAAATTAAAGCGCGTGGCCGATGCCTTTGGCACCACGATCGATCACCTGGTGTTCGGCGAGGGAGTTCCGGAAAAGCCCGCGTCTTCGCCTCGCATGTTGGAGAAGGATCAATGGATTCAGGTGAAGTTTGAGGGGCGAATTAAGCAGTCATCCTTGGGGTCGGATTAGGGATAGCAATTTTGGTTCGCTAGGTGCGGCAATCACTTTTTGCGTTTCCACACGCAGCGGACGAAGTGTGGGTTTCCGATGAATCCTTGATCCATCTGATGGTCCATTCCGTTGAAAAAATAGGCCACAGACCCGGCATCGGCCGGATGGATGGATGAGGACCAGAAACATCGATCCGAAAAACTCTCCAGAAACTTATGGTGTCCGGATGGCGTCTTTTTGTAGGCTTTTTCCTGAAAGCAATCGAGGAGTGCCAAGTAGTCTTCTTTTGTTGGAAGAGTCAGTCCTCGGTCCGAGCAGGTCTTTGCTGCATCCGAGAGTGTGATGAGTCCATCCCGATCGAAATTCCCGTAATTCCGGTGGAGTCCCTCCTCTGATTCCTTTCTCCAGTACACGGTGCGGCCACGGGAAGAAACCCGGTAATAGGATGAGAATCCATCTTTGTTGTTCCACTCCCGGATCTCGCACCCATCGGCCAAGGCCGCAGCGAGGACCGGAGTGATGGCGGATGCGAAGAGGGTACCAAACAAGATCATCATATTCATGGGTCCGGTATACCCATGTAGCAATCTTATGACAAATGATGATCTTGTTTGATTATTAATATACTGATTCTGTTTATGAGATAAACCCTAGTTCCTGATCTTCGAACACACGCGGTTAGCAAGCTCGCGTGCGGCTTCGAGTCTAGCGAACAACGCTCCCGCCCCCTCTACTTCCGCCGATATTAATGATTGCTGTTGCACACCTGTCGCAAGAGGCGCTCGAGTAAATGGGACCTGCGCCATTGTCCTGGCATAATCCTCTATTGGATCCAGACTCACAACGAACTTGTCCGCCTCCGCAGTTTTTGGTCTGAGTGCAGTTTACCATGGCATGGGCAAACTGAAGAACAACGGTTGAAGAAACCAATAGAACTATAATTTTTTTCATTTTTCTATCCCCTTTTTTAGTAGGTTACCCGGAAAAAAAATGAAGTCAAATGTGTACCGATAGACCTGTGTCGAGGGTGATTTAATGCGCTTAAAGATCGCTTTGCTGATCCGCTAGTTCCTGATCTCCGCACACACGCGGTTAGCAAGCTCGCGTGCGGCTTCTCCGCAGAGGTGGATGTTGTCGTTTGCAGCCGCCTGAAAGCAGCCATTGGTTCCCTCGACCGCTACGCGCCGTAGGGTTTCATGCTTCAAAAGCGGACTTGATTTCATCAGCTCAAGACCATCGAGAATCCGGCATTCCTCTCCAACTTCGGCTCGAATCGCGGCCAGCACCTTCCGAGTGTTTGTGATGTTTTTTGCGGGTACATTTCGCTTGGTCGAAACTTCCATTTCATAGGTGGGGGTGACCAGCAGGCAATCTCCGGGGGCGATTCCCGCAGCCCTGATCCCTTGCAGGAGCAGACGGTATTGGCGCTGGATTTCAGGTGTCTCCGCAGAAAGCAAATTGTCTCCAAAGAACAAAACGATTTTTTTCGGCTTGTGGCCAGCAAGAAGGGGATTCAATCGCTTCATGCACTGCGGAGTCTGCGGACCGCGCAGCACCTTGTGATTCTCCGTGAGGTCCCGATACACCACATCCACAGAGTCCAGGCTCTTCCGGTTCAGCCAGTCCACGGGTTGAGTTCCGCCTCTTCCGTAAACGGCGAAGGAGGGTGCGCTGGGGTGGGTTTTCAGGCAGCTTTGGATGAAGTTTCCGAAATAAGACGTGGCCCAACTTCCGCCGGTCTGGGAATCTCCAAGCACCAGAACATCGACAGTTCGATCCGGACATTCGATCATCGCTTTTCCACTCGCATGTGCAAGGTGCATCGAAAAGAGCAGGACCGCAATCGTCAAAATGAAGCCAAGCATGATGTTTCTCACATCCGGGAATCTGCCGCTCGTTTTAAAAAAGTGCAACTTAAAACAAGAAGTTCGATTTGCGATATACACGGGTGCCGGTTTCCGGTACGGAGGACTCATGACTTTACTTTCCATGGATGCGATCGGTACATTCAAGCCGGAGGGTTCTTTATGAACTCCACGCTCGCATTCTTGGCTTTGAACTCATTTCTTTCATTGGAAACCGGGCTCTACATTTGTCCAGGTAACCCGGATATATGTGATCAGGATGTGAGGGTTTACCAGTCCGGAAAACAGATCACGGCCCTGAAAGTGGAGTATGTGGGGTATTGTGGTAGCATGGGGCCATATCTTTACCCCTGCAAGAATGCTGTTTGCACCGATGGAAACGCAGAGTTCGTTTTGAACTCAAGGGGCGGATATGCCTGGAAAAATCTTGGGCACCCATTCCGATGTGAATTCCGTAAAAAAAGACCAGGTCCCGAGTGACACATGTGTCATCTGAGACAGGACCGAAAACAAGTTTCGTTTTTTGTTGTTGTTCGGTTGCTCCATCAGTAAACTTGAGTAAAACACTCTATTCCATGGGGGGTAGG
>JAGWXK010000149.1 GCA_018969905.1 Bdellovibrionales bacterium
TGCTTGCCTCCGAAGGAGACAAGGGACGCTCTTGATCGTCACGATTTTTGAATGAGTTCACCGACATGTTTGCTCCGTTATCAATTCAAGCCGAATGGGCCGAACTATACCGGAAATGGCATAAGTAACTCAACAAAAAAGACCTTTGAATTCAGCTAGATTCAGCTCTTTTGATTGAGGATGAATCTCGATGCGCTCAGGGGTCGGTGTTTATATTTGAAGTCTGACTCTTGGTCCCACCTTGAGCCGATGGGATTTCGGAAGAATATTGGGTTTTTTCGAGTTTTTTGCATTCCACCATTGAGTGGCAACTGTCACACCAACACTCTTTCAAATTCTCGTTTGACTCACTCAGAGGATATGCTTTGGCAGTAACGCCAGACAGGAAAAGCGCGAGACTACAAGTCACGAGAACCCTCAGGAAACGCTTCTTTGTGCCCTTGATCATAAAAAATCTCCCACACCAGTTTAGTCCATTCAGCCCGAAGCGGTCAAATAAACAATATTTGTTTAAATCAAATCCCCATAGTCACCCCGGCCGGAGCCGTAATGTCGATCAGGGTTTGGAGCGCCCTCATGATTTCCGCAGAAACACTTGCTCCCCCATTGCTTTCGATTTTGTCGACCTCGCCGCTGTTCTTGTACTTGAATTTCACCACCCCAAGCTTGGCATCCGCGATCTCAATGGGTTTTGAGAGCTCGTTGTACTTGAAGGTGATGGAATGCTTGGCGTCATCCACAAGAGCCCTAATCCGCCCTTGACTGTCATAGACAAGCTTAACCGTTTTTTTCTCGCTGTTTTTTGCAGTCAGAAGATTGCCTGTAACAGGATCCCACTGGAACTGGCTCCATCGCACACTTCCACTCTTCAGTTTTTTCACGACTTTACTCGCTTTTCCCACCTTAGGATCGTATGTGAGCTCTGTTGTCTCAAAAGGAGTGACCTTTTTCACCATTCTCCCCTTGGCGTCGTAATCCATGGTGGTGACACGCCCGTTACTGGTGATTTTGATCGGAAAACCAAGACGCTCGTCGTAAATCGTCTCTGTGACATCCCCATCCACCGTGGTGAGCATTTTGGTAACCAAGTCGTCTCCACCTGGCTTCACCTTTGAATAATACTCATATTTTGAATCGCTAATCTTTGCCCCAGCGGAATCCTTGGCAACCACTCTCACCGCGTAAAAACTTGGCGAGTTCAAGTCAGTGAGATACTCATACTCATTCACTGAACCATCGGGGTTCTGAACGGACTTCACACTCGATTTCTTGTCCCGGCCATAATATGCGATGACCATGCGCTTGGGCTGACCCTTGTCATTTTTTTGACCCGTAAAGCCAATTTCGGTGATGTTCCGAAACTCATCGGTTGTGTACTTGAATGTATTTTCAACCCCGGCGTCATCCCGGCTGTACACCAAAAAACCCTCTTTGTTGTACTTGTAGTCGGCACGTTTTCCGCTTTCACCCGTAATGCTTTCGACGTGACCGTGAACGTTGTAGCTCAAATTCATTTTCCGGTTTTGATTGTCAATGAGTTGTACCAGATGTCCGGCCTTGTCATAACTGAAGTTGATGTAGTTCTTGTTGCGGTCCATGATCTGAACGAGCTTTCCCGCCTCATTGAACTTTTGCACCATTCCCTCTTCCATCACCCGGGTGTATCCACCTTTGACCTTGGTAATGTACTGGTATTGAAATTGAAGAGAGGTGAACTGGGTCCCTTCGGCCACCACTTTTCTTGGGAGCAGGCCTTTATTGATCATGATGCCGTAATTTTTCGCTCGAAATGCATAGTCATCTGTCAAACGCTGTTTGAAGTCCTCGATCGACTTACCGCCGGAAACCATTCCCGCCTTTTTTGCAGCCTCAACAATTTCAGACACACCCGCCCCGGAGGAACCGCTCTTCGGAATGAATCGAACAGATGCGCCTCCCCCAAACTCGGTCAACACAAGGCTCCCATCCGAGTCTGGCACCAAATTGACCTCATACTTTGTGCCCCAAGAGTACCCGAATATGCCCGTATAGTCTGACTTGGAATTATAAACGCGCTCAATTCTGGGCTCAAGCCCTCCCGGATACGAGATGTCACGAAGGGTCACAAAGAAATTTCCATTTCGGAGACTCACATCCGCCCGTGCATGCGCGGGGGATACAGAAAGAAATGCCAACAAAATCACGAGAAAAACTTTAGTATTCATATCGATCTTCCTTACACGTCAATTTTTGTTATCTTCTTGATTACAATATACGCCGCTATCTCCAAAATCACCACTCCGGAACATGCGATCCAGCCTGGAATCGTGTTGAACATCGGCTTCATCATTTCTGGATCTGTCTGTGAGAGTGTCAACATCATGAAAGGCGGCACACACATCAGAATCATGCCTTGCATGAAAGCCTGGGCTGTCATTGCCTTGATTTTGTTTTCAACCTTGATTCGCTCCCGGATCAAGGTGGTGATTGTGTCAAAGGTTTCTGCAAGGTTACCGCCTGTCTCTTTCAGAATGTTCACGGAAGTGACAAACATCTCAACTTCATCCGATACGATGCGTTTGGAGAGATCCAAAAACGCCTCCTCGAGCGAGCGACCAATCTTGTTTTTCGTAAGGATCAACTCAAACTCCTGAGAGATCGGCGGAGGCATTTCCTGAGAAACGAGTCCGATCGCCTGGGCAACGGAAAGTCCCGACCGCATCCCGTTGGACATGAGCCCCAGCCCATCCACCATCTGGTTCACAAAGAGACTCACCCGTCGTTCGTACATCATGTTCACAACAGGCCTCGGCGCCATCCATGCGGCAACCATGACAAGCCCGCCGAAGACAAACCCTGCGCCTAGACTGGGAAGGCAAAGCAAAAAAACGATGATTCCCAGGCCGAGGCTCAAGGAAAGCTGATAGATCAAGACCTTTTCAGGAGAAACCTCGATCATCATGAGTTTTAGTTTTTCCACTATGTAGTCGCGGGTTCCTATGGATTGAAACCGAAACCAATCCAGAATGCGATCCGAGAACTGGGCTGCCACCAGAAACGCACTGACAAACACCAGCACACCCAATGCCCATAATGGTAATGCGATCCCCATAAAAAAATCATACAGCGGTTATTTAACCGCGAAAAGACCCCTCGAGATTTTCATCCCCTTGGCTTCCATCTCCTCCACGAACTTTGGAATAAATCCTGTGGGTACGAATCTGCCAATAATCTTTCGGTTCTTGTCGAGGCCTTCTTGTTTGTAGATGAAAATATCCTGAATCGTGACGGTTTCCCCCTGCATCCCGATAACCTCTGAAATGTAGGTAACTTTTCTCGATCCATCCGTAAGCCTCGATTGCTGGATGATCAAATTGACAGCGCTCGCTACCGTTTCGCGAATTGCCTTCAGCGGAAGACCCATCCCTGCCATCATCACAAGCGTTTCAAGACGACCGATGCACTCACGCGGATTGTTTGCGTGCACAGTGGTAAG
>JAGWXK010000150.1 GCA_018969905.1 Bdellovibrionales bacterium
CCCCGGAAAAAATCCTCTAACCTAGTTGGAAAGTTATTTTTTGGCATTGTCTCACTTGTGGTGCTTCTCACGGGTCTTGCGCTCGGAGTGCTCGCGGTCGGCAGTCGGACCTCGGACACCTCGCTTCATTCGAGAATCAGGCCGGTTCTTCAGGAAGTCACTTCAAGAGCTCCATTACTTAGGCCTCTGTTCAAGTTTGTTCCATCCCTCCAGGATGTCAAACCGCAGGAGCTTTCCGAACTAGAGAGCGCCAGAAACACCTCAGCCGACTCGGAAGCCAAAATTGCCTTGGCCCTGTCCGTTGCCGATCCGAATCGTCCTGTTTTTTACGTTTCGACAAACCTTCCTCATCGCACAAGATTCGATGTGCTTTTAGTCGGTGAATCCGAGACCCTTCTGAATCGACTCCAATTCAACGCGCAAAACACCCTGGTCACTTCAAATGGTATCGGAAAATCAGAGCCTTTCCTCATGGATGGCGGTCAACCGATTCCAAAGGGTGAGTATCAAGTGCATGTGTACGAGTCACCAGAACAGGAAAGCTCGATCAAGTCCGAACTCAGCGTGATTTCGCCGAACCGTACCGAGGGAAGCACTCCGGCCGGGGTTCCTTCCAGCAGCAAATTTCTTGTGTCGAAGAAGTATTTTCTCGGTGGTGATCGGGATGAAACCTATCTGACCCGACTCAAGGCATTTCATGAAAGCATTAAAGAAAAAGCCGAGAAGGAGGTCGCTGAATTGCGCCAATTCTCCGAAACCCTAATTCTACAGCAGAACTCCATGAGCGCCGAGTTCCAGAAACTGTTTCGATCAAAAAAGGCCACTCCACAAATGAAAACACAGTGGAAAAAGGCAAGCACGGCCTGGACCCAGATCAGCAACCAATTGGATCAAGCCATCCAGACATGGAGTCCCGAGACTCTTCAGAACGAGTTTTTTTACGGAAAAACCTATGGTCTGGTGAAGTCGGCATTCGGGGCCATGCAAGTCCTTTTCAAGGCGGAAATCGAATATTTTGAGAAGCCTCAAGACAAGACGGCATTCGAGATCCAGCATGGCAAGCTCCTGAGTGATGCTAGGGATGCCCTGGAACAGTTGAAGACCAAGATGGATCTCATTCTTAAAGCACCCAAGACCCCCGGCGGTCTTCCAATGAAGGATTGATTATGAGCGAAAACTGGGTAGAAAAACGTCGTGCGAAACGGCGGGATATCGTGGATCGCTTCTCGTTTTACGTTTGCATTCCGAAACTCGGCTATACTCGACATAAAGTGAATGACATCAGTGAGCTGGGAATCGGATTTGAACTCGAAACCTTGGGAGAGTTCAAACTGAGCAAAGGTGAAGTCTGTGAACTCGATTTCTATATGAATCAGTCTCTCTATCTGCCACTTCAGATCGAAGTTGTTCGGCAGATCGATCGCGAAACCACCCAGTTGATCGGTGCTTCATTCGTTGATGTTCAGAGTTCCACACAAATCACATTCAACACCTTGGTCAAGCTGGTGGATCAACTCTCAGAGGTTGGAGAGTTCCTGGATCAGCCCTGAGCGCTCATCTCAAATCGAACCTACTCCAATGTTTCCGGAATCCCGCTCGGATACTTCTGAAAATGCTTTTAGAAACAATACGAACTTGGACCAAGCAGGAAATGTTCTTTGATCCATTTTCACCGCGCACCCATACCGGAGATAGCGACTACCACCTTCGATCACGGGCCTTGTGTTTTTGATGTCCACCACAAGTTCCATGAAATTTTCGGCACTGAAATACAGACGAATCGGAATATCGTTCATCTGCGAGGGCCATACCCTTTCTGACTGATAAGGCACCTGAATTCCAAGCCCCTCCTCACTGACATCGGTCAAATTCACCTGCACCATTTTTCCCGGATTCACCACTGCATACACCCCAACGAGATGATCAAAGAAAATGCGCTCGGTCTTTCGCTTCTTCTCCTCTTGCTTTCGGTTACGAAACTGCTCCAAGCTGATGATGTCGTCGTTGTTGTCCTTCATGGATCTTCTCCTCAGGAATCCTTTCGGTGAAATCCGGACATTTCTTGAATTGTTATCTTTCTTGAATCGGCAAACTTTTCACATTCAGTTTCAGGGGGTGTTGCCGATTAGATGTTTGCAAGGTGATCTTGCAGAACATCCAGGAGGGAAGGAAATGAACAACAAAAAGAACAAATCCACGTCAAATATCAAGGAAGTCGATGTTGATGTTTTGTATCAAAAGCTTGGCGATCGCTGGTTTGCATTTTCTTTGATCGGGGACGAGGTATTCATGTCACCGGTAAATGACGAGATCATCAACGGAATCAAAGCAGATCGAAAGAGCCCCGCGCGGAATCCAGATGAAACAGTTTAAGCTCCAGGCAAAGCAGGAAACGGCTACGCTCGCAAAGACCGCTACCCGCCAGGAAATTGACGAGGCAGCGAAACACCTTGCCAACCACATTGAGAAAAATCCCAAAAAGGCTGCGAGACTCTTCGAATCGTGGCTGAATCAAAAGCCCAAAGGGCAACCAAGAAAGAAAGCATCTTAAGTAAAATCGTTTACTTGATTAAAATACATTTTTTTGTTGCATGGGGCTGATTGCACCCCCTAAAATAAAAAAACAGGGTGAAATACCCCGTGGTGGATTCAGAAAGCGGTACGTATGAAGTTATGTTTATTGATTCTAATTGCCGTGGCCGGTTTGCTTGGGGCCACTTCCATGGCTAGCAATCCGGATGAGGCGATGAACGGCCACTTGATTGCGGAACCCAAGCTCCAGGACTACGTCAAGGCCAAAAGGTCCCCGGGATTTTCTCCCATTACCGAGATCCAGGATGCCAACGGCAATCCCGTCGAAAACTGATTCTCATTTACGTTCGATCTGAATCGCAAATCTTGTGAGACCCGCACTCTTGATCAGGTCCATTACCTGTACCACATCGCCGTGCTTTGCTTCCTGATCCGCACTGATGACGGCCTGGGCATTCGGATTCGACAGGAGCAGCCCTTTGATCTCAGACGGAAGATCCGACATTGAAACCACTTTGTCGCTCACGCGCACCACACCCAATTTATCGATGACGATGGCGATTGATTGGGATGCTGACTTTTCACCTGACTGGGCTTTTGGAAGATTAACCGACATCTGCTCGCGAACGAGCATCGGTGCCGTTACCATGAAAATCACAAGCAATACCAGAACCACATCGACGAAAGGGGTGACGTTGATTTCGGAAATCGCAGGAAGTGCGTCTTCTTCGCGACGAAAGCTGCCTCCTGCCATGTTAACTCACCACTTTCGACACATAAAGGTCGCGTATCGAGCTCGCCTCCAGCTGGGCATTTCTGAGCCTTTGCGAAAAAAGATTGTATCCGATCGCTGCAGGAACAGCGACGAAGATGCCGATTGCCGTGGCAACCAGGGCCTCAGCAAGACCAAACATCACCGCATTCATGGCGG
>JAGWXK010000151.1 GCA_018969905.1 Bdellovibrionales bacterium
CCGATATTCTCGCTCAATCACACCTGCGCCATGCTTCGAGCAAACTTAAACCGGCTCTTCAGGCGAACCTGGTGCACCACCAAAACCATTCAAGGCCTGATCGATCACCTTTCGATCTATGTGGCTTTCCATAACCGCAGGCTCACTTCTTTTGGTCATCCAACAACAGCGATCGAGGCCAGTTAGTAAACTTGCGACGTCAATACGGGGTATGTCGACGATTTACGTTAGTCCGCGACCGGTACCGTCATCACCGCTTTTGCCCCAACCAAACATCCCGACGGGACGGTGGCAAGTGCTTCAAGGTAGGGCTCGGGGGCTTCTTTTGGACAAGCCTTTCGTGCCAAATCCTCGTTGCCAGAATCCGAAAAAACATACCGATGGGTGGGTGAAATTGAAGTGGTTACCACACCTCCCACTTCACAGCGTTCCTCAAGCAAACAGATGTATTTTGGTTTTGTATTGACATAGTTGCAACCTTCCTCCTGTTTCAGCCTGAGTGCCGCAGGGTCAGTGTATCGAAAGAATCCTGATGCGCTTGCATTTTGGGAAAGGGCGAATTGCCGACAAAAAAAGCCCTGCATGAGATAGGATGAGGAAATGACAATTGAGGAACAATAGACTCCTGAGGCGGTTTGCGCCCAACAAAACGCTGAGTACCCTGCTGCATGGGCAGGGATCGTAAATGAAAGCAGGGATAGGAATGCTGAGATGATTGCAAGTTGTTTCATGTTTCCTTTCAGACCATCCCCTGTGGATACGAAGCAAGTATTGTTCCAAGAAGTTCAGGTCGGGAACCTGTGCTCCATGAACGATAAAGAGTGATTGGATTGAGTGTCAGGCTGTCGTATGATCCCGATATGCAAGTTCTTGATCTTCATCGGGACAAAATGGGGAATTGATGTTTCGCGCGAGTCTTCCTTATCTTCGGTGTCCCAAGCCGGGGCAGAAAAAGGCATCATGCGGAGGTCTGCTTTCGTTGATTTCATCCTCGAAGGAAGGGCATCGGCTTTCAGAAGCGGATGCAGACATACGTTTTGGAACGCTGACCTGTCAGTCTTGTCGCGGGGAGTTTCCGATTCTTGGGGGCGTCGCGATCCTGGTGCCCGATGTTCGAGACTATTTACTTCAGCACGTGAAGGGAATTTCCAAAGCTGTCGCGGTTGATCGGATTCCAAAGCCCTATCGGAGAGAATTTATTGCGCGTTGCGCGGAACTCGAGGAGGAACACATTGAAGAGGATCTTGAGTCGGAACGAGTGAATTCTCTTTACCTCATGAATCATTACCTCAGGGTAAAGGGGTCACCTGAAAAATGGTGGAAGGGGAGCCCTGCGTCTGAGAGTCCGGAAGTCACTGATCTGATCGAAAGGCTCTGGGATCAGGGCCCGATGGAGGTGGTGTCCTCATGGATTCCTCGTGCTTCCACCTTGGTCGAACTCGGGTGCGGTGTGGGCGGACTTTTTCGAAGGCTGCCTCCCGATACCAAATTCTACCTCGGAGTGGACAGCTCTTTCTACAGCATCCTTCTGGCAAGACACATCAATTTGGGTACTCCTTTTGGTGGAACCCTTCACCATCCAAAAGATCTTTTGTTTGGAAATTCTTCGGCGCAGCTTAAAATCGAGGCTTTGGAAAACGAGGTTCCAGGGGATTTTATCGTGGGAGAAATGGAACAAGGCCCCCTTGCAGCCGAAGCATTTGATGGGTCGGTTTCCTTGAATGCGATCGATATGCTCGAGTCTCCTCGGGCGCTTCCCGAGGCTCAGTTTCGAGCGGTTCGAAAAGGGGGCTTTGCCATTCAAAGCGGTCCTTACATCTGGCATGAGCGCATTTCAAGGATGCTGCGAACCGAGGCCCCGAAAACAATTACGGACTCCTCTTCCCTTGTGGAGTGGCTTTACAAGAGGCGGGGTTTTCAAATCGAAAAAAGCCGCAAACACATTCCATGGCTTTTTTTCAAGCATTTGCGGCAAATTGAGTTGTATTCGGTGCATGCGTTTTTTTCGAAAAAAGTGTGAAAGTGCGGCTCAAAGGATCCAAACTGGCATCGTTTACTGTTGTTGGTGATTGAGGGGAAGACAAAGGCTCCGGGGGAACTCGGACTCGGAGTGCGCTCAGACCACTGCACCTGCCGCAGCCCCCGAGGCCCATGCCCACTGAAAATTGTAGCCTCCGAGCCAGCCCGTGACATCGACCACTTCGCCGATGAAAAAAAGTCCGGGCATTTTTTTTGACTCAAGGGTTTTTGAGGAGAGCTCATCGGTGTCGACTCCGCCGCGAGTGACCTCTGCTTTGGAATAGCCGACAGTTTCTTTTGGTACAAAGGTCCAGGCCTTTAGGATTTCACAAAACGACTTGAGCTCCTTTTCGGAGACATCGGGGAGGGGGCGGATGTCTTTGAAGTAGAGTTCGCAGAACCGCTCGGAGAGTCTTGAGGGCAGCAGCTCTGAAAGCAGATTCCGTACGATCGATTTGTTTCCAGATTTCTTCTTTGAAAGAAACCACTCAAATACATTCATTTCAGGAAGCAAGTCCACAATAACCGGATCCCCGGGATACCAATGCAAAGATGCCTGAAGGGTTGCAGGGCCGCTCAAGCCGGCATGCGTGAACAAAATAGCCTCACGAAAAACTTTGTCGCGAACCCTGATTTCGGAGTCAAAGGAGAGGCCGGCGAGGCCACCGAATCGGGTCTCATCTTCTGGTTTCAATACGAATCCATCAAGGGCGGCGGCACGTTCCACAAGCGAAACTCCGAATTGCTTGGCCACGTCATACCCGAAACCCGTTGCCCCGATTTTAGGTATGGAAAGACCTCCGGTCGCTATGACCAGAGATTCGCATTCAAAGACCTCCACCTTCGTGATGATCCGGAACCGAAGCGGGTGGGAATCCTCCGGCAGACGTTCGATTTGCTCTACCCGTGTTTCAAGTTGAAAACGGGCACCGGCTCCCTTGCACTCGGTGAGCAGGAGATCCACGATTTGCTGTGCGCTTCCGTCACAAAACTGTTGGCCGAGCTTCTTTTCGTGATACTCGATTCCGTGAGCCTGCACCATTTCGATGAAATCAGAGGGTGTGTAGCGCGCGAGCGCGGATTTCGCAAAGTGCGGATTTTGTGAAACGTACTGATTCGGAGAAGCTCCGAGATTTGTGAAGTTGCAGCGACCTCCACCCGAGATCAGGATCTTGCCCCCGACCTTTTTTGCATGATCCAGTAGAACCACGGATCTCCCCCGGTTCCCGGCTTTGATCGCACACATCATTCCGGCCCCGCCAGCTCCGATGATCAGGACATCTGTTCTTGTATTCATGTTTGTTTGACCATGCATCAGATCCGGTTGATTTGCTTTTTACAGATCTCCAGAGTTTCCTCGAAGATACCCCGAAATTCCCCAAGGTCACGCACCACGGTATGGGCGTGAA
>JAGWXK010000048.1 GCA_018969905.1 Bdellovibrionales bacterium
CCCACCGAAAAATCACCAGGCGCCTGGCGCGGGAACTACACTCACCTGAAACAATTGCTGAGTCTGCAACTCGAATCAACCCCCTGATTCCAGATTTCCACTCAGAAGGTCTTCATCCATTCATACAGCCGATAGTGCTCGGCACTCATCCCAAGTTTTTCATAGACCGCGCATGCCCGTTCATTTCGCTGATCCACATAGAGTCTGAGCCCCATGAGTCCGGGATCGCTCTGCACCTTTTCCTTCAAATACGCGTAGAGCTGTCGGTACACTCCCCGACCCCGATCCTCGGGGCGAACAAAAAGAGAGTGAATCCAAAGCACCGTGCCATTTCGCCAATCACTCCACTCCGGGATGGTCAGCGTGCAGGCGATGCGCTCGCCTGAACCATTTTTGACCACATAGTAGCGCCCCTTCGTGGAATCGAGGAGTACCGCTCCCACACCAAGGGCAACCGTCTTTTCATCAAGCTTCAACCCTTCCGTTTCAAGGGCCATTGCAACTTGCGACTCCACCAGGAATGCGTGGTCACTGGCATGCGCCTCAAGGATCTTCAGATCATTCATGGAATTCCTCCGCTTTACTCTTGTTTCCGAAAAAGCAAAAAGGTGATCGGGTCACCCCGATCACCTTTTCAATGCATTCCAAATTTTTGAGGATCAAATCAGATTGCGATCTTCTTCTTGCCTGCAGAGATCTCAACGCGGGCTTTTTTGATCTCATTGCGAAGCTTGAGTGCGCGATCGCTCATCTTGTCGGCTTTTGCCTTCATGATGGCCTGTGAAATCCCGCCGAGCTTGTCGATCGTGCGAATGGCACGAGTGGAGAGCTTCAGGGTTACAGTGCGGGAAAGCTCAGGCACTGTGTAACGCTTGTCTTTCAGGTTCGGCAACCACTTGGTGCGGGTTTTGATGTTGGAGTGAGAAACTTTGTTTCCGCTGAACGGCTTGGTGCCGGTAAGATCACATACGCGTGCCATGACTATTTCCTTCTTCGAACTTTTCTAAAGTTTTGGTTCAGAAATTAGGGATTTACCTGTATTGTACCGAAAACGCAACCCTTAAAATCAATTACTCCCCTCGGAATCAGGCCCCACTATGAGCTTAAATCTACGAAATGTTTGCATCATTGCCCACGTCGACCATGGGAAAACGACTCTCGTTGACCACCTTTTGCGCCAGTCCGGCACTTTCCAGCAACACCAAGCCGTAGAAGAACGGGTCATGGACTCAGGCGACCTCGAAAAAGAGCGGGGAATCACCATTCTCTCGAAGAACACCTCCGTAATGGTGGGCGAAACCAAGGTGAACATCGTCGATACCCCGGGCCACGCCGATTTCGGCGGAGAGGTAGAGCGAATCATGGGCATGGTCGATGGAGCGCTCTTGCTTGTCGATGCTGCCGAAGGTCCTCTTCCCCAAACCCGCTTCGTTCTTCAAAAAGCGCTATCCAAGGGCCACAAGATCATTCTCGTCATCAACAAGGTGGATCGCCCTGAATGTTCAGACGGCAAACGAATTCAAGAAGTGGTGAATGCGACCTTTGATTTGTTTTTGGAACTTGGGGCAAGCGAAGAGCAGGCAGATTTCCCGATCGTCTACGCAGCTGCGCGCCAGGGGTGGTGCACGACCAATTTCGACGAGATTCCCGCTTATCTCAAGAAAGAAAAAACCGGCTCGCTGAAACCCCTGTTTGATCTGATTCTCGAGAGCGTTCCTGCGCCAAAGGTAACGGACAGCGCAAATTTCCAGCTTCTGGTTTCAAACCTTTCGTATTCCGAGTTCGTCGGACGTCTGGCCATTGGTCGCGTGATCAGCGGCTCGGTAAAGAAAAACACCAAAATGGTACGCCAGGGTGTAAACGCAGATGGCTCCCCCCTGAATCAATCCTTCACCGTCACCCAGGTGTTCACCTATGTTGGACTGAAACAACAAGAAGTACCTGAAGTTCAGGCAGGCGACATCGCCGTGATCGCAGGAAACGAAGGCGTTGAAATCGGCGACACCGTAAGTGCCACCGCAGAAATGGCGCCACTTCCCCGCATCGTTGTCGAAAAGCCCACTCTTGCCATGTTGTTTTCGGTGAACACATCTCCCCTTTCCGGACAGGAAGGAGAAGCCATTCAGTCCCGCAAGCTCCGAGAGCGCCTGCTCAAAGAGGTGCGCCACAATGTTGCTCTTCGGTTTGAAGAAGCTGAAACCTCGGATCAGTTCCGGGTCTTAGGCCGCGGAGAACTCCAGTTCGCAATTTTGATCGAACAGATGCGCAGGGAAGGCTATGAGTTCATGGTTGGAAAACCGCTCGTGCTTTATCGCGAAGGGCCGAATGGCGAGCGCATGGAACCTAACGAGCGCGCAGTGCTGGATCTTCCGGAGGAACACGCATCCGATGTAACCCGGATTTTTCAGGAACGAAAAGGAACCCTTGTGAAGTACGAAGCCCTTCCCCACATGGAAGGAATCGGGCGTCAAAGAGTACGACTTGAGTTTGATATTCCATCCCGCGGACTCCTGGGAATCCGCTCCCGCTACCTTACCGCCACTCGCGGAGACGGGCTCTTCAGTTCTTATCTCACCGATTACCAGCCCCATCGCGGAGAAATCCCTCACCGTGGAAACGGCGCCCTGATCGCGGACCGTTTGGGCGACTCCGTGGAATACGCGCTTCTTTCGCTTGAAGAGCGGGGCATGCTTTTCATCGGCCCGGGCATCAAGGTGTATGAAGGGATGATCATTGGCGAGAACGCAAAGGACAACGACATGAACGTCAATCCTTGCAAAGAGAAAAAGCTCACCAACATCCGTTCCGCAGGAGCTGAATTCCTGGTGCGACTTGCCGGAATCCGCGACATGTCCCTTGAGCGCTGTCTTGAGTGGATTGATGAGGATGAATGGATCGAAGTCACACCCAAAAACATCCGCATGCGGAAAAAGGTGCTTGCAGGAAACTTGCGCTCCGTAAAAAGAAGCGAGCGGATCACCTAAAAGGCATTCCTCGTGGCGAGACCAAAAAAGAACCTTACTCTGGTCATCGATTTTGAAACGGCAAATCCCTCTCCTGCTTCCGCATGCTCTGTGGGGTTCGTGGTTCTGGGCGAGGATCACGAGGTGGTGCACGAGGACATGGCACTCATCAAAACCCCGACCGAGAGTTTCTTTTTCACCCACATCCACGGAATCCGTTATCAAGACGTAAAAAACGCCCCCACCTTCGACCAGGTGTACACGGATCGCATCCTGCCCTGGCTTCAAAAATCAAAGCTTCTCGTTGCCCACAACATAGGTTTTGATGATCGGGTTCTCAGGGCAAGTGCCGCACACTATGGAATCAAGGTTCCAAAGATCAAAACCGAATGCACCGTGAAACTCTCCCGCTACAAGCTGGGGATCAAGCCCGCAAACCTATCCAATGTGAGCAAAACGCTTGGAATTCCGCTCAACCACCACGAGGCACTCAGTGACGCGAGAGCCTCCGCGATGATTTATGTCCATGTGGAGACGGGGAAAAGGCCTTGGGACGGCAAGAAGCAATCCAAAAGCAAAACACCAGGTGAGGCGGTTTCCGCATTGAATTCGGAAAAGAGCGCTGCTCGCTTGCGGGAGCTCCTGGGCCTCTCCTGATTCGCACGCCCGCTTGATTTCTATTTCACATGTCGAATGACTTCGCTTGCCGGGTAGCGAACCTTTTTTGCGAGGGCATACTTGTCCTCGTCATGACGATAGCCAAGCGCCACTCCCGCAACTGTTTTGAATCCCGACCCTGAAAGCCCCAGAATCCGGTCGTATTCGTGGGCCTCAATTCCTTCCATGGGGCAGGTATCAATCCCAAGCATTGCCGCAGAGAGCATCACAAACCCCATCGCGATGTAAGTCTGCCTCTGGGACCAGGTGACGATCTCTTTTGAGCGTGTGCCTGTGAGCAAATCCCCCTCAATCACATTGCGATAGCGATCCAAGGTTGAAGGCTCCACACCGCGAACTGATGCCGTGGTTTCAATGAATTTCCGGATGTCCGCCTCACCCACTGCTTCCTGATACGCGATCACCACATAGTGAGATGCATCCGTTACCTGGCTTTGATTCCACGACGCAACCTTGAGCTGTTTTCGAACTTCCCGGTTTTCAACCACAAAAAAGCGCCACGGCTGAAGCCCGTAGGACGAAGGAGACAGGCGCAGCGACTCCTCCAATGCCTTCCAGATTTCCGGAGCAATGATTTTTGATGGATCGAATTTCTTGGTGGCATAACGCCACTCCAGTGCGGAGATCAGTTCAGAAGAATTCATACGCAACACCCTACCGCTCCTTCCTCGGGCGGGTCAAACATTTCAAGCCGGGGGCTTATTTCCTATGGTAGCTTCTTGAGCATGATCCCGACTCTCCTTCTTGCAACCACATACACCTATCTCTCCCTCTCACTCTTTGGCCCCTGGTACGCATCCGATCGCAACGCCTTCTACCTCGGTTCGGCCCTCTTGCTTTTGATCTTTTCCGGGCAAGCCTGGTTGTTTTTTGTTTTTTTCCGAAGCGCTGCGGACGCGAACCTGAGATTCGAACGTCCCCTTCAAAAGTTCGCATTCGCAGGGATGGGTGTCATTAGCTTCCTATTCACCTTTACGATCCTGCGCGACCTGGGCGGGATCCTTCTCGCTTGGAGCGGCTCCTCCAAAGAGGCCCTCTACTCGAACTCCGCAATCGCAACCATTCTCCTTCTCTCCCTTGCCTGCCTGATCTGGGGATCCCTCAGTGCCCGCTTCAAAATCACAACACCAAAGATCAGGATTCAAATTCCAGAACTCCCCACCGAACTCGAGGGATTGCGGATTGTGCAGCTGAGTGATCTTCATCTCGGCACGGGTCCCGACCTCGTTCACATTCGATCCATCATGGACAAAGCCTTGAAACTCTCCCCCGACGTGATTGTACTTACCGGAGATATCATTGACGGCGCCCCCTCACTTCTTTCGGCAGAGCTCGAGGAACTTTCCCGTCTCAAGGCCCGCCTTGGAGTCTATTTTGTTCTCGGCAACCATGAGTGTTATTGGGTTGCGGAAAAATCGATCGAGGCAATCCGAAGGATCGGGTTCACTCCTTTGCTCAACGAGGGCGTAACGCTCGAGTTATCCGGCAAAAAAATCTTCATCGGCGGAGTGACGGATCCTGCGGCAAAATACTTCAACGGAGAAGGACCGAGGATTCCGGACCCCGATTTGACTTCATCACTCCGGATTCTGCTTGCTCACCAGCCCCAGATCGCAAAGCAAGCGGCTCTGCATCCCTACCACCTCCAACTCTCAGGACATACCCATGGCGGACAATTCTTCCCTTGGAACTGGGTGGTCAGGGGCATCTATCTTCATCCAGGGGGGCTTGGCCGCATTCAGGATCTCCAGGTTTACGTAAGCCACGGCACGGGATTTTGGGGTCCGCCACTCCGCCTTGGAACCAACGGTGAGATCACCACACTTGAGATGATTCGAATGAGTTCTTAGTTTGTGATTTGAAGTACGTTGGATTTCGCCTTCTGACTGAGCATCTTGAGATCTCCCTTGGCCTTGAATCCCTTGTAAAGCGCAAGGTACCGTTTCATTACCGCGAGCACATAGATCTTGGGATTCTTTTTCAGGCCAATCAGCTTGCGCAGCTTTTTTGGACCCATGTTGTAGGCCGAAACATAAAGCCGTCCTTCGGAATCGAATTGCCGCCGAAGCTTGTGAAGGAGTGCGGCTCCAATCCAGACATTCTTGACGGGATCCAGAAGGTTTTTTTCATTTTCATAATCAATCTGATAGAGACCGGTAATCCATTCTGCCGTTCGAGGGAGAATTTGCATCAGCCCGATCTCACCCGCAAGCCCCCTCATGGCCGGATCAAAACTGCTCTCGTTTTGAATCACTGCCATCAAAAATACAGGATCCAATGAGAACTCCTCTGCCGCATTCAAGATTGCATAGCCGACATTCTCGGAAAGCCCCCGCTTATCTTTTGGAAGAAAAGCTTGGGTTGTTTCCATCACAAAGTCCGACACCTCGATCTCAAGTGGCGGGGTCCGCGAATTACGGGTCACCTTCCTTTTGAAGGATCGGCCAAGCAACTCACGGGCATGAGCCAACCTGGGCTCATCCAGTTGAAGTTGCGACGGAACGCCCAGGGCAAATGAGTCGGGGAGCAGAAGAAGGGTCAAGCAAATGAGTTGTGCGCGCCGGAATCGAAGAAGCATGTCGGGACGTTCATTACAAGAATCAGGCCAAAACTTCCCGAACAAAACGGAAGCAAATGGGCCCACGAGGGGACCCCCTGTACAAGGCCTGAACAGCTGTAAATTCAGCGATGCACTTCTCAATCCATGGCAATTGAGCTATCCCTCTACCCATGAAGGTGCCTCCTCCCTCCCCGACCGAAGAAGCCCGTTTGCGGGAACTCTATGACTACGACATTCTTGAAACACCGCCGGAGCCCGAGTTCGATGCACTCACCGAGCTTGCATCCGTGATTTGTGGCACTCCGATCGCGCTGATCAGTCTTGTGGATCGGAACCGTCAGTGGTTCAAGTCGAAGATTGGCCTGCTTGCCCCCGAGACCCACCGTGATGTTTCTTTTTGCGGTCACGCCATCCTCGAGGAGGATGTATTTGTGGTGGAAAACGCCCTTGAAGACCCGCGTTTTTCCGATAATCCGCTGGTCACCGGGGATCCTCGGATTCGTTTTTATGCCGGAGCCCAGCTCCGGACAGAATCTGGCGAAGCAATTGGAACTCTTTGTGTCATCGACTCCGAGCCGAAATCTTTTTCCAAGGAGAAGCGAAAGGCTCTTGCGACACTTGCAGGAATGGTGATCGCCCAACTTGATTTGAAACGAAGAAATCGGCAACTGAGCGAAGCCCTTGAACTAATTGAAGGACAGAAACTCTCCCTCCTTCATCAATCCAAGATGTCCGCCCTTGGGGAGATGGCGGGTGGAATCGCCCATGAGATCAATAATCCTCTTGCGATCATCGCGGGCTATGTGAATCGGATCGAATTCCTGATCCAAAAACCCCTTGAAGAAACCGGAAAAGAAAAATTGAAACACTCCCTGGATGGAATCAGCAAAAGTGTTCACCGGATCAGCAGCATCATCAAGGGCCTTCAACTCTTCTCACGGGACAGCCAACTAGATCCTCTTCAGCCATCTGACCTGATCACCATCATTCGTGACTCCCTTGAACTCTGCAAGGAGGGATTGAAGACTCAAAACATCGAGCTCAGGGTCTCTTTGCCCACGGAGACGGTATCTTCAGAGTGCAGACCCAGCCAGATCTCACAAATCCTCGTGAACCTGGTTCAAAATGCACGAGATGCGGTCAGGAATCAGGAGGGTCAAAAATGGATCTCCCTGTCACTCGCGTTGAAAGACGGAAAACCCATCATCCAGGTGGAAGACTCCGGCCCCGGAGTTCCGGAGGACTTGCAAACCAAGATTTTCCATCCATTTTTTACCACCAAAGAACCGGGTCGGGGAACGGGCCTGGGACTCAGCATCTCAAGCTCACTTGCAGAGTCCAACCGGGCCACTCTTCGCCTGGAGCCAGGCAAAGGGTCGAGTCGATTCATTTTGGAATTCGGTCGGGAATGAATGCGCACTTCGGGAATCTTTGATTCCAATCCAGAACCTTTTGAAGAGAGCCAGGCTTCAAAAAGCGAAACTCTATTCCACTTCCCTCCCGAAGGTCTCCGGACGCCACCCTTCTCACCCACCGGATGATTCCAGACCCCTCGATTCTTCCACCGATTTCCGGGCAATCCAAAGAAAAGGAAACCTGATCCCCCGTTACACCGGAAATACATCCCGGGACAAACATTCCTCCCCTGCCAAAACTGGGTACAACACCATCTCCAACCTTGAGCTCAGCAGCACTTGTCGATTCGGGCACAATGGAAAGGCGCGTCTCATAGCCCGACAACAAGAATGAGAGCCTGGCCAAAAGCTCCTGAACATCAAAAGGTTTCGAGAGAACCGCGTCCGCACCTAAATTGTAAGCGGCATCATGTGAGAGATCAGAAAAGCCTGTAATCAGCATCACCACAGGGGTCACGCAATCAAGCCTTCTCAAGTTTTCAAGGAGCTCAAGGCCGTCTCCTCCGGGCATTCGAATGTCGGAAACGACTGCATCAAAGCCTTCCTTGCGATAGAGGTCAAATGCAGACCTGCCATTCTCCGATTCACCAACCAAAGCGCCCTCGAATTCGAGCAAGTCCCGAAGGATTTCCCGTAGCATCGGTTCATCATCCACGATCAGGACTCTCTTTTTTTCGAGCACGTTCATGAAGCCTGCCTTCCCGCGCCATCATACGCCGAGCGCCGGAAAATGCAACTAAGCCGATTTTCTGGTCTGATGCTCATGAATGACTTCGATTTCATCCGCCCGCTGGATCTGTCGCCTGAGATAAAGCACCGCTCCAGCAGTCAGGCCCAAAGCGAGCGCGGGGACAATACTTCCCCCAACCAACCAAAGATGGGTCATTGACGCTCCGGCCATTAAAATCATCAAGAATCCAGCACCCAAGGATGCATAAGGTCCAAAAAGCAAAAGCACAGCAGAGCCCACCTCCACCATTCCAACCACATATCGAAGCCACTGACCCACACCGATTTCCTGAAACAAATCAACGGTACTCTGGACACCGGAAATTTTGGCCATCCCCACAGCAAGGAAAACCATGGCTAATATTATCTGCAAAGACCAAGTCACTGCTTTTCTTAAACGAGTCATCTTCATTTTTCTTCCCTCCAAAAAAAAGTGAAGCAAAAATCATGCTGAAATACCTGAGACAATCCATATTTATTGATTTGTGCTAGAATCGTGTCCCATAGGAGAAACTCATGGCCATTCAACTAACGCGAACCGTGCAAAAAGGAGGGTGCGCTGCAAAAATAGCTGCAACCACACTTCGGGAAGTCCTCGGGCGAATCGACCTGTCCTCCAAGGACCCCGCGGTTCTCATTGATGGAAAAAACTTTGATGATGCGGGAATCTACCGAATCAACGAAGAAGTGGCCTTGGTACAGACTCTCGATTTTTTCACCCCCATCGTGGACACACCATTCCTGTTCGGACAGGTGGCCGCAACCAATGCTCTCAGTGACGTGTACGCAATGGGAGGGACCCCAAAAACTGCCATGGCGATCCTGGCCTTTCCTCTTTCCACGCTTGAACCATCCGTCATGCGCGAAATCATGGAAGGAGCCATGCTGAAAATCAGGGAGGCGGGCTGCTCGCTTCTGGGCGGCCACTCCATTGAGGATGACACCTTGAAATTCGGTCTCTCGGTCACTGGCGTCGTTAACCCCTCCTTGGTGTGGAGCAATGCCGGAGCTCGCGCTGGAGATCACCTGATCCTCACCAAGGCGATTGGGACGGGAACTCTTTGTGCCGGGCTGAAAAACGGCGACTACTCCGAATCCGAAATCAAGGACGCAATCGATTCGATGTCGACACTCAATCGCGTCGACGATCTTCTCTCTTCAGACGAAATGAACTCCATCCATGCCGCAACTGACATCACTGGTTTTGGCGTTTTGGGCCATGGCTACCAGCTTGCTCGGGCCTCCGGGGTAACGCTCGTCTTTGAAGCTGATTCGCTGCCTCTTTTTGAACGTACGATTTCGTCCCTTCAGGCAGAAAACCTTACCAGGGCCCATGGCACAAACCGCAGCTACGTGGAAAATCATACCAAGATCATGGGCAGCCCATCAAAAGAGTCGCTCCTTTGTTTTTTTGATCCGCAGACCAGCGGGGGACTTCTTCTTTCCGTTGCCCCAGAAAAATCGGCATCCATTCTCACCAAACTGGGATCCCGTTTTAAAGGCGCCCGCCTGATCGGGAAGGTTCTTCCAAAAAGGCCCCATGAAATCGAGATCCATGATTGACCTTGATCGGCTGCTCACCAGCAATACCCCGTTGATTGATGTTCGAGCTCCGGTTGAATTTGAGGAGGGGCACTTTCCTGCGTCTACCAACCTTCCGATTCTTGAAAATGAGGACCGCCGCCTGGTTGGAACTTGTTATCGCGAAAGGGGGGCGGAGGCGGCAATTCATCTGGGGCACGAACTGGTGAGTGGGAAAATCAGATTTCTGAGAACCCAAAAATGGATCTCCTTCCTCGGCGACAATTCTAACGCTCATTTGTACTGCCATCGAGGGGGCATGCGTTCCGGAATTG
The DNA here is from genome assembly GCA_018969905.1 of Bdellovibrionales bacterium. GTDB lineage: Bacteria > Bdellovibrionota > UBA1018 > UBA1018 > CAIMNF01 > CAIMNF01. Next base: position 10,202 of record JAGWXK010000048.1, read on the forward strand.
CGACTGAGTGGATTCGAGAAGCAGGTTTTGCAATCCCAAGGATCGAGGGCGGATACAAAGCTCTTCGCAACCACATCCTCATGCGCCTCTCCCAAATCGCCTCACAACGCGCTTTTCTTGTACTCGGGGGAAAAACTGGATCTGGAAAAACCGAGTTTCTCAGGGAATTCAACGCGAACTCAGTGGATCTCGAGGCCCTCGCATGCCATCGGGGCTCGAGCTTTGGCGGACTGGGCCCTCAACCATCTCAGGCAACTTTTGAAAATGCATTGACGATCGCACTCATGAAACTCCCCGCAGCAGGACCTGTTCTACTGGAGGATGAATCCGTAATGATCGGTTCAATCATCGTCCCGGAAATCCTTTTTCTGAAAATGAAGCAATCGCCCATGCTCCTCCTTGAAGTCGGAATACAGGAGCGTGTCCTTCACCTTATCCGGGAATATGTTCTAAAGAGACTGCTGAAGGACGATGAATCCGCGGACCAAGTCAAAAAATTCTTCCTTACGAATCTGAGTAAAATTCAAAAAAAACTCGGCGGTCTGAAGCATTCCGAAATCGAAGGCATCATTCGGAAAGCATTCGACTCCTCCGAGGTCAGAAATCCAGAGACCCACGGCGCCTGGGTGAAAGAACTTCTTGTGCATTACTATGACCCTCTTTATGAAAAGTCTCTGGCGCGATCAGAGAAAAGGATCTTGATTCGGGGGGATCGAAACGAACTTGCGTCAAAGCTCCCCATCACCTAAAAGAATAAGCATGAAATTCCTGATCCTGACTCTTTTGACAGCATGGCTCTGTTTTCCGCAGGAATCATCCGGCAGTGCAACCAAACCAGAGGTCCAAAAAAAAATGGAATGGAAATCATCTCGAACGAAGGCACACCTGGTCAGACTAAGTCCTGGGCAGGACCCGATCCTGGAATTGAAATCGTGGGCCAAATCAAATGGCATTCGCGCTGCAAGCATCCTGAGTGCCGTAGGGAGCCTGAAAAAAATCACATTGCGGTTTGCGAATCAGCCAAAACCAGAGACCAGGGAAGGATTTTTCGAAATCGTTTCGCTGGGCGGGATGTTTGACCTCCAATCCATGCACCTTCACATCGCGGCATCCCTTCCAAGCGGAGAAACCATTGGCGGCCACTGGATGGGTGAGAATCTGGTATACACCACCCTGGAACTTGCGGTTGTCGAATACCAGGACCTCCTCTTCACACGCGAAAAAGACGACACTTATGGATATTCCGAACTCGTGATTCAAAAAAAATAGCGGCCACAAAACTGACCCTAAAGACCGAGTTTTCTGCTTCGGAGGCATTCCCATACGCAAGAATTTTGACTTGCATCTTACAATGACTCGAATAAACTAATCTCATTAAGGGCTTTACCACCGGCTTCTCAAGGAGAGAGAATGAGCACGTTTGCTTTCATTTCCGCTGTATTGGCTCTAAGTTTTTCGCTCCACGCTCGGGCCGAGGAATCTCCACCGCCATCGCCCTCCACTTCCTCCACCTCCCCAGGTTCAACTGAAAAAACACCACTGGACTCGTCTGTTCGAATTGGTTCTGATGATGAGGTATCAAATGTTTTCCGAGACATGGGTGTCGTTCAACGAAGGGCCATGCGAAAACGGGGACGATTTTTGGTCTCTACCTATGGAACCCTGGACTTCTCGGACGGGCCTTACACAAACTACACTCTCAGCATAAATCCAGGGTACGCCATCAGCGACTTTCTTGAGGTTTATCTGCAGTTTTCGCCTTTTTACATTGTGAATAAACGTTCGATCGTGGACATCGTTGCCTCGCTTCCTCCGACAGTGGATGGGCAGGCAAGCATTACTTCTGCTCGTCCGAAATACCAATACGGCTTTGAGGTTCTTTGGGCGCCGCTTTATGGGAAAGACAGCCTCGGAATGAATACAATCATCCGAAGCGACACATTCCTCAAATTCGGTGCTTCCCAAATCCAATACGACTCCACCCGCGGCCTGGGATTCAAGCTCGGAGTCGGGAAAACATTTTTTATCGGAAAGTACATGGGTCTGCGCTTCTGTATCGACTACGGCTACATTCAAAGCATTATTCAACAGGAAAAATCTTTCAGGGGCTTCATGCTCTCGGAATTGGGAATGAATTTTTATCTATAACGGCTTGCTCATAAGGAGGAAAAAATGACAGCAATTCAAACATTGATGGAACACGGGGGTTTTGCGGCATACCTGATTTTTGGTGCCGGAGCGGTACTTGCAATCATTGGGCTTGAGCGCTTGGTGGTTTTATTTTTGGGAATGTCCTACAACGTAAAGGGCTCCATCGTCACCATCCGGAGCCTGATACTGGACAAGCGATACACTGATGCAATCCAGATCTGCGACAAGCGACCAAATTCTCCAGAAATGAGCGTAATCAAGTCAGGGCTTGTTGCTGTGGAGAATGGCCGGGAAGCGATGAAATCCGCGCTTGGCGGAGCGGTTCTTGAGGTAAGCCACAAGTGTGAGGCAAGGGTCGGATATCTTGCCTTGATTGCAAACGTGGCGACACTTCTTGGGCTCCTAGGAACCATCAGCGGACTGATCAAGACCTTTGCTTCAATTGCAAACGCGGATCCCGCGGAAAAAGCCAGAATGCTCGGAATCGGGATCTCCGAGGCCATGTATGCAACTGCGGCGGGTCTTTGCGTGGGGATTGCGGCCATGGTCATTCACACACTTTGCGTTTCCAAAGGGGAATCCATTGTAGGCGATGCTCAGGATACCGGACTGAAGGTAATTACCTGGATCGAGCAATCCGAGCGGGTTAACAAGTAATGATCGATCAAATCCTTCAAACCAAAAAAAAGAAGCATGTCCAAGACCTGAATATCGTGCCCATCCTGGACATGTTGACGACGGTCATTTTCTTTCTTTTGATGTCGACCACATTCATGGAGTATACGAAACTCACACTGCCTCCAGCCGCTTCGGTAGTTGCAACTGGCAAAAATGCAACCCAGCCAGTGAATCCCAGGCTCCTTCTAAAGGGGCAAGGAAACGGTCGGTTCCTCTCCACTTTGGTTTGGGGCGGTCCGAATCCTGATCAAATCCAAAGCTCTGCAGACAGTTCTACCCTGTTGGATGCGGTTCGAAAACAGGTCGATAGATTCGCGGCAAAACACCCGGATGAGAAAACTCTTCAGGTTTCACTGGAACGTTCCCTGCCCTACCAATCCCTTATTTCGGTCATGGACGGCGCCCGTGAAAGACTCCCGGACATCGTTTTGATTTCTTATTTTGAGGCGGATCAACCATGAATACCGAGTTTCTCCCGAAAAAAACAAAAAAGGGCCCCGTTGAGCTTCAACTTACCGCAATGATCGATGTCTTTTCGATGATTGTGATTTTCCTGATCCTCGGTGGTGTATTTGGTGCCACGGACATCGTCATACCGGGAGATATGAAAATACCGAAGAGTCAAAGCAAAGAAGGAATTGAGGCTGGCCCAAGGGTTGCGATCCTGAAGGATCAGGTTCTTTTCAGTATGACAGCCGCTCCGATCCCACTTGAAGATTTTCGCGCGTCAGTCAGGGACAAAACCATCGCTCGCCTGAGGCCTGAATTCGAGGAATATTCGAAACGACAAAAAGAATCCAAAGCCACTGTTTTTCCGCTAAACCTTCTTGCTGATCAAAACACCCCTTATCAGGATGTTTATGACGTGGTTGCTGCATTCCGGTCAATGGGATTCAATTCCATTCTTTTTGTGGCTCAGGGAGAAGGGGTTAAAAAATGAGCCTACACACTTCCTTTTTCGCGACCGTTCTTGCATTGGCTCTTGTTCCGGCCTTGAATGCTGAAGCCGCGAAAGCGAAGTCTCCTGCTCAGAGGGCTTCCGGGAAGTCGGTACCGAGACCAAGAATATCAATTCAGGCAAAGAAACTGATTTTTGCGAAGGACTTTCTTGGATTCCGGGTATTTGTAAGGAAGGCGTATCCCCAAAAAATGAGCCACTCGGAGTGGTTTGAAATCAAGAACTTGATTTCCCAAAACTGCGACAGAGTGGGCTACGATCTGATTTCGTTTTGGAATGCCAGGAACTCCTCAGGGAAAAGTGAGATCGACCTGCAGCTGGAGAAAGCTGACACCCTGATGCTAGCCGGGAGATTCGAGGAGGCATTCACCGAGGCGCAAGCGGTTGCGAAAAAACTAAAGGTCATGATTCGTTCGCGTCCCGATGCCCGAATCATTCTCCCCTATGTTTTTCACACCATGGGACGAGCGCTGTATGGCGCCCGTCGATTTGATGAATCCATGGAAGTATACCAATGGATCAATACCGCCTATCCCCACATCCGTCAGGTTCTTTTTGAAAAGATGTGGGCGGCTTTTAAGGCCGGGCGGGTTGATATCGCACTTGGTGCCATAGCATCTCAGCGTTCGGGATATTTTTCAACGTATCTGCCCACTGAATCCTATCTGATCCAAACCTATCTTTTCAAAAGGCTCTGCAGAGATGATGACTTAAACCAGGTCAATGCGGAAATGAAGAACTACGAGGAAAAACTCTCTAAGGGCACCATCAAGGATTGGGTGAACAAGGACATCACGACCTCCCTTCTTTACCAGCTGTCCCAGAGCAAGCCTAAACCCACTGATCTGATTGGAATTGTCTCCCTTGCAGACCGCCTGAACGAACAAAAGGAAATCACCGACGCACTTAACAGGGTTTACGAAAAGCAAAAACCCGTCATTCTCTCAGATCTGAAGACAATCCTAGCATACGCACATCTCGCAAAAGTGAGTGATACCTCGGCAGTGTTGAAACCCGTGCAATCCTTGAAAAGCCGGGATGACCTGCTCAAAATGGACCTCGAAGTGTGGCCTGCTGATTCAAGTGAAGAGTGGTTGGATGAGATCGGGAAACATGTTTTGATCGGAGAGAGCCTATGCAACAAGGAAAAGTAATGTGCATGGGAATGATCCTTGGCATTATCGGGGACCAGGCTTTGGCGGAAGCGCAGAAAACAATGAAATCCGACTTCCTGGTCGGAAAGGAATCGGCAGCGGCGCCCACTCCCGCTCCGTCCCCCAAAGACAGCCAGTTCAAAAATAAGAATCAGAATCGTTCCAAATCCATAATCGACGAACGTCGCCTTGATTCCGAAGCTCTCAAGCAGTCTGCGCAGACGATCTCGAGCCTTTCCCTCCTCTTGCGGAAACTCCCACCCGGCCCGAGTCGGAATCAAATGCTGACCAATCATGCGGCTGCACTCAATCTATATGCCAAGCAAATCCTCCTCATGTCCAAAAGCAATACCTTAAGCGAGGAAATCAAACGATACCTGAACGCCGCAATCAAGGACGCCGATGAGATTCTGATATCTCCTGTCAAGACAAAGGAAGAAACCTGGAAGGCCTACGATATCAAAGGAAGCTCCTTTCTTTACCTTGATGAAACCCAAGCTGCGATGGCGGCTTTTTTCGAGGTGCTCAAGCTCAATCCGCCTGCGGAGCGAGCAGGAAGAATCGGTCTTTTGATTGCCGAGGATTTGTTCGAGCGGGGAAAGTTCCAGGACGCAGCCACCTATTACCAGACTTATTATTCAAAGATGACTCCCGAGTGGCAGGAACTCGCCTACTACAAGCTCGGATGGTGCATGATCAATCTTGAAAAGATAAGTCTCGCAGAGCAATACCTGGCCCGTGTTGCGCGTTCCAACTCGAAGTCCGGTGTCGGCAAAGATGCAATGAGGGACCTTGCCTATCTGGTGACCCATCAACCGGATGTCATGGGGGCCATCAAGCATGCCGAAATGGATCTCATCATTCCATCAGAACGTGCGAACTTTCTAGCGGAGGTCCGGCCAAATCTTGAAGCTTCGGGCCTTGCCGCACAACACGGAATCATTGTTGAGCGGTTGCTCACTCTACAAAAGGATCCTGAAAAACGATTGGATTATCTGATCGCGAACCTCAGGGTACAGCGCAAAATCTACGCATCCCGCGCTCACATGGAGGCATTTAACCGTGTCGCCGGAGGAATTGCTAAACTCAACCCCAAGAGCTTTCTCAACGTGTTTCCGAAGTTTGAGGCCGAAATAGAGAACGAAACCCAATCCATCATGAAATCCTACATTGATTCATTTGCGGGCCGGGTGAAACTCAACGAGGCGCTTACGCAGGCGGACCTGGGAAATGCACTGAAGATTCAATTTGCATTTTATCACCGTTATTTCAACCAAAAGAAGAACCACCCTTCGATCATCGCCCTTTGGAGTGACGTGTGTCTGGAGATGAAGGACTGGACGTGCATTGATCAGGTCTCTGACATCATCATTTTGGACCAGAACAAAAAGCTCTCGCATCTGAGCGAGCGGGCTTATCTGGATCAGATTGCCGCAATCGAACAATTCATCAAACAAAACGGAAACGGTCCGGATTCGAAAAAATGGGTGGAAAAAAAATCCAAACGTCTCCCTGATTTCATCAAGAAGTTTCCTGAATCCAAGCAGTGGGTATCCGTAGCCGAGCTTTACAGTCAGAGCGAAATGGATCAAAACCGTGAGAAAAACGCACTCCCCATTTTAACGGAGATCATGAATCGCGCGCCCACGGAGGACCACTTCTTTCGACTGCAATACGCTCGCTTCAAACTATCCGATTTTGAATCTGTTTTGAATGACAAGCGGGGGACTGCTTACATCGCTGCGGGCTCAAAGGTCATAGAGATCTACCGTGAATCGGCTCTTCAACTCGCCATGAGGGCGAAAGAGAAAAAAAATCTCGACCGGTATCGGGCTTACCTCAACACCTTTATCTCGTATTGCAAGGACCTTGGAAAGATCAGCATAGCTCGGGTGGATTTTTTCAGATATCTCATTGCAGAAAGGATATACCCCGAAGTCACCAAGGAATTGGAAGGCCTTTCCAAAGAAGAAGGCGACTTGCCCGAGTATGAGCCAATTAGGGTTGAGCTCTGGACCACTCTGGTGGATGGGGCAAACTACGAGCTTGCCGCTGATTTTTCCAAAACCATTCAGTCCACTCGCCCGTCTCCTGAATGGCAGCAACGAAAACTGCTTTCTTCCCTTTTCAAGGGAGCTAGTTTCAGCAATCGCGACTTTTCGAGCCTTAAGCCTGCCGAAAGGGAATATTTTCTCGGTTTATTCGCGCTTGCCAACCCTCAGACAGTGATTTCCTACGCTCAGTCAAACTCGAGAAACCTGTCCGAATCGGAAAGAACCATCACGGGTCTTGCAATCCGGATTGCAAATGACCGTCGGCAGTTGGTCCGAACTTCCGAGCTTGAAAGTCTTCTTGGCAAAAACTATCCATTCATTGAAAAAGGGCAAGACGCTCCCCTTTCCATTGAAACCCAGATGGACTCCGTCCGCTTTCCCGATCTTGGAAAATTATCTGCCGAAAAACAGACCAAGGTCATGCAGTCCAACATCGAAACCGTCCAAACGATCCGCTCGCAAATCTTGAAATCCATCAAAGGAAAACCTCAGGATCTCCGTTTGCGCGTGCTTGAAAAAGCGCGGCAGCTCGAAGCGCGTCTGGCGGATTTCATATTGAACTCCCCGGTTCCGAAGGAACTCAAACCCGAACAATTGGAGGAATACAGGAGCGGGTTGAAATCTGCTGCAGATGAGTTTGTTCAACAGTCAAAGGAGTTCGAAACCTTAGTCAAAGGACTTCAGGAAGAAATTGGCAAGTCCGCTGCAGCGCTCGAAGCTCGGGTGCTTCCCTCTCCCGACATGAGTGACTGGCCATGGCCTCAGGTATACCGTCAAAAACTTCAAAACTTGAATAAAGAGCTTGAAGCCGGAAACCAGATCGGAGCTTTGGGGCTTCTGGACTATTATCGTCCTACCCTGATCAAGAACGACGAAGACTTTTTCATGATTCGGGCTGGAATTTTACTGTTTTTGAATCCGAATCCAACGATGAAAGTCTATGTGCTCGATGAACTGGAAAAGATCGGCCAAAAATCAGTGATCGAAACCTGGAAAAAGTTGGTGCGGGCAAATGTGAAGGAGTCATCATGAGCGCCTCGATGTTTGTTTCTCTTTTCATGCTCTCCATGACGGTTGAAGCTGTTCCAGTCTCTGCCGCAGAAAAGAACGAAGTCATGGACTTTGAAGCGGATGTGATCGAGGGGGAAAAAAAAGCTCCGGAACTTTTTCTCCAGTTGGACTCGGATACCACGGATCTGGGTGCTGTGTTGTATGACCGGAAAACTTTCAACGATTTCCATGCAAATGATCGAAGCAGGAGACCAAGGCTGTCGTCTCCCAGGATAGTGAAATAAAATGAGGGAACTCGCATCATGAAAATTCTGACTCTTTCGCGAAACAAACTGGATATCGCAACCACTCAGCTGACAAAACCCCTCCTGATCATCGGAAGATCACCAACCTGTGACGTGGTTCTTCGTGCTCCGGGGATCAAAGCCGTTCACTTCATCGTGGAGTGGCTCGGCAGCGGAGTCTTTGACTCCTCCAAGGGGAATTGGTCCATTGTGGACGTTTCAGCATCCGAGGAAAACGCGGAAGGTGTCGTGCTTGGAAAGAATCCCATCGTGATCGGTGACCTTTCCTTTCGTGTCATTGACAGTGTGCTTGAGTCCAGTGAGATGATCGGCGGACAAATCGTGGAAAATCTTGCCAAGCGCTCCTTTTCCGAACCTGACTTGATCGAATTTGTACAGGTAAGGACCGACTCCGGAGCAATCGAGGAAATCCGCCATTTTCCAATTGAGAAAAAAAATCAGAAAATCGAGTCTCTCAGCCGGGAGTTCAAGAGTTTCAAGATCGAACATCCCAGATTGAAGACCGAAGCCATCATCAATATCTTGCTCTCCGAAATGCCCGGAGCCGAATTGATTCTATCTGGTCGAAAGATCAATGCAAACGAGGTACTTCCGCTCCGTTCATCCGATTTTCTTCAAGTAAAATGGAATGGACGTGATTTCTACATCCGTTTTGTTGAAGAAGTTGTCGCCCCTCCGATCCCGCGGGACTTTTGGGGAAGCAAGCTTCTAAAACGGCTGACGATTGCGATCTTGCTTCTGGTGTTGTTGCTTTTGCTGCTCATACGCTCGGATTTGTTCACCACCAAGGAAGAGAAGGCCCCGGAACTGCCTCGCGTGGCACGGATCGAAATCCCTGCAAAACCGACACCGGTTCCGGTGCCGATTCCTGAGGTGAAGAAAGAGCCGGTACCGATTGAAGAGCCAACCAAGGAGGTTCAAAAGACCCAACCCAAGCCCCCTCCTGCGAAAAAGCCCGATCCAATTGTCAAGACTCCGAAGCCAAGTGCTCCAAGCCAGTCTGTTGCCGCGAAAGTGGTCAAGGCGCCTGAGGCTGCGCCAAAGGCCGGTTTGAACTCGGAGGCCCCCGTGAAGAACGTAAATCAGGTGGGAATTCTTGGTGCGCTCAATAAGTCAGCAAAAAAGGGACCTGGCATCAAGGCCGATCAGCTCATGAATGAAACCATTGTCCGGGAAGCGGCAACCGGAAGTGACAATCCGCAGATTGTCTTAAAAAACCCTCCATCCGGTGTTCTTGGAAGCGGAAAATCCGGTGGATCGGATTCAAAGCAAACCTCAGAAAAGGCCCTGAGCTCTGCCTCCACCACCCTTTCTGGAATTTCAAAACCCAATCCAAACTCAACCGGACTTATCGCAAGATCCGGGGCACAGTCCGGGCTCAGACTTGGTACAGAGACCAGTGGCTCGGGTGAACCAGGAGGATTCATGGGATCGGCTTCCAAGGGCGCCTCCTCGCTTGGATCCACTGAGGGCGGTGACTTCTCGGTTGCCGGTGGAGGCCTGGACCGAGAAACCGTTCGAAGAATCATTCTTTCGTATCGCTCGCAAATCCGTACCTGTTACGAACGTGCCTTGATCTCAAGCCCGAACCTTGAAGGACGGATCGTTTACAAATGGCAGATTACACCAACGGGGAGCGTGATCAGTGCACAGATCTTTAAAGCCAGCGTGGAATCCTCAAACCTGAAGACTTGCGTTTTGGATGTGATTCAAGGGATGAATTTCCCGAAGTCGCCAAACGGCTTACCCACTACGGTAATCTATCCATTTGTATTCCAGGGAAAGAGAAACTGAATCGAAAGTTTAAATCGATTTCGTTTAAAGAAATCCCAAAAGACCTTCGTGAGTGTCCTGCGTGACACCGATAAATCATTGAAATTACATTGATCATTAACTGAATTTCACAATCAAATTCATTTTTTGACTATTTCAATCAGGTAAATTATCCGGTAAACTAATCTTAGATATGAAAACGACAGGTAAGTCCTGGACCTTTATCAATCACGGCAATCCCCGAGAATCAATCATTGTACATGACGCTCACTCTGCGGAATGCCTCCAAAGCATTTTGAAACATCATGAGGATTGGTTTCTGAAGGAAGAGGTCGTTACGCACTCCACCCCGCCG
>JAGWXK010000049.1 GCA_018969905.1 Bdellovibrionales bacterium
TCATTGGATTTGAATTCCGCGCTCTGGGTTTGAATCTGGGACTCGATAATCGACATGGGCCTAGCTTAGGAGGGCGCATCCGAAACTTCAATTGAAACCCTCTTTTGACGCAATGCAAAATGAAAAGAATTTGCAGACCCGTCACTTTATTTTTTCGGAGGAAGGGGAAAACCCGGATCCACCCATTGAAGATTTTGCACTTTATCCGGGGAGAAGTTCACTGTCGTCTTCACCTTTGTAAAGGTGTTTTGGAGTTTGAGATATTTTTCCTGGTTTAAACCGGTGAACGGTCTTTGGGAAAGCTTTTCAAGTGGCCCCCTTGATTTTTGAATTGCATTGAATTGCTGGTCCATCATGTGGATCAGGTTGGAAAGGTAGTCATGAACATAGACCTTCAATTTGGGAATGCATCCGGGCGTTTGAGAGAGGTTCAACTGCGTGTCGTTTTGATTCTTGATGATCAGAGGATTCAGGAGCGAATCGAACGCTTTCCCAATGATTGGTACCGTTACTTTGCCCTTTGACGTGGTGATTCTGATTTCACCTGCCCGCTTTGCCTGATCCCAGTGGAACTCGAAACCGGAATTTGGGGGGCTACGCTCGTTGAAGGTCCTCAAGATGCGTTCTTGTGCATACATGGCGAGCTCGGTGTTTCTGAGGTTCAGGATCAAAAGATGGTCCAGTGTTTTTTTTGCAGCTCCCAAGGAGGAATGGAAGTTCTCCAGATTGATTCCAAACACCTTGTAGGCTTCGATCTCCATTTTTTTTGAAAAATCCGAGATCACCTCGCTGGTGACCCTCTGGTGCACAAGATTATGGAAGTCATAAGCATGTTGCCTCACTTCGTCTGCCGAGGAAAAGAGGGGGTAGAAGTTCGGTCCGGACGGGATGCTGTAGTCAGAGCCTCCCGGAAGCTGTTCACCGGGAAGCGCGTGAAATTTTACGGCAAGAGGATCAGGCTTTCCCTCCATGACATTGCGGTTGGTTTTGGCATGTCCGATCTCATGGATTTCGGTGCTACTGACCCCTCCGGTTTTGACATAGGAACTGGCATTGATGATTTCCTGATTCAAAAAAATCGGCTTCCCTGATTCATCCTTGAGAGTTGCATCTTTCATCGAAAAGGCCGCGGAATGGTTTTTTTCATTGGCGGCGGAGGAGTGAATCACCTTCACTCCCATTTTTTGATCCAAAGCCTTTGAAAGTCTCTCGATTCTGGTTTTTCCATTCCCCTGCCCGATGAGCACCGCCTTGAAATCCGGATCGGAAGGCGGGCTGGATGGATCCCCGGAGAGAATGATTTTCGGAAGGGCATTCTCGGAAAGAGTCGAAGTTGAAACATGTGAATCCCCCTGCAGCAAGAGATCTGCGTTTTTTTTTGGCAATTCATGGATGTGTTTTCTCACAATGACCGTGTTTGATCCGTCCTGGGTTCCCAGCCAGAATTTTTTTGATTCCAAGGACGAAAATGCATGATCCAGGTCCCAGGGGGTCAGATTCTTGATCTCACCATCCGGGAGCATGATTGTTGGAAGTGTCTCTTTGCCGAGCTCAATGTATCCGACCACGCGAACCAGGAACGTGCCCTCATGGTCGGGAGCATCGAGGGTAAGGTATTGGGCATCTCCCTTGTCGAGTGTCTTTTCTTTCAGGTTTTTGATGAGTTCCGCATGTTTGTTTTCCCAGAATGTACGGCTCTCTTCAGAGATCATGAGAGTGGTGGTTTTTTCGGGGTCCAAAAGTGTCGCAGTCCCATTCTCAATGATGACCTTGGCCTGAGGTTTCCCGTTTTTTTCGAGGCATCCAACCACCTTGACCCTATGAATTTTTCCATCACGGCTTTTGATGGAGAGGTAGCGTTCGGGAGCTTGATGAAGCGTTCCCTGGTCCAGAAGTTCAATCACTCTAGCCTTGTCCCCATCGCTTACGGTTTTTTCGGAAATCATTGATTTCAGGCACGATGACAGGGGGTGTTTGCCATCGCCCGCAAGGGCGGGGAGCAAACACCACTGAGAAATGGCAATCATCGCCAAGAAGCGAAGAGTCAAGCGGACCATGATTTTCGGATCGGTTTTTGGCAGAGAAATCTACAGCGTCAAATCTGTGTCAAAGGGTGGAAGGGTAGGTTTTGATTGTTTTTGTGAGCCCCTTTCCCTTAAAATCTACACTATGTCCATGAAAATCAAGATTTGGGGGGCTCGAGGCTCCCTACCTTCTCCCCATACGCCACAGGTCATTGAAAACCGAGTCAGGGAACTTCTCGAACGATTCCAGTCCTCAGGGACATCACGTGAAACCGCCGGAAATTTTCTTTCAAAATTGAGCCGGGAGCAATTAGGGGGCTTCGGGGGAAACACATCTTGTGTTGAAGTGAGTTCGGGCAATGACCGTGTGATCATTGATGCAGGTAGCGGTATCCGCCTGTTGGGCTATGATCTCCTGAAAGGGCCCTGTGGAAAAGGAGAGGGGGAGGTGGATTTGTTGTTCACCCATTTCCATTGGGATCACCTGATCGGACTTCCTTTTTTTGTACCGCTTTTTTTGAAGGGGAACACCATCCGGGCCCATGCCGTTCAAGCCGAGATTCACCAGATCTTTCCAATCATTTTCAAAAAGCCCTACTTTCCAGTTCCCTTTGAGGCATTGGGTGCGACCGTCGAGACCAGATGCCTTGAGCCCAGAACCCCTAAGCATTTTGGAGCGCTCAAAGTGACTCCGTATCTACTGGATCATCCGGATCCATGCTGGGGATTCAAAATCGAGCAAGGGGGAAAGATTTTTTCATATTGTGTCGACACGGAGGCCACCCGAATCGGCAGGAGTGAAATGGGAAACGATCTCCCGCTCTACCAAGGAGTCGATCTCATGATTTTCGATTCGCAGTATACCCTCTCGGAAGTGGTCGAAAAAGTCGACTGGGGTCACTCTTCAGCAACCATTGGGCTTGACATAGCCATGAGGGAAAAAATCAAGAAGATCATTTTCGTGCACCATGATCCGGCGGCCTCGGATCAGAAGATCGCGGACGCAAGGGCCGAGGCTGACCGGTATTATCATTCCCAGCTCAAGCAGGCGAAAGGTGCGGGCTATCCGATGTACGAGGTTGAATGGGATTTCGGCTTCGAGGGCATGGAGTTTGAGATATGATTCTCAGGCTCGGAGTTCCCAATCCTTGTAGATCGAGGCCAGTCTGGGTTTTACAAGCAGCAGGTATCGCTCAAAAAGTTCGCGCCTTTGCGCATCTCTCGCAGCCTGCTTGCCAAGAACCTTGATGATCTCAAGATGACTCAATGCTTGGCATAGAGTTTCCGAATGGGTCATCATTCGCTCAAGTTTTTCCATGTCCGTCCAGAACTCACGGTGGAAATAATCATTCAAATGGGTGAGCTTTTCGAGCAGGCCCGACCCTGGAGAAAAGCAGTTTAGAATCAAGGTAGCAAGGTTTCTTTGGAACTCGTGTTGAAGCTGAAGATAAGTTTTTTTGAACTCGTTTTTTTCGATGAGTGTACCGATCGGGTGAGTGCCCACCATGCTTTGAACAAACCGACCGGGATTTTTCATGACTTTTTTGATGTGATCCTTGAGAGCCATGAGCGACTGGATCTGAGACGTTCCTTCATAAAGAAGCGCCCCAAAGCAGTCCCTGTGGATGCGTTCTACCTCGTACTCTTTCATGTACCCGTATCCACCGAAAGCCTGGATTGCCTTGGTAGACAGGATGGCATAGGTTTCAGCTCCCGTGTATTTCACAAGCGGGGTTCTTGCACGCACGATTTCCTGATGTTTTTTGAAAAGTCTTGATTCGTGTTCCGAGAGGATCTCACCGCGTCTTGATTTTAGGTCAAGGTGTTGAAAGATATCAAAGGAAGATATGGTGTCCGCCATGAAAGCCCGGAACGCATCTTGTTCGGTAAACCAATCCTCGAGGTTACGTTTGAAAAGAGGAAGGGTGGAAATGGGCTTGCCGAACTGTGTCCGGACTTCGGCATAGGACCTGGCACGTTCGAGTGCGGCTTCGATTCCTCCGATGCTCTGAAGTCCTACCGAAATTCTTGCCTCATTCATGAGATGGAGCATGATCCTGAAACCACCGTGAGCTTCTCCGACCAGTCGAGCATGCGTGTTCTCATAAACCACCTCACAGGTCATGGAGCCGTGCATGCCCATTTTTTCCTCAATTTTCGTGATTCGATAATTCTGCCTGCCCTCATGTTTTTCTTCTGCCAAAAACAACGAAATCCCGGATAGGCCCGCAGGGGCGCCGTCGATCCTCGCCAAAATGAGTCCGAATCCCCCGCCCGCATTTGTGATGAAGCACTTAGTGCCATTCAGCAAATAAGTTCCATCGGGCATGGGGGTGGCGCTGGTTCGTAGAGCGCCCACATCAGAACCCGCATCAGGTTCGGTAAGGCACATGGAGCCACTGGTTTCGCCGCGAATGATTTTTGGAATCAGCCGATTTTTCGTCTCTTCGTCCGCGAAGCGTTCGAGCATGTCGGCCATGCTGGTGAAAAAACCCAGCTGAGTGCTGGTCGAGACGCAAGCCCGCGCGATCTGTTCGAACGCGAACATTCCGACCGAGAGAGGAAGTCCCATGCCGCCGTGGGATTCCCTCATGGTGGTTCCGAAAATCTCGAGGCCACGCGCCTCCTCATAGGTTTTCAACATGGGTTCAGTCAGTGAAACCGAGCCATTTGCGTTCAAGGTTGCGCATCCTGTTTCATCGAGGGTTTTTGCACGCTCCCTTAGGGTTTCTCCCGCCCACTTTCCTGTGGTCTCGAGGAGCTGCTCGAAAAATCGGATCAATTCTTCTTTGCTTTTGAATCCTGATGAAGTGGGAAAGGATGGAAAATAAAGTGGGATGATTTCATCCCACTCTACGGCGTGATTGAATAAGTATTTCCATTCGGGAGAATCGGAGTAGTAGTTCATGATTTGACCTTATGAAAATGAAAAGAGGGAGCCAAGACATTTTCCAGGCTCCCTCGGGGTTTTTAAAAACTCAACAATCAATGGGGGAGAAAGCCATCCCGTGGAAATGGGGGATAGGGGTACGGGTACGGAGGATAAGGCCAGTTGTTTCCATTACAACGAAACACCGGACCGAAATTGATGGGGCGGCTGAAATCGACATAATACTGAACCTGACCCGCCCCAGAAAAGGTTCCAGTGGCGAGGTCACTCAGTTTGTTTCTGAAGTCAAACTGGATTTCATCGGTGTATCCGTACTCGTTGTAGTAAACCACCTGGCACAAAAATGAGTTCAAGTTCTCCATCCTTGAAATGATTCTTGTTCCCGTGACCTTGGTGGATCTGGTTCCAACGAGGTATTCATCAAGATTCGCGCTGCAAGGCTCATTCTTGGTGTTAAAGGCTTTGGTGCGAGTCAGGTCGGATGCATCAAAAACAGATGAGGCCGAGATGAAGGACCTTCGGGTTTCCGCTCCCGCGGTGAGCTTCAAGGCGATGCAGTATTTGTCCGTGTTTTTGGAAAACGCGGTCAAAGTCGCAGCGGTTTCCCCGAATTTGCCGGTAAACTCATTTGAGTATCGGCAGGCATTCAAGACAAGGGTGAGGGCAACAAGGAGCAAAGGATTAAATGGTTTTCGTTTCATGACTCTATTGAGTACCGGCGGAATGGCCGAAGCGTCAAGGCCCATCGGAAGAAATCGTTTTAATTTTGACGGCTTGTGGGTCATGGGACTTTCTTTCAAGAAAACGAGCTCTGAACGTCGTGGGATCCGTTTTAAATTCCTTAAGGGTTTCAAAATCTTTCGATGTGAGAGAGGTTTCAGTGGGGAACTTCGCACTCGAATAACGCATTGAGTCCATCAATATTTTAACGCGGAGCGTTTTGATAATTTTGATCCCAAAACCGCAATAAGTAGTGGTTCAATTTTTTAGCCCACTACTAATTGACAGCAAAATGATCTCCATACACCCTGAGAAGGTAGTTCAAATTTCGCTCTTTGTTGTCGGATTGATGTCGTTTCGATACTCACTCTGATCACAAAACGAAATGGATTCTTGGGGGAAGAAAGACAAACGCTTTATCCGGTTTGAGTGGAGGAAATGTATTCGTGCATTCTCATTCCGGGGGATTTTTTGTCTTTTCTTCGCAACAGCCGGTCAGGGTTTTGACGTTTGTTTGACGGGTTGTTTTCCGGGAATGGATGGTTCGTTTGGCAGGAATGGAAATCAAAAGGGAATTTAAACAGGATGCAAGGGGAAGAGATCATCATGGAAGAATCAAGAACGGGAGCTATGGAATCAAGGAAGGAAAGTGCAGTGGGAGGCTTGAGTGTGGCCACGCCGAGGGGCTTACTCCGGGATTTTTCTTGTTATCAGGACGAGGAGCGTTTTGTTCTGATGCCGATTCAGCACTCTGAGATCTGGAATTTCTATAAAAAGGCGATGGCATCCTTCTGGACCGCCGAGGAAATCGATCTATACCAGGATCTCAACGACTGGAAGAAGCTCACCGCGGATGAAAAACATTATATTTCCCAAGTGCTGGCGTTCTTTTCCGCGAGCGACGGAATCGTAAACGAAAACCTCGCGCTACGATTTTATCAAGATGTACCCATTCCGGAGGCCCGATGCTTTTACGGATTCCAGATCGCGATGGAAAACATCCATTCCGAAACCTATGGGCTTTTGATCGACACCTACATCCAGAACAGCAAGGAAAAAGACTATCTCTTCAATGCCATCAAGCACATTCCATCGGTCAAAAAGAAGGCCGACTGGGCCCTGAAATGGATTGAATCATCCCAGACCTTCGCGGAACGTCTGATTGCGTTCGCTTGCGTGGAGGGAATTTTCTTTTCAGGAAGTTTTTGTTCGATTTTTTGGTTGAAAAAGAGGGGATTGATGCCTGGATTGACCTTCTCAAACGAATTGATCAGTCGGGACGAGGGGCTTCACACTGATTTTGCGTGTCACCTTTACTCGATGCTCGAGCCGCTCCCTAAAGAGCGGATTCTTGAGATCGTGATTGATGCGGTAGAGATTGAGAAGGAGTTCGTGAGTGAGTCCCTGCCCGTATCGCTCATCGGGATGAATGCAAAGATGATGACCCAGTATGTGGAGTTCGTGGCAGATCGACTTTTGAGGTCGCTCGGACTGAATAAGCACTACGGGAGCGCCAATCCGTTTGACTGGATGGAGTTGATCAGCCTGCAAGGCAAGACAAACTTCTTCGAAAAGAAGGTTTCCGAGTACCAGAAAGCCGGGGTGCTCAACACCAATCCTGTTGAAAAGAATCAGTTTTTCGAATTCAACACCAATACAGATTTCTAGGGGAGTAAAACAACATGAAAGTCATCACAAGATCAGGCAAGTCCGAAACCGTAAGCTTTGACAAAATCACCAACCGGATCCAAAATCTCTCGATCGGGTTGAATGAGCAGTATGTGGATCCGGTCGTAGTAGCCCAGAAAACCATCGAAGGGATGTATGACGGGATCACTACCCAGGAACTTGATGTGTTGTCTGCGGAAACCTGTGCTTATCTTTCCAGCACGCATCCGGATTTCTCGACTTTGGGAGCCCGGATTTTGGTCTCGAATCTCCATCGCTATACACCGCAAACTTTCAGTGAGTGCATAGAGATGCTTTACAAGAACAAGTCCGAGCACACACAGGAAGATGCGCCGCTCGTGAGTAAGGATTTGTATGATTTGGTTCAAAAGAATGCCGACCGGATCAATCAAACAATTAAGAATGTTCGAGATTTCGAATACGATTACTTTGGTTTCAAGACCCTCGAAAAATCCTACCTCCTGAGGGTTGGAGGAAAGATCGTGGAGCGCCCCCAATACATGTTGATGAGGGTGTCGCTGGGCATCCACATGAATGATCTTGAACAGGCGTTCCGCACGTATGAGTTGATGAGCACAGGGTATTTTACTCATGCTTCTCCCACTCTTTTCAACGCGGGAACCAACAAGGCACAGATGTCCTCTTGCTTTCTGCTTTCGATGAAAGACGATTCGATAGATGGAATTTATGAAACGCTCAAGCAGTGTGCGTTGATTTCCCAAAGTGCTGGGGGGATCGGTCTTGCGATCCACAATGTTCGCGCCAAAGGCAGTTTCATCAAGGGTACCAATGGCACCAGCAACGGACTGGTTCCGATGCTCCGGGTTTTCAATGATACCGCAAGGTATGTCGATCAGGGAGGAGGCAAAAGGAAAGGCGCTTTTGCCATTTATCTTGAACCATGGCACGCGGATGTTTTTGATTTTCTCGAACTCAAGAAGAACTTCGGAAAAGAGGAGCTCCGGGCACGAGATCTTTTCTATGCTCTATGGGTAAACGATCTCTTCATGCAACGGGTCGAAAAGGATGAAATGTGGTCGCTTTTCTGTCCCCATGAGGCTCCTGGCCTCAGTGAGGTATACGGAGACGCTTTCGAAGATCTCTACCTGAAGTACGAATCCGAAAAGCGCTTCAAGCGTCAAGTGAAGGCGCGGGATCTTTGGGGTGTGATCATCGAGTCCCAGATTGAAACCGGGTCGCCGTTCATGCTGTACAAGGATGCTGCAAACGAAAAGTCGAATCAGAAGAATCTCGGGACCATCAAATCGTCCAACCTTTGCACGGAAATCATCCAGTACACCTCCGAAAAGGAAGTTGCTGTTTGCAACCTTGCGTCCATCGCGCTTCCCAAGTTCGTAAGGGATGGGAGGTTTGATTTCCAGGGTCTTTATGATGTGACCTATCAGGTGACGGTGAATCTGAATCGGGTGATCGATCGAAACTATTATCCAGTGCCTGAGGCCGAGTATTCCAACCGAACTCATCGGCCGATTGGAATAGGGGTTCAAGGTCTCGCGGACACCTTTTTCAAGCTCAGGCTTGCATTTGAATCGGATGCGGCAAATCTGCTCAATCAGCAGATCTTCGAAACGATCTATTTTGCCTCGATGTCTGCAAGCTGTGATTTGGCCAAGAAAGACGGGCCTTATGCCTCCTATCAGGGTTCTCCGCTTTCCGAAGGGTTAATGCAGTTTGATCTTTGGAGCTTCACTCCCACGACTCTCTGGGATTGGAAATCCCTAAAGGAAAAGGTTGCCAAACACGGAGCCCGAAACAGCCTTCTTCTTGCTCCCATGCCGACCGCAAGCACATCCCAGATTCTCGGGAACAATGAGTGCATTGAACCCATCACCTCGAACCTTTACACTCGACGGGTTTTGTCGGGCGAGTTCACGGTGATCAACAAGCATCTTGTGCAGGATCTGATTTCACTCGGACTTTGGAACAAGGCTTTGAAGGACAAGATCATCCTTAGCAACGGATCCGTTCAAAATGTGACGGAAATCCCTGAGAATATCCGTGAGATCTACAAGACGGTTTGGGAAATCAAACAAAAGCGGATCGTTGAGATGGCCGCAAGTCGGTCCCCGTTCATCGATCAGTCTCAGAGCTTGAACATCCACATGGAGGGTGCGAATGCTGCGAAACTCACAGCCCTCCATTTTACGGCATGGAGGCTTGGGCTCAAGACTGGAATGTACTATCTTCGGACAAAGGCCGCCAGTGATGCGATCAAGTTCACGGTGGAGCAGCCACAGGCACAGGGTGGGAAACCGGCCGGTGGAATTGAAACCCGGGTCATGGCGGATGGGAGCGTGATCTCGGATGCGACCGCTGCAGATCTGGTTTGCTCTTTGGATAATCCGGAAAACTGCATTTCTTGCGGGAGCTAAGGTCTTTTATCCATGAAAAAATGCGCGTCCGGGGTTGATCTCCGGACGCTTTTTTTTTTGCATCTTTTGACGCCCCAAGTTAAGACAGTGGAATGCAGCGATTGGGTCTAGGTTTTGTACATTTCGTGATCATGGGATTTTTGATCGGGAGCAGTGGCCTTGCTCAGACCACAACAGATAATCCCAGGGCCATGCCGGGATTGGACCCGTCCGGAAAAACAAAGGTTCTCGAGAGGCAGGAACTCCCCATATCTTTGAACGAGAGTGCAACGTCAGATCTTCGAATGCCAGGGTTTAGGAACCCGACCCTCGATCCCATTTCCGGAATTCAATTCGAGCGTGTTTTGTACGGGCCCGTGAGTCGGAGCCGTAATCCTCTTGCAGACTATTCCCTCTGGCGTCACGTAACGGTTTACTCTGTGAAGGCCAGGCGCGAAAATATGGCCGATCTGCCTTCAATTCATCAAAGTTGTTTTGATGGTGGAAAATATCCCATCGGAAATTGGCAGATCAGCCGCACGCTCTCGGTAGAGCTTAGATCCTCCCTTCGGTGCGGGGATTTGGGGCTCGGAGCCGAGTTTAGCGCCGCCGTCTCCGAGGGGCGAACCTTCTCCATGCAGCGAGCCTTGATTGTTCCAGAGGGAATCGAGGCCGACTATGTTCCACTTCTGCGTCAGGAGGACTGGGAAGGTGTCACATTCATTCAAACCTACGAGCCCTCAACCGGTGAGCTCGGGTTTATTCCAAAAAACATTCTTGATGAGGCCTTTGGTTGGTATCCTTTCCCGTTTGTTTTGCGAAATGCCGCTACGTTTTTCGAGGTCTCCCGACAAAACGCCGTGACTTGCAAGGGCTCAAAAGGAGAGGTTCGGGAGTCCGGACGATCCATTCCCGATCTGATCTTACCAATGGAGTGAGGTCTTGGGTGTGCCCGTTCCCTAGGGGGAGTAATCCGGTTCCACGAATTGCCAAGCAATCTCCGGGAATTCGGCGCGAGCGGACTTCTCAATACGATTGATCATGTCAATTAGGGAGGCCACATCTCGAACCTCGCCTGGATGAATCTTATAGGAGATCATGACTCGATTTCCTCCTAGTTGCACCGCCAAAAACCGGAGAACATGTCCACCAGGAATGATCTCCGTGGTTGTTTTTTCGATAAAGGTCCTGAAATCCTTGGCGGGTGCCTCCCCAATCATCAAGGAGCGGATCTCGATGGAAAGCAGAACCGCAACCCCGACGAGGAGTGCTCCAACCGTCATCGATCCAATCGCATCCCATACGGAGTTTCCCGTGATCCATGTGGTCAGAAGTGCAATGGTCGCGATCACAAGCCCAAGGAGCGCAGCAAGATCTTCGGTAAATACGACGAGCAATTCCGCCGAGGTGGTTTTCTTGAACCACTGCCAGAGGGATCCGTGGGGATTGGTGACCTTGACCTGATTCAAACACGCATTAAACGAGATGCTCTCCAGGATCAGGCTGATGACCAAAATCCCCAGACTCAGCCACGGGGCATGGATTTCATCTCCGGAGTGAAACTTATGGATTCCCTCATAGATTGCAACCATTCCTCCAAGAGAGAAGAGCAAGATTGCCACCATGAACGACCAGAAAAAAGATTCGGCGCCATAGCCCATGGGGTGCTTCTCGGTGGGAGGGAGTTGCGCCCTTTTGGTGCCAAGAAGCAAAAGAACCTGGTTTGTGGAGTCTACCAGGCTGTGAATCGCCTCAGAAAACATGGCAGAACTTTTTGAAAAATACGCGCCGATGAATTTCGAGAATGCGATTCCAAGATTTGCCATAAGGGCAAGAAAAATGACTTTGGTTGAATCAGTTGCCGTACTCATTGATGGACCGAGAGCCTACACCCTCTGATTCTTCAAATACACGTTTTTTAGGTTCAATCCTTCGGTTTTCCGGAGTTGACGGAGTAGTTTGTTTGTCGGTAGAAGGTCACATGCAACGAGGAATCGCCTTCCTGATTCTGGCAACCATCAAGCTAGTGGTCAGGGTATTTTATTCTCGGGAATTCACTTGGATTCCTGAAAAAGACCAGGTTGACTTCAATCAGGCAAGGCTTCTTGTCCTCTTGAACCATACATCACTCTATGAGCCCCTGTTTTTGAGTGAGCTTCCGTTTCGGTTTTTATGGTTGATTGCGGATAAGATCTATCTTCCGATTGCCGATGTAACCTTGAAGAGGCCGTTGGTCGGAACTTTTTTTAAGCTCATGCTCCCACGTGTTTTTCCGATCACGCGCAAGAGCGACGACTCATGGCAGAACTACCTTAGGTCCATCGAACCCGATGATTTGGTGATCATCGCCGCAGAGGGCAGGATGAAGAGACCCAACGGCCTCGACAAACATGGGAAAAAGATGTCGATTCGTGGAGGGGTTGCTGACATCATCGAACGCATGGACAAAGGCAAGATGTTGATTTGTCACAGTGGAGGTCTGCACCACATCCAGAAACCCGGCCAGCTGGTTCCAAAAGTGTTTCAAAAAATCCGGATGAGGGTGACAGTGCTCAATATACCCGAATACAAGAAAAAGTTTCCGGATAATCCGAGGGAGCGGAAGATCCGGATTGTAGAGGATCTTCAGGCGCGGCTGGATACTGGATTTTGATCGAGACCTAGGGAGTGAAGATCATTCCGAGCCGGGTGGCTTCTCCCCGGTCAAATGGGAGTCGGGTGAAGAAATTGAAGAAAGCTCCTGAGAGTTGGGCTCCGAAAAGGTCGGATGTACCGAGGTCTGCCCCGCGAAGGTCCGAATCCCTGAGATCTGCAAAGCTCAAATCCGCAAGATAAAGGTCCGCATCCCTGAAGGTGCTTCCACGAAATTTGGCCCCTGACATTTTTGCGCGCCTGAAGTTTGCGGAATGGAAGCTTGCGGCCATGGCCCTTGCCCGTTCGAAATTGCAGAACTCGAGATCTGAACCAAAATCAAGACTCACTCCATCCATCCAAGCCTCAGTAAAGTTGCATCCGCGAATCTGAGAGGCGCTCATCACGGCATCGGTCAGTTCGGCGCGCTCAAAGTTTGGATTTTCCGCGATCAGCTTTCTGAGATCGGACTTTCGCATCCTTGCTCCCATAAATTTGGATCCCGGGGGTAGGATTTGATTTGGAAAAATCATGCCTTCGATGGACCCGCATTCCCCAAAGTGGCCGGGGTTGTAACCTTGCTGATCTTCTCGATTCAAGCACAGCCCGTTTCGGTATTGGAATTCCTGCACTGGGGTTTGAGCGCGGGAGGAGGGAAGCAGGCAGAGACTGAGGAGGAGCAGGTGGATTTTCATGTCGCAGTGAGTACCGAAATGGAGTTCTGGATTCCATGGAGATCGTTCAGATAAAAATTAACGATGAGTCATGCGAAGCGCGTTGCGCTAGCGCAATGAGTTAGCGATGTGCGTTGGCGCATATGGTCATGCTCGGTTTGCAAAAATTATGGATTGACCTTGAAAAAGTCCTTAGTTTTCGTGCAGGTGTAGGATCAGGATCTGGCGCGAGATCCTTCGATCTCGTGGTCTGCAAATAGATTTGGTTCCGCGTCAGAAAATAGATACTCTCTTTGTGTTTATGCATCATGGATGAATCTTAAATTCATCAGCAAGAGGGAAGGGAGTCCATCATGAGTTATTTTTCTCTGGGTATCATTCTGGTTTCGAGTTTTTCAGGAATCGCTGTTGCGGGGGAGTCCAGCCTTCACTTGCATGGAGTGGGTTACGGACCGGAAATGGATGAGGTCCGCCTGATTGATCGGGGGGATGGGACTGGTCCGAAAATGATGAAGCTCAAGGATGCCTTTCAGTATTCCAAGATGGCTCACGAGGCAGGTCGATGTGGAGGCTTTATGGACCTCACAGGCCAGCCAGAGCTCAATGGTCCGCCTCCCGTTGAGGTCGAGAGTTTCAAGTTAAACCTTGAGGATCGGGCTCTGACCCAGGGAGCATACCTTGAGTCCTCTTTGGCTTTGCTGGATGCATCCCGGGTCAGCGACACGGTTAAGCAGCTCTCATCAAACCGGAACCGGTATTATCGCTCAAGCTATGGTGTTCAGGCAGCCCATTGGATCGCAGGTCAGTTTCGTGAACTTTCACGAAATCGAACGGATGTGAAGGTTGAGCTTTTCTCACATTCCTTTGAGCAGCCCTCCGTGATTGCAAGCATTGCGGGTCAGGGTCCCCATCAGAATGAGATCGTAGTGATCGGCGGACACGAAGATTCAATCAACCAGAGTGCTTTTGGCTCTCGGGAAATGCTTGCTCCGGGGGCTGATGACAATGCCTCCGGAGTTGGAACTGTTTTGGAGATTTTTCGAGTATTGATTCAATCCGGCTTCAAGCCTGATCGGACATTGATGTTCATGACCTATGCGGGTGAGGAAGTGGGTTTGCTTGGAAGTCAGGATATTGCCAATCGCTTTCGAAATGAGGGGAAATCGGTGGTTGCGGTCATGCAGATTGACATGACTTCGTTTCCTGGCTCTGGCAATCAAGTTGTTTTCATCACTGACAATGTCAGCACGGAACTTACGAGGTTTTCGCAGAAACTGATGGATGTATATGTAAAGGTTCGCTGGGGCACGGATCGTTGCGGGTATGCTTGCTCGGATCATGCATCCTGGAATCGGGCCGGATATTCAGCCGTGATGCCATTTGAGGCAACCATGTCGGCCTACAATCGCGACATTCACACCACCCGGGATTTGATTGGGAAACTTGATTTCAATCATGGGCTTGCATTTCTGAGGCTCGGGCTTGCTTTCATGTCTGAGCTTTCGATGAATTGAGGGGGGCCTCTTTGAACTGGTGACGCAGTGCGCCCATGCCCACCCAAAAAGGCCAGTTTGCCTAAAGGATTCTTGACTTATTTCCGATAGATTCAAGGTGAACTTCCTTGCTTCTTTTTCAGCGTTTTTCGTATCCGCGATCCTGTTTGCCCTGGCCCCATCGGTGGCACAGCCGGAAAAACCAAGTCACGCCCATGTCCAGCCTGATCTCAGTACGGATGAGGCGAAACTGCGCTATTTGCTTTACATAAAGCAGCACATTCCGAACCTTTTTGATGACTCGATGGAATATGAGATCAATCTTTTTGAACTTCTCGAGCACCAAAAGGAAATGGAAAAAAACCTTTCCGCTGTTCCCTCCTACAAAAAGGCCGTATCAGAGAGGCCGCCGCTGGTTACCTTGACCATTCAAACCGGATCAGCCAAGGGAGTCTCCGAAAGCGAGCAGTCCTTTGCCAAAGACCAGCTTGAAGCCTTCAAAAAGCCCCTGATCGAAACCCTGGAGGGAATCGCAGAGGGGCAAAGCATTGCGGAATACGAGACTGAGCTCTTGAAAGCCGCAAAGGACCCGGGAACCGCGCCGCTCATGGGAGCGCTCATGAGGGTGCTTCCACCAGAAAAGAAAGAAGGTCTCAAGAATCTGGATTATGATGGGAAGGTTGCTTACCTCAGGGAGCATCTTGGGCTTCCGGACGGGACGCTTCCGGCCTCTTTTCGCGCAAGTCAGTTCGGCATTTCTCCGCCAGTCACCGTCGAGAAGGTCACGGCAATGCTCGGCACCGGAGCGCAAGCCGATCTCCATGCAGAGAAGCAGAAGAAAGCCTCCCGCGCATTGGAAAACTTAAAAGAGATCAAAACCTTCAGCCTATTGCAGGATTCGAAAACCAGCTTTGAGAGTCCTGCTGCCAGTGCCGTGGTTCGTGAGCAAATCACGGGATTAAGCAAGGGGGCTGTTCAAGACGTACTGAGCTCACCAAAACTCGAAAAAAATCTGCGGGATAGAATCGAAGCCAGGGTGGGGCAAGCCGCGGCTGGTGTGTCAGAGGGTGCTGCGAATTCAGGGGTTACGAAAAAATCAAATACCTTGAGACTCATTGAGGTGCCGGCCACGGTCGGAATTTTCAGGGGCTGTACCGGCGGAGACTGCTCTTCGAAGTATTCATTTCCTTATCCCAATGATCCAAACGAAAAAGTCTTCTTTGTCATGGACGAGAAGAGCAAAGTAAAAGGCTATGTTGCGGCGACAGTGATGGCAGGCCAAAAAAAAGAGAATGTATTGTATGTGCACACCATTGCCGGTTCTCGTATCTCGAGCGACGACACCCGTGCCATTCTCGCAGGGCTGAATGAGGAAAAAAAAACCTTCGGTGCCGCAGGTGTGGTCATCCCGACCGTTTCTCAAACAAAGGGGCTCATCAACTATGCCCCGATCCGCAAGGTTTACTCCGAGCTTCACGGCAACCCGGAACAAGTGGAAATCACTCACCATGACGAATCCACAAGAGAAGCCATCGAAAAATTCGAAGGCAATAATAGTGGGAGTTATGATCATCAAAATAAAAACAAAAAGGGTTACCGGCTAAGGGAGGAGCCACTCCGAAAATCGCTCGGAGCGATCCAGGTCAGCATCGAGAAGTCAGACAGGAAGTGGGCTGATCCGCCGGCAGCAATGAACAAGGAAGAGTCGATTGCATTTGCGTTTCAGCTCAGCCTTCAAGGCAGGAACTCCGAGGTGAAACGGGTATTGGGGGCGCTGAATGTTGAGGAGAAGCGTTTCAAGGAGTTTTCCAAAGCCCTTGAAAACAACAAAGGACTTGGCCTTACTGAACATCAAAAGGAAGTGAAAAAGCAGTTGCAGAATCTCTCAGGGATCACCGCTTCATCCGAAACTCTTCTCGATCGTTTGTCACTGCCTGGCATGCGCAACTGTTCTGATTTGTTCTCGCCTGAGAACTTAAGCGAAACCCAGCGACTCATGAAAACCGGCCTGAAGGCCGGCGGCCGTGACGCTTACCATATTGCATGTGTCCTTACCGCGCAAAAAGAGTGGACTCAAGAAGTTTGGAAGGAAGTGCCCAGGGTTTTGAAGACCGGGGGCGATGGGTTAGAAAAAATTGCAAGGGCACTTAAGGCACAAGAAAATTGGCCTCCGGTATTTTGGAAGGAAGTGCCCGGGGTTTTGAAGGCCGGGGGCGATGTGGCAGAAGGAATTGCATGGGCCCTTAAACCAAAAGAAAAATGGCCTCCGGGATTTTGGGAGGAAGTGCCCGGGGTTTTGAAGGCCGGGGGCGATGGGGCAGAAGGAATTGCATGGGCCCTTCAAGGCCAAAAAGAATGGCCTCCGGAAGTTTGGAAGGAAGTGCCCGGGGTTTTGAAGGCCGGGGGCGTTGGGGCAAAAAGAATTGCAAGGGCCCTTAAACCACAAGAAAAATGGCCTCCGGAAGTTTGGAAGGAAGTGCCCGGGGTTTTGAAAGCCGGGGGCGATGGGGCAGTAATAATTTCAGAGGCTCTTAAAGCACAAAAAGAATGGCCTCCGGAATTTTGTAAGGAAGTGACCGGGGTTTTGAAGGCCGGGGGCGATGGGGCAGCAAGAATTTCAGAGGCCCTTAAAGCACAAGAAAAATGGAATCCGGAAGTTTGGAAGGAAGTGCCCGGGGTTTTGAAAGCCGGGGGCGATGGGGCAGAAAGAATTGCATGGGCCCTTCAAGGCCAAAAAGAATGGCCTCCAGAAGTTTGGAAGGAAGTGACCGGGGTTTTGAAGGCTGGGGGCCTTGGGGCAGAAAGAATTGCATTGGCCCTTCAAGGCCAAAAAGAATGGCCTCCGGAAGTTTGGAAGGAAGTGCCCGGGGTTTTGAAAGCCGGGGGCAATGGGGCAGCAAGAATTTCAGAGGCTCTTAAAGCACAAAAAGAATGGCCTCCGGGTTTTTGGAGGGAAGCACCCTCGGTTTTGAAGACCGCGGTTACTGGTTTAGAGCCATTTGTAGAGGCTCTTAAAACGCAAAAAGAATGGCCTCCGGAATTTTGGAGGGAAATGCCCAAGATTTTGAAGGCCAGAACTTGGCGGGTCTCACATATTACGGTGGCCCTTAAAGCACAAGAAAAATGGCCTCCGGAAGTTTGGAAGGAAGTGCCCGGGGTTTTGAAAGCCGGGGGCGATGGGGCAGTAATAATTTCAGAGGCCCTTAAAGCACAAGAAAAATGGCCTCCGGAATTTTGGCAAGCGTTGCGTGAAATGAAAACAAAATACCCGAATGTTTGGCTTGACGTTCAGCGCGAGTTTCAATCGCAGCCTGATTGGGAGTCCAAGCTGAATCAAGTCGTCAACGAGGGAAGGATGAATGAATTTCTTGATCAGATTTGCAAGTAAAATACCCCTCTGTTTTTTGCTTCTTCAGCCCGCGCCCGGATTGGCGGACACCTATGGAAATGCTGATAGGAAAGCAATCCATTCGTTGAATGATCCGAATGGAATTCGGATGGAGGTAAAAAAAACCTCAGCGGCCGTGCTTCAGGAGTGTCGGCCCGCTCAGGGATCCCGCTACCTTGAAGCAATCAAGAATGTCGGAAAAAAGGATCCGGCCTGCGCCCAAGGCGATGCATGTACCGGAATGGTCAAGACCGAGGATCGTTTAGGGTCAACCCGTGAACTTCTCTATGAGCTTCGAAAAATTCGGGAGTCGGAGCTCTATCAGATCGAGGCCCTGAATGCGCTTCAGTATGATCCTGACTTCAACATCAATCAGCCGGGCATCGAAGCACGTCTCAATGCTTACCTGTGCGTGCGCTCCAAGTACGCACTGAAGCGGGAGCTTCTGGCCGCCTTGAGGGAGCGAACACTTGCGTTACCAAAAGGAAAAACAGAGGAATCCTTCGTGCAGTCGATTCTCACGCAGAAAAATGATTGCGTGAATTCCGGCTCTGATTCAGCCAAGCTGATCAATAAAGGAGTTGCTAACGCGATTCGGCAATTCAAGGAGAAGGGCCTCAAAAAGCCCGCACCCTCCGACCTTGAAGGAGTCAATCAGGCGCTAGCGCGGATTCAGAATAAATGTGCTCCGTTTCAAGAGCGGAACAAAAATGATGATGACTCGCGGCTGCGGGAGGATGCTCGAAGGTTTGGGGTCCGGGATGAGAGCAGATTCCAGCTTTCAGGCCCTGCTGCAGCAGAAGTCCGAGGCCATGCAGAAAGGAAAGAAGAGGAACAGCTCAGGCGCTATCAACAGGAGGTCTATCCCGAAATCGTGAAGATCTTCACCTCGCCCTATGGAAGACTGCTTGCCGACAGTTCTCATCTTCAGGGGATGCTCGGTCTTCCCATGCAGGTCGACTGGGCCACCCCTGCCTTCTGTTCTCCGACCCTTCGGGCGAAGCGCGGACTGACCGAAGCGGACATCAAGACCGGATACGCCGGGAGCACTTCCAAGAAAATCACCGGTCTTAAAAACATCACCCACAAGCATATGGGGAATCTTGCCATGACCCGGCTTCCCGAGTTAAGGCCGCACTATTGGAAGTCCTTCGATGATTCATCCTTTCTTCAAAGACCCGAGGCCAGGGTCCAGCAGCAGGTGGCGCTCGAGTTGTTGTACCATTCGAGCCATCCCGATGTGAAATCCCTGATCCAGAACAATCCCCTTTATGCCGAACTGGCTTGCAGTGCGGTCGAACATGAGGCGTTTTGGGAAAAAGAAAGCATCCGGGATTCCGTCGAGTTCGCGAAAAATATCGCTTCTTATGGCGGCTTGGCTGTGGGAGTTGTTTCCGGGTTCTTTAGCATGGGAGGAGGGTGGGCGCTCACAGCGGCTCTTGCGTCAGGAATGGCTGCCTCCACCATCGATCTTCATCAAGGGCTTCAGCAGAGTAAGGCGGATACCCTTGCTCGGATCGAGGACGCGCAAACGGCGCTCTCAATCCAGCATCAGACTCGCCAGGTTCTGCCAAGTAAAAGTGCGGCAAAAGAAGTGGAATCCCTCAATCCTAACGAAAGAGCGAAGTACGCGAAGTACGAAGAGCAGTTCAAGAAGGCCATGGCAGAGCAAACCATCAATGCCGGGAGAACAATTCTCAATGCGCAGGCACCGGACGAGCTTTTACAGGAACTGATCGATTCTGCAAAAACGGCTCGGGACAAGTATCTGATCAACCTGGCCTATGATGCGGTAAGCACCGCAGCTACTTTTGGCGTTGGGAAAGGGCTCTCGGCTCTGCAAAAAATGGCGGCGACCAATCATCTGACGAGTCTCGAAAAAGTCTCAAGGCTCGCCGCGAAACTTGAGACTGGAGCGATCACTCCGACGGACATTGCCGATGCTTTCGGAACCTGCCTGTTCCTCGATGACTGCTCCGGGGCCGGCGTGATGATGGGAGCCGGAATCCATGCTTCGTCCACGAATCTGAAGAAGCTTTTTGATTCGTATCGAGGCAGGAAAGAGAACCGCGGGAAAAGTGTTGAGGGGTTGATGGAAGAAATAGCGGGTTTGATCTCGGAAGAGTCGGGAGGAGCCGCAAAGAAACAGGATGTTTTGGCTGAGCTCAAGAAACGTCTGAAGGCCGGCGACGCGCGGGGCGAGGAAAATCCGAACGTGGCATCGGAGCAAAAAGACATCGCTGCCCCGGACGCCGCTGCGTATCGGGAGCCTTATGTGAGGGATCAGGTTGCGATGAATTTTGGGAAGGCGAGTGAAATCTGGCTCATGGACGGGTACCTGAAAATCGCCACGACTGAACAAAAGTTGGGGCTCCAAAGGGCGTTTGAGGCGCTAGAGGATGCCAAAAGACTCACCCCGGCCGAGCGGGGGGAGTGGTTGAAAAAGATCCACGATCGGGTGAAAAAATGCGGGGATTTGTCCAGATAAAAACGAACTGGCCTCTTTGAGTGGGCATGCGGCCCTGTGGAGCCTGTGAATCCGCACTGAACTGTTTGTATCGGTGGGGGTTTCTCAGGGGGCTCCGTTTGCGGTCTCGCCATTTCGAATCCTGGGGGGCAATTATCGGCAAAATTCCCATCAAAACAAGAAGATCGGTTGGTAGCGCAGTGCGCCCATGCCCACCCAAAAAGGCCAGTT
>JAGWXK010000050.1 GCA_018969905.1 Bdellovibrionales bacterium
TCATTCTCAGATCTGAATCATCATCCACTACCAAAATGTTACGCATGGGCGTTCTCCTTCTTTTTTGCGGTTCCGTTTTCCGAGAGCTCGAAACGAAGTCCTGGCTGGATCACTTCACTATCCCGGAGGTTTACGGGCAGTGTGAGGGTGAATGTGGTGCCCTGCCCGGGCGAGCTTTGTACCGAAATCGTCCCCTGATGGGCCTCGATAAAATATTTTGAAAGATAAAGCCCGAGGCCTGTACCCTTTACCTTGTAGTTGTTGTCATTCTTCACGCGGTGGAAGCGACTGAAGAGATTTGGAATCTCGGTTTCGGATATGCCCACGCCTTCATCTCGAATTGAAATCGTGACTCTGTCCCCGGTTTCGCGAGTGGTAATAAATACCGTCGTGTTTTCGGGGGAGTATTTAATGGCGTTGTCGATGAGGTTGCTGAGAACTTTCGAAATCAATTCTGAATCAATCCGGATTGGAAAAAGGGGTTCGAAATCCGTCGAAATGTTGATTCTTTTTGAGTGGGCATTGAATCGGAGCTTGGAAATCACACTTTCAAGGAGCGGGTTGATGTCCCTGGATTGCAGGGAAACCCGAAGGCCCTGACTGTCAAGCTTGGTGAGCTCCAGCAGAGATCCGATGAAGTTGTTGAGCTCGTGATTTGCCCCGAGGAGGTGTTCAATCAGCTCACGATCTTCGAGCCTAACGTTTTCCCCGAGTGATCTTCTGAGCTGCTCCGTGAGTCCTTGTATGCGCGCCACCGGGGTTTTCAAGTCATGAGTGACCAATTGAATGAAGTTGGTTTTCAGTTCCTCGACCTCAAGGAGGATCTTGTTTTCTTTTTCAAGTGCGAAACGCTTGCGGTGTTCTGAATACAATCTAAGGGGGATCATGAGGTAAAAGCTCAGTGTCAAAGACAGAAATGGAGCCCCCAGTGGGAGCCAGTGGCTTCCCATGAGTGGAATCGGCTGAAAAAGAATCAAAGAGATCAGGGCAATTCCGGCCAGCAAAACCACGGTAAGGCCGATCAAGCGGCTAGGTCGTATGCGGAAAGAGGCAATGACAACGACAAGGGATAGGATAAAGCAAAGAATGGCAAGCGGCGTTGCCGATACTTCCTGAAGGCCCTGCTGGTTCAGAATGGAATCAAGAATGTTTGCCTGAATCAGCACCTTGGGAACGGGTATCGGGTCATGCAGGGAATTCAGAAGGGTGAAGTCAGACGGATTTTCGCGCTGAAAAGATCCGACCAGAATGATTTTGTCCTTGAGGGTCCCATCGGGAATTTTTCCTTCCACCAGATCAGAGAAGGAATAACGGGGATAGGCGAAGTTTTCGTATTCGGGGTCGTAGATTCGACCTTCATTCTGGTGAAGTCGGAACAGGAAATATTGTGCATCTGCTTCTGCAGATTTGTAGGTTCCTGGAGGATTCAGGATGTTTTCATTGGAATAGATCCGGTTTGCGAGAGCCATCTCGAAAGCCATTTTGTCATAGAGTGAAACCAGTGCCCTGCGTGTGACTTTGTCCCGCCCGAAAGTGGAGCCATCCTTGTGAATGATCGCAACAGACTGGGGAATTTGGCTCAGTGGATAGGGCGCACCAACCTCGCCACCCATGTCGTAGGGGATGCCAAGCATGAAGGGGATTCCTTGTGCGTTGAGGCGGACTGTGGATCGATAGAACTCCTGAACCGAATCTGAAGTGAAGTTCGGGTCATCCAGCCTCTGGACTTTGTTGAAATCGACCAAATACCCCACTGCCTTCACTTCATGACGCTCGAACTCCTGTACCGCCTTTTGGTGAAATCTGAGTGGAAGTGGTGCGACCTCGCTGAGTTGGTTCAATGTTTGATCGTCAATGGTGACAATTGCAATTCGCTCATCGATCGTGGGCTTCGCAGACAAGTTTTGTCTGAGATCGAACAGAGGGGCTTCAATGAAGTTCAAGGGAAAAGTCATCACGGAAACGGAAATGACGGCGGCGAGAAGTAAATGCAAAAGGGTCTCTTGAAGAGAAGCGGGGAGCTTGAGGAGTCGAAAGGCACCTGTCACTGTACGCATAAATAACCCTAAGGCTGGCGAATGGTATCATAATGACACCACCTTGTAAAGTTGGAATGTTCCTCAGTGGGTGACGGATTTGAGAATCGGAATTCCCATATGATTAAACTGGATTTGTTTAATACGTGAATTTGTCACGAATCCCGTTTTTTCACGAAAGAGGGGCAATGCGACAGCATCGGTGAGTGACAGAATGGATTGGGCCTCGAGAAACTTTCGGGAGGCTTCTTTCCTTGATTTGGCTCTGATTCCCTCGGCGATGCGGTTTTCAAATGTTTTGCTCGAATAGTTCATTCGATTGTAAGTGGCATCCTTGCTGTACGGGAGGAGGAAATCCTGAGGAGAGAAAACTTTGGCGGTCCATGTGATGAGGGTCGCATCATAATCCCCAAGATTCATGTAGGTGGTGAGGTCACGGGCCTGATGGGCTGCAAGGTCCACATTCACACCGAGATTCCTCGCTAACTCGGTTTGGATATTCTTTCCGATTGAAAAAAAAGGTTCGCTCAGACTGGTAAGGATCCTGATTCTTAGTTTGGAGTTTCTGAGAACTCCAGACTTCCGGATGTGCTCCTTTGCCTCCTTTGGGGTAAAGACAAAAGCAGCAACTCCATCAGATCCCGCAAGAGGGGGCGGAATGAATGTCTTGATCGGAATCAAATGAGATGAATCAGGAGGGAGGATTTTCTCAGTGGAAACGGATTTCAGGAGGGCTTTTCTGAATTCAAGGTTGTTCATCGGAAATTTCGCAGTATTCAATGCGAGCAGGTGACCGCGAAGAAGATCGAGCTCAGTGGGCTTTGTGTCGGGAAGAGATTTTCGAAGCATTTCGGTGGGCATGCCCCAGAGAAACTCGAAGAGGCCACTTTTGAACTTGCGGATCATTTCCTCGCGATCCGAGCTGATCCGGAAATCCAAAGTATCGATGTCGCTTTTTGGCGCGGGATAATGAGGATTTCTCTTCAGGACCACGGATCTTCCCGCCTCATAACTCTCGAGGACAAATGGTCCCGACGAAACCAGTACCCCGGGACGCCACCAGTTTGCGCCATGTTTTTCGATCTGATCTTTCCGAATCGGAAAAAGAGGCCAAAATGCGGTGGTTCTCTCCCAGTCGGCGTACGGCCTGTTCAGGATGACTTTCAGGGTGTGATCATCGGAAACCTTGATTCCGACCAGACTCGGATCGGAGATTTCCTTGCGATTGAATTCCTTGGCGTTCAATATGTCAAAAAGGTAGTAAATGTAAATCGAGACTGATTGCGGAGAGATCAATCGCATCCAGGCATTTGCAAAGTCCCCGGCTAAGACGGGTCTGCCATCCGACCACTTTGCGTTTTTTCGGATCTTGAAAGTGTACTCTGTAAGGTCGCTTGATTTTTCAAGTGATTCCGCTAGAGCGGGCACGGGAGTATTCGAGTTGGCACCGTATCCAAAGAGCCCCTCGTTCAAATTCAGAATGAGGGGAGCCTCAATCATGGTGGATAGTCCGTTCCAGTCCAGGCTCACCGGGGCATCCATAAGGGGTATGTTCAGTGTTTTGCCACGGGCTGGAACGCTCAGAAAATAGGCAGAAAACACAAGCATGAAGAGAGGCTTCACCCACATGACCCCATGATATCTTCCGGGGACCGCCTCAATCAATGTCTTTCGGGAAATCACTCAAACAGGTGCTCTTTTCCGGCTCCCGCCCTGCAATGACTTTCTCGAGAACGACCTGGGATTCGGGGCAGGAGGACTCGGCCTTCTGCCCGCTTCTAATGTCGAGTCGCATTTCCACAAGGTGCTCGCTCTCCGGAAAGGGAAGCTCCGGCTCGTACTGGAGGGAGCGCTTCATCAATTCAATCCATATGGGAAGTGCTGCCACCGCACCTGTCAAATGGATCTTCTTCTTGACCTTCGAGGTATCCATAATTCCTTGGTCCAAACCCACCCAAACGAGCGCGGTCAGTTGGGGGGTGTAGCCCACGAACCAGGCATCGCGGTAGTCGTTCGTGGTCCCGGTTTTCCCCGCAGCGGGCCGATCAAACCCGAGTGCACCCGCTGATCTAGCGGTTCCATCTTCGAAAACTCCTTGAAGCAGATAGGTCATCATGTCCGCAATTCCGGGATCAAGTCGCGGCTTGGGCCGGTATTCATTTCGAAAGAAATCCGATCCGTCCGGGTTGAGGATCGACTTGATGACCATCGGAGTATCGGATGATCCGTGATTTGCGAAAGTCATATAGGCGCGAAGGGTTTCAATCGGGCTCAGTTCGAGGCTTCCTAGTGCAACGGAGGGAACTTCGGGCACGGTTGACTCGAGACCGATAACCCGAGCCGTCTCAGCGATCTCTGCAAGCCCAACTCTTTTTGCGATCCGGGCCGAAGTGGTGTTGATAGACCTGGTAAGTGCTGTCTTTAGAGAAATCCAACCCAGCCTCTCCCCTTCGTAGTTGGAGGGACTCCATGCCGGTTGTTTGGAGTTGTATTTCCACCTCCATTTTTCGTCTTGAATTGGATAGGCAGGGGTGAATGCGTTGCCGTTTGAATCCTTGATCTGGCGGAAGGCGGTCGCATAGACGATGGGTTTGAATGTGGATCCAGCCTGGCGCTTCATGTTGAGCACCCGATTGAAAGTACTTTGTGAATAGTTCCGGCCTCCGATCAGTGTGCGGATTTCACCCGAACTCTGGTCGACTGCAGCCACCGCACCTTGCAGTTCGAAGATACCCTTTATGCCGAGTCGATTCTCGATGCCATCAAGTCCTTTTTGCAGGGATTCCTGCGCGATCTGATTCATTCCAAGATCAAGAGTGGTGTATACCTGGAATCCCAGCTCGGGAATTTCATCCTCCTCAAAGCGATCCTTCAGCAGCCTAACAAGCTCGGCTTTCACATAGTCCACGAAATAAGGTGCGCGATTCCCCGCTTGTGGGGCTTGTGAAAGACGGATGGGATGTCCCAGGGCTTTCTTGAATTCCGAGTCGTTGATTTTTCCCGTCTCAAGCATTCTTTGGAGGACATAACGTTGGCGGATCACCGCACGTTCATAGTGTTTGTACGGGGAATAGAATGCGGGACCCTTGATGAGTCCGACGAGCAATGCAATTTCTCCGGAGTTCAAGTCGTTCACCTTTTTCCCGAAGAAGTATTTGGCACCTTCGGCAAAACCACGAACCTCATACGCACCGATCTGTCCCAAGAACACTTCATTCAGATATCTCTCGAAAATCTGCTGTTTGGTGTACTTGAATTCGAGAACCGGTGCCAAAAACAGCTCGTTGATTTTCATGAAAAGATTGCGATTTCGTCGCTCCATGAGGTTTTTTACCAGCTGCTGAGTGATGGTGCTTCCTCCTTGAGAAAATGAGAGCGTCTTCAGATTCACAAAAACAGCTCGCAAAAATCCACGAGGATCGATACCGAAGTGATCGTAAAATCGGTTGTCCTCGGCGGCCATTACTGCATCCGGAATGGCCTTCGGGAATTCATCGAATTTCAGAACTTCCCGGATCTGGGATTTTTCGGAACTGAGGGTGGCGACAAATTCAGGTTCGAGGTAGATGTCGTTGATTTCAGCACCACCCGACACTATTCCGGAAAGACGCGAGTCCGGGGATTCACCGTCAAATCGGAGCGTGATGAGTTTGTCTTTCAGGGTCAGGGTGGGATGATCGGGCGGGAGCAGGTAATCCGGATATTCGGGAGAGTGAAGCGTGAAGGAGATTCCGTTTTCTGCCGCTTTGGTATTGTATCCCAGAGCTTTCAACTTCTGCTCCACTGACCCCCTGGCCAAAGGGGCTGCGATGCGGGTCACGTTGGAGTAAATCCGCGTTGGTATGAATTCGGTCGGTGTTTCGAATGCGGAATTGACCTGACCTAGCAAATACAGAAAAAAAGAGAGAAAGAGCACGCCGATCACTCCCGAGATCCCAAAAATGGATTTCCGATTCTTGATCAATTTCTGAATCAATTTCATTCTTTATCCTTGACTCGGTCCTTACGCGCCCCGTATTTTCGTTTCCCTAAGGAGAAGCCACCCATGTCATTTGTTGAACACCAGGTGATTCGCGTTTGGATTGCGAGTGTCCTCACTGTAGGATTCCTTTCACTGGAAGCGCAAGCGCTAGATTTCGACTGGCAGGGACAATTCCGCGCCGAGACAAATACCATCTTTGGATATTCGAATGCTCCGTCAACCGGCACCTCCGGGTATTCAGTTCCTTTGAGGGGGGATTCGCCCGCTAATTTTCAAAACCTGTTTCTAAGTCTGAAGCCGAGAGTTCTGGTCAACGACAATGTAAGCATTTTCGGTGACCTTTGGTTTAATTCCCCGGACCAAGGTCTTTTTGGTTCAAATCCGCTCGACGGTGCACCACGTTTTTCAAATACGGTAACGGGGAACGGACTGATCTCCGCTCGGGCGTTTTTCGCTGAGGTTGCGACGGATTTCGGAACCTTCCGAGTCGGGCGTATGCCGTTACAGTATGGTCTTGGGTTGGTGTGGAATTCCGATTCAAGTCGACGGAGCCGGTTACCCTCGTTTGGTGATGCCATGACCCTCGTGACGAAACTCGGAGCTTTCAAATTTTCCCCGATTTTTGTGAAGTACCAGCAGCAAAGGGGCGTGGTTACGGCAAACTCCGGAATTACGGATTATGCGTTGAACCTTTCGTACAGCAATGACGATGAACAGTTGGATGTCGGGCTTTTGTTTTTGAGGAGGCTGGCAGGCTCCAACGCAGGGGTGACGGATCCACTTAGTTTCACGTCTGGAACATCCGGATACGGATACAATCTTTGGGATTTTTATGCCAAGAAGAAGAGCGGAATATTTACCTTGGAGGCCGAGGTTCCGATTGCAAGTGGCCTGGTGGCGTCCAAGTCATTCAGTTCGGTTGCAGGAGCGGTAAAAGCAAAAGCCGATCTTTCCGAACAGTTGAGCCTAAAAGCCAATGTTGGAAGTG
This sequence comes from Bdellovibrionales bacterium, assembly GCA_018969905.1. Taxonomy (GTDB): domain Bacteria; phylum Bdellovibrionota; class UBA1018; order UBA1018; family CAIMNF01; genus CAIMNF01. The sequence goes on from JAGWXK010000050.1 coordinate 7,007, forward strand.
CAAGTGGACAGGCGAGCACCCCTTCGCCTGACAAGTTTACAGCCTTTTATTTTCATCCCGATTACCGTCCGGGATTGCTCATGTTCAATTACAACTACCGGAACATTGCGAGTGGTAGCGGATCTTTTTTCGACAATCCGATCACGAACGCGCGTTTCCTTTCTTTGTCCGGTCAGTACATGGCAGGAAAGTTTTCGCATGAAGTTTTAGGTCTTTTTGCAATGGCAGACCAGGTTGCAAATGGTTCCGGTAAATATTTCAATACACTGAGCGGAAGCTATCAAGATGATGGAGGGAGTTCACAGGAGAAGGGTCTGGGATTCGAGTTGGACTATTCTCTAGGCTATGATTGGGACGAGTATACTCGGTTTGGAATTGATACCGGGTTGTATTTTCCAGGAGCGTTTTACAAATTCAGTGCCGGATCCACTCCGAATGACGTAAAGACCGTGTTCGGTGCGCAGTTTGGAATGACGGTGAAGTTCTAACCGCGAATGCTTCGATAGGTTCGGCTCAAGATGAAATCGAACCACGCTCTCGGGAGCATCTGAAGAATCGGATATAGAAAGAAGTAAGGCCGAGGAGCGATTGCCCAAACCTTTTTCTTTTCAATGGCTGTGGCAAAAATCCGCGCCGCATCCTCAGGTTGCATGAGGAATGGCATTTTGCCTTTGTTCTTTTTGGTAAGTGAAGTGTCGATGAAGCCTGGCGCAATGGTGACTACGGAAATGCCCATGCCTTTAAGGTCCACCCGCATGGTTTCTAGATGGGTGGTCAGGGCGGCCTTCGAGGAAGAATAGGCGCCTCCGGTCGGCATACCGCGGGAGCCGGCAACGCTACTGACTCCAACCAGAGTTCCCCTCCCGCGGGCGAGCATTTTTACCTTCATGACCTCAAGCCCATGAATCGCGGCCATTGCATTCACGAGCAGGGTTTTTTTAGCAGATGGCCATGCGGTCTCATCAAAAGAGGAGCGCCCCGTGACTCCAGCATTCGCAACAAAGAATTCCGCGCCCCCCAGTTTTTGATCCAGGGAGGAAAGAGCTGACTCAAAATGGATTTCATCCGTGACATCCACCGACTCAAGATGAATTTGGGAAGCACCCAAAGCCAAACCATCCTTTTTCACTTTTTGAAGAAGCTCCATTCTTCTGGAGATGAGCCCGAGCGCATACCCGCGACGGGCAAACTCCAATGCCATCGCACTCCCGATGCCCTCACTTGCACCCGTGATGATGATGGTTTTCTTCATGATCTTTCAGAGCCATCCATTCACTTTGTACCAGGCTACAGTCTGGGGGACTCCGGTTTCGAGGGTGTACTTGGGTTTGAATGTGAGTTGCTCAAATGCTTTTTGAGAAGAGCAGATCCAATAGTCCGAAATGAGTTCATTGAGCTTATCGCGATTGAGAGGGAGGCTCCGATTCAGGATTTTTCCTGCAATGGTTCCTCCGGAGGCAAGCAGTGAAACGAGGGTGTCTGGAATTTTCAATCGAAACGGTTTTACCTTCAGTTCGCTTGAGATCAAACCCATGATCCGTTCAAAAGTGTAGATCTGGCCATCACTCACATGGAATCGTTCGCCCCGTGCAAAAATGGAAGGGTCGGCAGACAGAGAGTTTGCCAACACCTGGATCAGATCCTCGACATGGATGGCACTGTAATACTTGTGTCCTGTTGGTGTGCGCGAAGGAAGTACGGGAAGCCAGTTTTTCTGAATGGACTTAAAAAACAGGTATACGTTTTTGTCGCGGGGCCCATAAACCATGGGTGGGCGGATCACGATGAAAGGCAGTTGGCCTTTCAGTTCATCCAGATAAAGTTCCCCTCGGAGTTTGCTCTCTCCATACATGGAAACCGGATAATCCGGATCTTGCTCGAGCTTCGGAGCCAATCCTACACTGGGGCCGCTGGCCGCAAGAGATGAGACATAGATAAAGCGGTTCACGCTTCCCGACTGTGCTGCTGCAGAGGCCAGATTTTTTGTCCCCTCTGCATTGAACTTGAAATACTCCTGTCGACTCCTTGCGGCTGTGAGCCCGGCAAGGTGAAAAACCGCATCCATGTTCTTGCATGCCCGTTTCAATGAATCTGAATCAAGAATGTCCCCTGTGATCCTTGTGAATGGCACGCTCTTCAAGTGAGATGCAGACGCACTCGGGCGCATCAGCGCGCAGACATCATGGCCTTTTTCCGCCAGGGCGGACACCAATCCACTGCCGATAAATCCACTTGCTCCGGATACCAGGATTCTCATAAAGTCGGGTATATCATGCAATCCGGTAAAATGCGCGTGACTGTTTTGGGATGCGGTACCTCGACCGGGGTTCCGTTGATTCATTGTTCCTGCAAGGTATGTCGATCAAGGAATCCAAAAAACAAACGTCTTCGGGCTTCCATCTGGATTCAGGTCGATGCGATCAGTTTGCTTGTGGATGTCTCTCCGGACTTCAGACAGCAGGCGCTGCGCGCCCGGATTCCCTCAATCCATGCGATTCTTCTGACTCATCCCCATGCCGATCATATTGGTGGAATTGATGAAATTCGAAGCTACAATTTCATTCAAAACTCCACGATCCCCGCTTATGTTCACGATTGGACGCTTCGGGAACTTCCTGTCCGCTTTCCCTATATATTTTCTCCGGGAAAAGTTGAGGGGGGTGGAATCGCCAAGATTGACCTTCGTCCCTTCGGGCTCCGGGATCCTGACTTCCGGGTGGGAGACTTGAAAATCATTCCCATCGAGCTTGATCACGGCTCCAAGAAAGTGGCGGGTTTCAGGATCGGGAATTTTGCATACCTCACCGACTGCAGTTCTATTCCCGAAAGCTCCTTGGAACGGCTCAGGGGACTCTCGGTGCTCATGCTCGATTGCCTCCGCTTGACAGATCACGACACCCATCTGAGTCTCGAGAGGTCATTAAACTATTCAAATAGAATAGGAGCAAAAAGGACTTTTTTCACCCATTTGGGACATGATTTCGATTTTGTAGCGGCCTCCCGCGCTCTGCCGGAAAAACATGCTTTGGCCTATGATGGCCAGGTCATTCATGTTAGTAAATGAGGCTCAAAGTTGATAAGGAGTCGCTATGATTGTCGGTGTTCCAAAGGAAATCAAGAACAAGGAAAATCGTGTGTCCATGGTTGTGGCAGGGGTGAGGGCGCTCACTCAGGCTGGCCACAAGGTGCTGGTTCAGGCCGGAGCCGGAGTAGGCGCGGGGATTTCTGATCAGGAGTACTCAGCGGCCGGAGCGACAATCGTGGACTCCGCCAAGGACGTGTTCGCCAAGGCGGATATGATTGTAAAGGTGAAGGAGCCACTTCCGGAAGAATACGATCTCCTTCGGGAAGGGCAGATCCTTTACACTTACTTGCACCTTGCCGCGGATGAGCGTCTTACGAAGGCTCTTCTTGACCGAAAGATTGTGGGGATCGCGTACGAGACCATTCAGCCTGCGGACATGTCACTTCCGCTTCTTGCTCCCATGAGTGCTGTCGCCGGGAGGATGGCGACCCAGATTGGTGCGACTTATTTGCAAAAAGATCATGGCGGAAAAGGAATGCTCCTTGGTGGCGTGACGGGAGTTGCTCGTGCCAACGTCACTATCCTTGGGGGGGGTGTGGTCGGAGTGAATGCCGCAAAAATGGCGGTAGGTCTTGGTGCGAAGGTTACGATCCTTGATGTGAATGTGGATCGCTTGGAATACTTGAACGACATTTTTGGGAACTCTATTCACACCCTTTACTCAAACAATGAACAAATCGAGCGCTCGGTGATCGATTCGGATCTCGTAATCAGTGCGATCCTGGTTCCGGGTGCAAAGGCTCCGAAACTCGTGACGCGGCAGATGGTGTCACGCATGCAGCCGGGAGGAGTCATCATCGACGTTGCAGTGGATCAGGGTGGAGCGGTGGAAACCTGCCGTCCGACCTCTCATGAGCACCCGACCTATTCAGTGGACAACATCATTCATTACGCTGTTCCGAACATGCCAGGTGCGGTTCCCAGAACCTCAACCTATGCCTTGACCAATGTAACCCTCAAGTACGCGCTGATGTTGGCCAATCTTGGTTGGAAAGAGGCGGTTTCCAAGGATCCGGCACTCTATAAAGGCGTGAACCTTTCCCATGGTAAGTTGACCTATCGTGCGGTTGCTGAGGATCTGGGGTTGCCTTACGAAGCCTTGAAGATCTAGACTGTTCCTGAGATGAAAAAAATCGGTCTGATTCTGGGACTCGTAAATACAGTTGCGATTGCAGCGGTGTTGGGTCTCTTCGTCTACACCAAACTGATATTCAAGCGTCCGCCCATAACGGAAGAAAAGGAACGGGTAAGAATTGAGAAGACCGAGTCTTCCGTGCCCACGCGTGACCGGAGTCAGAGGGTGTTGATGTCCCTTGACCCGATTACGGTCAATTTGGATGCGTATCAAGGGGGCGATGGCAAACCCAAAACCCATTACGCCTCGGTGAGTTTGTCTCTTGAGCTTCGCAGCGAAGGCGATCGAAAAAAGGTCGAGGAGGCAAAGCCCGCCATTTTGGATCATGTCATTCAGAATCTCAGCAAACGCAAGTTTCAGGATCTGAATCAGGTTCAGGGGAGATATGTCTTCAAGTCTCAGGTGATTGACGATACGAATGCCTACTTGAAGGCTCCGATCGTGACCGAGGTCTACCTGCTCGACCTTCTCCTTCAGTAGGAACGTGCTCTCGGTTACATCTCTACTTTTGCTTCAAATACCGCCCCTGGATCGATTTGCAGCGAGGTGGTCTTGAGAGAGCCTACGAGCTTGCCTGCCGAGGTAATCCAGATTCGTCCACTCGCTTCAATGTGACCCTTCACGAATCCGTCAACGATGATCTGATCACCGATGATCTTGCCCTCAACAAGGGAGCCTGTCTTTAAGACCAAGAGGCTTCCCGGATTGCAGCGGATCTCACCAATGATTTTTCCGTAAAGATGCATTTCATTGGATACTGTGAGGATTCCCTCAAAGGTGATTTCCGAACCGACTACGGTAAGTTCACTTTGCAGGAGATCTTTATTTTCCATATTTGTAGGTTTCAACCTTGATCAATTTATTGCTCAAATCAAAGGCGAATATCTGGATCTCGCGGAGTTGCTCATTGGTTTCAAACGGGCCGAATCTGGCTTTCAGCACCCGAAACCGTGCCACCGAAAAATATTCCCCTCGATTTGCGTCAAAGAGGGCTGAGCCGCTTGAGGTGTTGAGCACTCCATCGGGATGGGCGAAAAGACTGTCATTGGACCGACCCAAAGCCACCAGATGACCCTGTTGGCTCCCCTTTCCGGGATTTCTGTATACAACATTCAGGGTGAAGTTCGCATATTTTCCCTGCCATTCGACGCGAGCGTCTTCAAAGCGGATGGATGGCTCTGTGCCGGCAGGGGGTACTGTGATTTGTTCGGCAAGACCATTCCAAACCCCATCCCTTCCTTCCATGGGAATTCCGGGGGCTGGAGATGGTTTCGTGTCGCTTGCCCTGGGGTCGGAAGGCGAAGAACTGGCAGAACCGGGGATGGGCGGAGCGGAAGAAGGTGTCTTTTTCTCGAGCGCAATCTTCAGGTTTTGAACTTCGTTTTCGAGTTCTGCGACGAGCTCCGGGCGCGCGGAGCGCTCCGAGTAATACTCACGGACGGCATAGAGACTGGATGCCAGGGAAACAGACAGCAACAACCAAGCCATCCAGGAAGCCCTGTGAATCCAACGAACGGGTACCTTGAAGGTTCTCGGGTTGAGATTTTCATGGTGCACCTGAACGGTCAGGATTTTGTCGCTTTTTTGTACCTTGAACATCCCCCTCACCCTAGCACTTTGGGACTTGGAGGGTCAAACGCCTTAAAGATTTTCAGCGGGCTTTCCGATGGGAGAATGGATGAAGATTCTATTTTTGGATTCTCACAAGGATGTTCAGAGAAACTGGATTGACCCGCTCCGGGCTGAGGGGTGGGGCGTGGTCCTTGCCCGTACGGTGGAAGATGCGGCTAAACTGATGGCTCTCCACGGGGACGGCGTTGAGGCGATCGTGGCCCACGAGAGTCTTGTTTCTTTTGCCGAGAAGGCGGACAAGCCATATTTGATTCTGACCGAATCCTGGACCGAACGCGATATCTTGAAGCATCAAAACTCCAACCATAGCGCCAAGGGCTACCTTCCCTATGCGGGGGCACCAAAACGAGTGATCGGATTTTGGGGCGGTGCCTCTTCCTCAAATTCCGAAAAAATGGTCGGTGCCACAAAAGAGGGAGTCACCGGCAATAGTATCAAGTTGGTTGAGGCTACCAAGTTTTTAAAAAGACCGGAGATCACCCGGACAAGATCCACATCCTTATCCCTTCGTGCTCCTTCGAAAACAATGAGTGGTCGTTCCACAAACACCGCCATACAGTCGATTCAAGCGAGGAATTCATCGCTTGCGCCAGATCCAATCGAGATGCCTGTTTCCGAGGGTACGGCTGCCCGGGATTTTGAGGCCGTAGAGGCAACTCGGGTCGAACCCATTTTTCGTGAAGTTGAGGATCATGAGGGCGACGCCGATCAATCGACCCGGATGATCGATCGGACCTCTGTCACTTCAGGGCTGAGGATTTCACCATTAGAAGAAAGCTCCGATCCTCTGAGTTTTGAGTCCCCTCTCGAATCGGTACGCAGGGAAGTTGATTCGTACTTCGCCCCGAGGGCTCCGGAACCGCGTCCTGCCTTGAAACTGGTGACGGAGGCAAATCCTGATGTGGAGGCCCTCCGAAACTATCTTGCCATGCGTGAGCAGGATGTTGCGGTTTTGAGCGGCCAGATTCGCTCCTCGAAGGAGCGAATCTCCCAGGTTGAAGACGAGCTCAAGATGGAAAAGGCAAGAAATGCCGAACTTCAGGAACTCTTGAGCAGAGCAGAGCAAACCTTAAAGGGATATGATCTTGAAAAAAGGGTCGAGATGGAAGTGGTTGAGAAGCAGGTAGATGATCTTGACCGGCAGCTGAGGGAGCGGACCGAGAAAGCTCGCGTGATTGAGACCAAGCTCAGGCTCATGAATGAAGAGGTCATGAAGGTAAAGGAAAGGGTTCGTGTTGATGTTCGAAGAATCCGGGTTCGCGAGAAGGAGCTTGAAGGCCAGCTTGAAATCCTCAAGAAGGACTCGGCGGCGCTTCTGCAGGCGCGGGATGAAAAGATTTTGGAGTTAAAGAGAAGAGTTGATCTCTTGGAGTTCAACATGGAGCTTGCGCAAGAGCAGTACGAAAAAGAGCGCCGCTCGACAGATGAGCTCAGGTCCAAACTTCGGGATGCCGCAGATGCGATGAAGCAGGCGAATGGCTACTTGGAGCAGTAGGCCCGAAAGAGCCGAGTTTTCGACTAAAATAATTTAATCCTCAAGCATTATTCACTGGCCCAAACTGCATCAAAACCGATAGCATCAAGCCCCATGATGGTGGTTGCAGTGATTCCCGCTCGTTATGGTTCGACCCGGCTACCGGCAAAGCCCCTGGCAGATATTTGTGGCAAACCCATGATTCAGTGGGTTTATGAAAAAGCAAAACAATCAAAGCTTTGCTCCAGGGTTTGTGTTGCAACCGATGACGAGCGAGTTGCCATGGCCGTAAGATCTTTTGGAGGTGAGGTAGTGATGACCTCAACCGAAATCCAAAGCGGCACTGACCGGATGGCTGCGGTTGCCAAAATGATTCCAGGGGATGTGTTTGTAAATGTTCAGGGCGACGAACCCCTGATTGATGGATCATCGATTGATTTTGCGATTCGCCCGGTACTCGAGGGAAAGTTTGATCTCACCTCGCTTCGGGTCCCGGTGAAGTCGGTTGAGGATCTCAAAAACCGGAATGTTGTGAAGGTGATTGTCGATGATTCGAATCGCGCACTCTATTTTTCGCGCTATCCGATTCCCTATTCGCGTGTCGAACCGGATGCCGCAAAGGCTCCCTTTCTGTGTTCCCAGCATGTCGGAATTTATGTCTATCGCAGGGAGACCCTGCTGAGAATGAGCGCGCTTCCGGTGACGGAACTCGAGCGCGCGGAGAGTCTGGAACAATTGCGTGCGATGAAGGCAGGAATTTCCATTGGAGTTTTTGAGGCGGATTTTGATTCGGTGGGTGTGGACACGCCCGAAGATCTTGAAAAAGTTCGATCTCTGATCGGAGGAAAGCGGTATGGCAAAGCCTAAGAAGTATATATTTGTGACCGGAGGAGTGCTCTCGAGCATTGGGAAAGGCATTTGTGCGGCCTCTCTTGGGATGCTGCTAGAGCAGCGAGGAATCAAAGTGACCATGCTCAAGATGGATCCTTACCTGAATGTGGATCCAGGGACCATGAGTCCGTTCCAGCACGGAGAAGTTTTTGTGCTGGATGATGGAACCGAGACCGATCTTGACCTCGGACATTACCAGCGCTTTGTCCATAGTGCCAAATTCAGCAGGAAGAACAGCTTTACTGCGGGGCGGGTCTATGATGCCGTCATCAAAAAAGAACGATCGGGAGGGTATCTCGGAAAGACGGTGCAGGTGATTCCTCACGTTACCGACCAGATCAAGGAAAACATCCAGGCTGCGATGGAAGACGCTGATCTTGGAATCATCGAGGTAGGGGGTACTGTCGGCGATATTGAGGGGCTTCCGTTTCTTGAAGCCATTCGTCAGATCAAGCATGAAGAGGGTGCTTCGAATGTCTTATTCGCACATCTTACCCTTGTTCCTTACATTCCGACCGCAGGAGAGCTGAAGACCAAGCCCACCCAGCACAGCGTGAAGGAGTTGCGCGAGATCGGGATCCAGCCCGACATCCTCATTTGCAGGACGGATCGCGTGCTTGAGAAGGGGATCAAGGAAAAGATCGGATTGTTTTGCAATGTTCCTGGTGACTGCGTTTTCAGCGCGCAGGACGCAGAGAGCATCTATGATGTGCCGCTTTTACTTTCCGAAGAGGGTCTCGACGATAAGGTGGTTGAGAAACTTGGAATTTGGACCGGCAGGCCTGATCTTTCAAAATGGAAGAAAATGGTAAAAACCCTTCACCATCCGGATCATGAGGTGAAAATTGGAATCGTGGGGAAGTACACGGATTGGCGTGACACCTACAAATCCATTTCCGAGTCGCTTGTGCATGGCGGAGTTGCCAACCATGCCAAAGTGACCCCTGTTTACATTGATAGCGAGATGCTCGAGAAAGGAGACCTTTCCGCGCTCCCGGAAGTTTCAGGGATTCTGGTTCCAGGGGGATTCGGCGAGCGTGGCATCGAGGGAAAAATCAAGGCAATCGAATATGCTCGAACAAAGAAAATCCCGTTTTTCGGGATTTGTCTCGGGATGCAGCTTGCGACCATTGAGTTTGCCCGCCATGTTTGCGGCCTTACGGAAGCAAATTCAGCAGAGTTCAAACCAGAAAATCAGCAGAATGTGATTGATCTGATGGATTCTCAAAAAAGCGTGAAGGATCTTGGGGGCACGATGAGGCTTGGGGCGTACCCATGCCGTGTGAAGCAAGAGAATAAAGGCAAGCCTACCCACGCATTTGCCGCCTACCAAAAGGAAATGATCTCGGAGCGCCACCGGCATCGGTTTGAAGTTTCGAACGCCTTTCGGGGCAGGCTCGAAGAGGGGGGACTTGTGGTGAGCGGGCTAAATATCGATCCGAAAACCTCTGAAGAGCTTGTGGAGATGGTGGAGCTTCCGGATCATCCATGGTTCCTGGGATGCCAGTTCCATCCGGAACTTCTCAGTCGTCCTCTTGAGCCGCATCCTCTTTTTGTTGGATTCATCAAGGCGTCTCTCAAAGCAAAGGGGAAGGGCTGATGTTACACGCAACAGTTCCTCCGATGACTTTGATTGCCGGACCCTGCGTGATTGAAGACGAGGGTTTGGTGATGGAGATCGCAACTGAGCTCAAGCGCCAGCTCCATGGTCTTCCTCTTCAGTTGTTTTTCAAGGCGTCTTTTGACAAAGCAAATCGATCCTCGATCGATGGGTTCCGCGGCCCTGGAATGAAGGAAGGTCTGAAGATCCTGACGAAAGTCAAGGAGCGCACCGGACTTCCTTTGCTTACGGACATTCACACTCCGGATCAGGCCGAAGAGGTCGCCAAGCACATTGATTTTTTGCAAATCCCGGCATTTCTATGCCGGCAAACGGATTTGATCGTGTCGGTCACGGAAGCTGCGATCAAATGGAATCGAAAAGTAAACATAAAGAAGGGGCAGTTCCTCGCTCCTTGGGATGCAAAGAACATTGTGGATAAGGTGAGGGCGGTGGAAGCGAGTCATTCGTCCAAAAAAGTTGATCTTCACCTGACTGAGCGTGGTGTGACCTTTGGCTACAATTCGCTTGTTGTGGACATGACCTCCTTTCAAGCGATGGCAAAATTCGGAGTTCCCACCATTTATGATGCCACTCATTCGATCCAAAGCCCGGGTGGTGGTCCAGGTGGCAAATCAACAGGTGGAAAGCGGGAGAACCTCGAAGTGCTTGCGCGGGCCGCATTCGCAGCCGGTGCGGATGGACTGTTCATGGAGTGCCATCCAAGGCCAGCCATGGCCAAGAGTGATGGACCGAATGCATTTTACCTTGAACACGTGGGCGCTTTTGTTCAGCAAATTTTAGAGTTCAGAAGGCTTGCAAAAACCCTTCCGAAACTTCTTCCGGAGGCGCAGGGATGAAATTGCATCTTTCCGAGTCCGAATTTGAATCCCGCTTGAAACGCATCAAGCTCCTTCTTCTGGATGTGGATGGGATTCTGACCAATGGTTCCCTTTTTTATGTGGAAGGTCAGGGTTGGACGCGCACCTACAACATCTACGATGGATACGGAATCAAGACCATTCAACGATCCGGGATCAAGGTGGGAATCATCAGTGGAGGAAATTCCACTGAGCTGAAAGAACGAATCAAGATGCTTGGCATCCAGCATGCTGTTCTTGGCAGTGAGGACAAGCTGTCCTCCATGAAGCAGATTCTGGCGGAAACCGGATTAACACCGGAAGATGCGTGCTTTATGGGCGATGAATGGTTTGATATTCCGGCTTTGAAGGCGGTGGGTCTTGCGATCACGGTTCCCGAGGCAATGCCGGAAGTGCATGAGGTGGTTCATGCAGTCACGCGTAGGTCCGGTGGCCATGGTGCCGTTCGCGAAGTGATTGATCGGATTCGGCACGCTCAGGATTTAAGCTTGCCGACGTGAAAACGAAGAACCTTCTTCCCGTATTTCTGCTGTTTGCGGCATGCGGTTCGGGACATGGCTGTGTTCCAAAATTCACCGATCTAAAAAAGAAATATCCCCATGTGATCTATCATGGCCGGAAGACTCCGAGTGAGGTGGTTCTCAAAGATACGCCCCCTCCGTACTGGGTGCCGGTCTCCTCGATTCCGAAACGGGTTCAAGGGGCAATTCTGGTTTCAGAGGATTGGGCTTTTTTTCAGCACCAGGGCTATGATGAAAAGCAGATTCAAGAGGCAATCAGGGAGAGCATTGAAGCCGGAAAGCTGACTCGCGGAGCAAGCACGATTACCCAGCAGGTTGTGAGAAACCTTTATCTTTCAAAAGAGAAGAGCATTGGAAGAAAGATTCACGAACTATGGCTTTCCACCAAAATTGAGAAGGTCGTTGGCAAACAGAAGATTCTCGAGCTTTATTTCAACATTGCGGAGATGGGTGAGGGGGTTTTCGGAATTGGGGAGGCATCGCGGAAGTATTTTCAGAAATCCCCCTCGGAATTGAGACCAAAGGAGGCGGCATTTCTTGCGATGCTCCTTCCATCGCCGAAGCGATATTCGATTTCATTCACAAAGGGAGAGTTGACACCATACGCCCGAAGAACCATGCGCTCCATTCTGAACAAGATGGTCATGGCCCATTATTTGACGCCTGAAGAGCGGGATCTCGAGTGGTCCACCCCTCTTGCATTCGAAAAGAGACTGGATGTTTCAATTCCCCCGGAGAACGGTCCCGACGAGGAAGGGGGCGAAGAGGCAGACGATGAAAAAAGTAGCACCCCTGATGGAATCGAGATTCCTGTAAATACGCCCGCACAATCTCAAAGTTTGCAGTCTTCCTGATTTTTTGTAACACTCAAGGAATGAGGCAAGGTCTCGAAATGGCAGTCAAAAAGTACACATCCCCTCGTCGATTGAAGCGGGTGGGGTTTCTTGCTTCCCTGGTTCTGCTCGTTTTTGTTGGAGGTTGGGCGATCGGGTATTTTTCACAGAAATCGGGTGGATCCCTTTTCAACCCCTTTGCTCCCGCTCTTCTGACCAAGGCAGAACTGAGGGAGAAAATGCGTGAGGTCGGTTCTTCCGAAGTGTATGAGTTCAAACAAAACGAGATCAATATTACCGGGTACGAAGAGCCGGTGATTCTTGACTACGCGTTTGATCCAGCCATTCAATCCCTCTCGGAGGATCTTCTTTCCCAGTACAAGCCGGATCTTGGCGTGATGGTGGCGATGGATGCATCGACCGGGAGAGTTCTTGCAATGGCGGGCGTGAACCGAGCTTTTGAGATCGAGGGAAACCCCGCACTGGAATACACATTTCCATCTGCATCTGTATTTAAGGTTGTCACTGCGGCCGCGGCCTTGGAAGAGCGTAAAGCAAATCCGGCAACTCTAATGGCGTATGCGGGGCGAAATCACACTCTCTATAAATATCAGGTGTTGAAAGAGCGGGTGAGTGGCTGGATCCGGCAGATCTCCTTCAAGGAGGCATTTGCGAAGTCCATCAATACGGTATTTGGAAGACTTGCGGTGTTCGAGCTCGGTAAAGAGCCGCTCCAGATGTTTTCAAATCGTTTCGGATATGGAGAAGAAATTCAGGCTGATTTCCCGGTCATCCAGTCAAAGGCTGCCAATCCCGCGAATGAATACCAACTTGCCGAAATGGCCTCCGGGTACACCCAGGACAATGTCATGAGTCCGATTCATGGCGCGATGATCGCGGCAGCCGTAGCGAATGACGGAATCATGATGCAGCCCTATTTCATGAATGCGGCATATCTGAAATCAGGAAAGACAGTTTATCGTGCGGAACCAGCGATTCAAAGCCGGGTGATGAGTGCCGATACCGCGAAGGAGTTGAAGACCTTGATGCGGGAGACTGTGGTGAGTGGCACATCGCGAAAGGCGTTTCACGGATTTTTTCGAGGAAAATTCAGTGAACTCGAAGTCGGAGGAAAAACAGGGCACCTCACCGATCGAAATCATCGCGGGAGAATTGATTGGTTCGTGGGTTTTGCACAGGCACACGGACGAAAGATCGCGGTGTCGGTGCTTACGATGCACAAAAAATATTGGACCGTGAAGTCTTCCTATCTCGCCAGGCGCACCTTTGAGACTGCCTTCAGTCAGAAAAAAGTGGTGCTGAAGAATTAATGTATTCCCGACTACACAAAGGCAGTGCAACTTTTCTTCATCATAAGTTCGTAAGGGGTACGCCAGTCAAGACACTTCATGGGTCTGTTGTTGATTTCAAACTCTACCTTCTTCAATTGTTTCCAGTGCAGGT